>ONGS01000124.1 GCA_900317395.1 uncultured Eubacteriales bacterium | reverse complement strand
TATTCGGTAAGCGACGGAAAGGAAGAACTGAAACATTCGCCGCCAATCATACTGAAAAATCCGCCGTTTATCAGGCTTTATGAATTCTATGTAAAAATGTACGGTCTGCCGAATTACAATGAGGTTGACCCGACAGCGATGGTTGCACTGACATATACATTGTTCTTCGGCATCATGTTTGGTGATATGGGTCAGGGACTTGTGGTTGCAATCGTTGGAGCACTGATGTGGAAGCTGAAAAAGATGGAGCTGGGAAAAATACTGATACCGTGCGGTATATCGGGTATGGTGTTCGGATTTATCTATGGCTCGGTATTCGGCTTTGAAGAAGCGTTGAATCCTGTGTATAAGGCACTTTTCGGAATAGACGGAAAGCTTGTCGAGGTGATGGAATCAGATACGATCAATATGATTATCTACGGTTCTGTTGCAATTGGTTTTGTTACGATTGCAATATCAATGCTAATTAATATCTACTCATCACTGCGTAGACGTGACATGGAAAGTGCACTGTTCGGTGCGAACGGTATTTCGGGCTTTGTATTCTATGTTTCCCTGGTTGTAGGGCTTGTGTGCACTATGTTCCTTAATATTCAAATTATGAATACAATTTATGTCATTTGTCTGATTGCTGTTCCGCTGGTGCTGATGTTTATGCGTGAGCCTTTTGGAAAGCTTTGTGAGGGCAAAAAGAAATGGCAGCCTGAAAGCTGGGGCGAATATTGTATGCAAAGCTTTTTTGAGCTGTTTGAAATGTGCTTGAGTTATGTGACAAATACAATGTCCTTCTTGAGAGTCGGCGCATATATCCTTGTTCATGCAGGTATGATGCTGGTTGTATTCACACTTGCCGAAATGGTCGGCGGAGCAGTCGGCTACATTATCGTAGTGATCGTAGGTAATGTGATCGTTATGGCTCTGGAAGCACTGCTTGTGGCAATTCAGGTGCTGAGGCTTGATTATTATGAAATATTCAGCCGTTTCTATCTCGGCGAGGGACGTCCGTTTGTGCCTGTTAAGGCAAGACAAGATGATAAGTGACAGCAAAGGAAAAATTCCATTGCTGTTGCTTAAAATAAAATTATAAAAGAAAGAGGAATTGATTATGTTGGAATATGTATTACTTATGGTACCGGTAGCTTTTTTGGTGGCTTCAGTTTATTTTGCGTATAAAAATGTCGCTCTTGGTAAAAGAACACGCAAAAGCGCACTTGTAAGACAGATTGCTTCTTTTGCAATCGTAGGTTCTGTTTGCCTTATCACATCTATGGTAGCAATGGCAGCAGGCGACGGCAGTGCTGCTGCAAGCCCTGACCTTAACAAGGGTATTTCTATGGTGGCTGCTGCTCTTGCAACAGGTATTTCGGGTATCGGCGGCGGTATCGCAGTAGGCGGCGCAGCTCCGGCAGCAATCGGTGCAACAAGCGAAGATCCGAAGGCATTCGGTAAAGCTTTGATCTTTGTAGCTCTGGGCGAAGGTGTTGCACTTTACGGTCTTCTCGTTTCAATTCTTATCATCAGCAATGCAGGCTGATCAACTGAGAAAAGGGTGAGCTTATGAAATTTTATTTAATAAGCGATAATGTGGATACAATGATGGGTATGCACCTTGCAGGCATAGACGGAGTTGTTGTTCACGAGGATAAAGAAGTAAGAGACGCTTTGACAAAAGCAATGGATATGGAGGATGTTGCGGTGATCCTGATGACAGAACGGCTCGTTCAGCTTTGCCCTGAACTTGTCTATGATCTCAAGCTGAACCGCAAACAGCCTCTGATCGTCGAAATCCCCGACAGACACGGAAGCGGAAGAGCCAAGGATTCCATCACCCGTTATGTCAGGGAGGCCATCGGCGTTAAGATTTAAAGTCCCTCGGAGGTGGAATTATGGCCGATACTGTAAGCAAAACAGATAACTTTTTAAAAGCAATCGAAAAATACGCTGAAGAACAGCGTACAAAAATAGAATCCGAGGCCGCAGATTTTAAGGAAAAGGAACTTAACAAGGCGGAAGAGGAAGGTCTGAGAGAGGCTTATGTCCTCATTCAGAAGGAAATGACCGATGTGAAAACTCAGATAGCCGCAGAGCTGTCCAGAGCCGAAAACGCAAGCCGAAAAAAAATATTCATCCGCCGCAAGGAAATTGAGGATGAAGTTTTTGAATTGGCAAAGGAAAAGCTGATTGCATATGCCAAAACGGACCAATATGTAAAGTCTGTTGAGGAAAGTGCGGCAAAAATTTCTGAAAAGCTGACAGCAGATGATGTGATTATCAAAATCAGCGAAAAGGATCTGAAGCTGAAAGAGCAGATCATAAAAGCTTTCGGCAACACCAGAAAGTGTGAAATTCAGGTTTCTGAGGATATCGTTATCGGCGGAATTACCGGACAAAGCCGTGAACTTGGTCTGTTGATCGATGAAACACTGGATACAAAGCTTGATGAACAGCATGAATGGTTCTGCGAAAATTCCGGTCTGAAAGTAACCGAATAAGGAAAGATGGGATGAGTTTAAATGGCAACTAATGATGTTATTTACGGTATAAACGGTCCTGTTGTTACCATAAGAAACACAAGAAGCTTTTCCATGATGGAAATGGTTTATGTCGGTGAATCCCGTCTTGTGGGTGAGATCATCGGTATCAACGATAAATACACCACTGTTCAGGTGTATGAGGAAACAACAGGTCTGAAACCGGGCGACCCGATTTACGGAACAGGCGCTCCGATGAATGTTCTTCTCGGCCCCGGTATTATAGACAATATTTTTGACGGAATTGAACGTCCGCTGAAAGCAATCGAAGAGCAGAGCGGCTCGTTCATTTCCAGAGGTGCGTCCGTTTCGTCGCTTGACCTTGATCGGTACTGGAATGTCAAAATCAAAGTCAAAGTAGGCGACAAACTGGAAAGGGGACAGATTTATGCAACCTGTCCCGAAACACCGATTATTGAACACAGATTTATGGTGCCGCCGACACTCAGCGGTGTTGTAACAAAGGTTGAACCGAACGGTAAATACCGTCTGGAAGATACCATTGTCACAATTAAAGATGATAAGGGTGTTGAGCATGAACTGACCCTTTGTCAGAAATGGCCTATCAGACAGGCTCGCCCGAATGCAAGTCGTCTGCCTGCGGATATTCCGCTGATCACGGGTCAGAGAGTTATGGATACCATGTTCCCAATCGCCAAGGGCGGCACAGCGGCGATACCGGGAGGCTTCGGCACGGGTAAAACTATGAACCAGCACCAGCTTGCTAAATGGTGTGATGCTGATATCATTGTATATGTAGGATGCGGTGAACGTGGTAATGAAATGAGTCAGGTTCTTGATGAGTTTTCAGAACTGATCGACCCGAAATCAGGCAGACCTATGACGGACCGTACCGTGCTGATTGCAAATACTTCTAATATGCCTGTTGCGGCTCGTGAGGCCTCCATTTATACGGGTCTTACCCTTGCGGAATATTACCGTGACATGGGTTATCATGTGGCAATTATGGCTGACTCTACTTCACGTTGGGCGGAAGCACTTCGTGAAATATCGGGACGACTGGAAGAAATGCCTGCTGAGGAAGGATTTCCCGCTTATCTTCCGTCAAGACTTTCTGAATTCTATGAAAGAGCCGGAAGAATCAATACGCTCAGCGGCAGTGAGGGTTCGGTAACGATTATCGGTGCAGTTTCTCCACAGGGTTCTGACTTCTCCGAGCCGGTTACACAGAATACGAAACGTTTTACACGTTGTTTCTGGGCACTTGATAAATCCCTTGCTTATGCAAGACATTATCCGGCTATCAACTGGATGAACAGCTACAGTGAATATTTTACAGATCTTGACCCGTGGTTCAAAGAAAACCTCGGAGAAGATTTTATCAGATATCGTAATAAAGTTACGTCTCTTCTGCATGAGGAAAGCGCATTGATGGAAATTGTAAAGTTGATCGGTTCGGATGTACTTCCGGATGAACAGAAGCTTGTTATCGAAACAGCAAAGGCCATTCGTGTGGGTTTCTTACAGCAGAATGCGTTCCATGCAGAGGATACTTTCGTTCCGCTTGAAAAGCAGAAACTGATGATGAAGGCAATTCTTCATCTTTATTCCAAAGCAAAACGTATTATTGCGGCGGCAATCCCGATTTCAAGCATTACAGAGCTTGGTCTTTTTGAAAAGCTTGCAAAAATGAAATATGATATTCCGAACAATAAGCTTGAAATGTTTGATGAGCTTATTGATGAAATCGATAAATCACTTGCAACTTTGACGACAAATTGATTTTAAAGGAAGTGAAATGAATGATTCTCGATTATGTCGGTGTTAAGGAGATTAACGGTTCTCTTATCGTGCTTGACGATGTAGAAGGCGCATCATACGAAGAAATGGTCGATATCCGCCTTGACGACGGCACATTCCGTCACGGAAGAATAGTTCAGATAGAAGGCAAACGAGTCGTTGTTCAGGTTTTTGAGGGTACAAAATCAATTTCCCTCGACAATACCCGTACAAGACTGAAAGGCCGCCCGATGGAGCTTGCGCTTTCTCCCGAAATTCTGGGAAGAGTTTTCAGCGGTGCAGGTGACCCGATCGATGGCTTCGGCAATGTTTACCCTGAAAAAAAAGCCAACATCAACGGCACTCCGATGAATCCCGTATCAAGAATTTATCCGAGAAACTATATCAATACAGGTATTTCAACGATTGATACGCTCATGACCCTGATTCGTGGTCAGAAGCTGCCAATCTTCTCAGGCTCGGGTATGAAACATAATGAGCTTGCTGTACAGATCGTACGACAGGCAAAAATTTCGGATACGGAGGACAACAACTTCTGTGTTGTTTTTGCTGCAATGGGTGTTAAAAACGATGTAGCGGATTATTTCCGCAGAAGTTTTGATGAAAGCGGCGTTCTTTCAAGAGTAGTAATGTTCTTGAATCTTGCCAATGACCCGATTATTGAGCGTACTCTTACACCGAGATGTGCACTGACAGCCGCTGAATACCTTGCTTTTGAATGTAACAAGCACGTTCTTGTTATTATGACGGATATGACATCCTATGCAGAAGCATTGCGTGAATTTTCATCTTCAAAGGGTGAAATCCCCGGTAGAAAGGGATTCCCGGGTTATCTGTATTCCGACCTTGCTGCTCTTTATGAAAGAGCAGGAATGATCAAGGGAAGTAAGGGTTCGGTAACGCAGATTCCGATTCTTACTATGCCTAACGATGATATTACACACCCGGTTCCCGATCTTACGGGATATATTACGGAGGGTCAAATCGTTCTTGACCGTGAGCTTGAAGGTCAGGGCTTGTATCCGCCTGTGTCGGTACTGCCGTCACTGTCACGTCTGATGAAGGATGGTATCGGTGAGGGTTACACAAGAAGCGATCATCAGCCTCTTGCCAACCAGCTTTTTGCGGCATATGCAAGAGTGCAGGATGCACGTTCTCTGGCAAGTGTTATCGGCGAAGAAGAATTGTCGCCTGTTGATAAGAAATATATTGAATTCGGCAAGCTGTTTGAAAAATATTTTGTCAATCAGGGATATACAGAAAACCGCTCTGTTGAACAAAGTATCGACCTTGGCTGGAAGCTGCTTTCCACTCTGCCGAAAACAGAGCTTGACCGTGTAGACGATGCACTGCTTGAACAGCATTACATCGACGATCCCGAACAGCTTACATTTGATGATTACAACAAATCGACAGATAGTTCGGATAACAGTAATGATTAATTACCTTGGAGGTGGAAGATAAATGGCAGTACAGGCCGTACCTACAAAAGGTAATTTGATTGCATACAAGAAATCTCTCACCCTTGCAAAAACAGGTTATGAACTTCTTGACAAAAAGCGAAATATCCTTGTTCGTGAAATGATGACGCTGATCGACAGGGCTTCCGAGATACAGGATAAGATAGACGAAACCTACAGCAAGGCGTATCTTGCTTTGCAGAAGGCTAATATAAAAATGGGTTACATTGATGATATTGCCAAATCTGTTCCCGAGGAAGATTCCCTCAAACTCTCCTATCGAAGCGTCATGGGTGTAGAAATACCGATTGTTACGATCGACAGGGAAGAAAGTCCCGAGATTTTCTATGGTTTGCAGATGACAGATCCGACAATCGACGAGGCGTACACCTGTTTTCGTGAGGTAAAGCGACTTACCGCCGATCTTGCAGAGGTCGAGAACAGTGTTTACCGTCTTGCGGATTCCATCAAGAAAACGCAGAAAAGAGCCAACGCTTTGAAAAACATTATGATTCCGAGATTTGAAGAGGGCGTTAAGTTTATCACCGACGCACTTGAAGAAAAGGACAGAGAGGAATTCTCCCGCCTGAAAGTCATCAAGGCACAGAAGGCGAGAAAAAATGAGGAATGACCGTGAAAGTTAGTTTTGACTAATTTCCGGAAAACGAATTTCCTTTGAATAATGAACCCCCGTCGTGAACGAAGATGAAAATTCGCTTACGACGGGGGTTCATTATCAGATATTAACTTTTATTTTTATGTAAATATACAAGGCTACCGACCGATTACGAAAGTCCCTTAAAAAGCATTATAAGAAATTACCGATGTTTTCTGAGGACAGGCGGGTATTTTTTAGCAGACTGTTGACAATAATGTAGAAGAGTGGTAAAATGTAAGTGTACTAACAATTAGCTTGCTGACAATTCGATTTTGGACTGTCGGCGAGCTTACTTTATTCTTAGTTGTTGGAGGTGATAGAATGGAGCAGGAACATAAATATATCGGCGTTGAAATTAGCAAAACGAATAATATGCTGAAACGAAACTGCAAAAAAAGCGATGTGCTCCGAAGGGTAGACGATGCAACAGGTAAAAATGGATGGATCATTGGATTTCTTGCGGAAAAACAGGATCGGGATATTTTTCAGAAAGATATCGAGCAGTATTTCTCGATCCGCCGATCCACCGTTTCGGGGATTATTCAGCTGATGGAAAAAAAAGGCTTTATTACAAGGGAAAGTGTCGATTATGATGCAAGACTGAAAAAACTTGTGCTGACTGACAGAGCCAAGGAGCTTCATGCCAATATGATGAAGAATCTTGAGGAAAATGAGATAAGGCTAAAGCAGAATATATCCGAAGAGGAGCTTGCGACTTTCTTTTCGGTGCTTGAAAAAATACGCAGTAATATAGAAACAGAGAGTGAAATAGTATGATAAAACAATTAGCGAAAAGTATCAGGGAATATAAGCTTCCCTCATTGCTTTCACCACTGTTTGTTACTCTTGAGGTAATAATGGAGGTGCTTCTGCCGTCGTTGATGGCAGATTTGATCGACAAAGGCGTTGATAAGGGAGATATGGATTATATACTCAAAACAGGACTGATTCTGGCAGGCGTTGCGTTTGCAGCTCTTGCTTTTGGTGCGCTTGCGGGCAAGTTCGCCGCACAGGCAAGTGCAGGCTTTGCAAAAAATCTCCGGCATGATCTTTTTTACAAGATTCAGGATTATTCATTCGCAAATATAGATAAGTTTTCTACTTCCAGTCTTGTCACAAGGCTGACAACAGATATTACAAATGTTCAGAATGCTTATCAGATGATGATCCGTGTTGCATTTCGTGCGCCGTTTATGATGATATTTGCTATGATTATGTCGTTTAGTGTCAATGCACAGCTATCATGGGTGTTTGTTGCATTTATCCCGTTTATTGCGCTTGCTTTGGGAATTGTGATAAAGTTTGCTCATCCGATTTTTGGCAGAGTATTTAAAACTTATGATAAACTTAACAATATTGTTCAGGAAAATCTTCACGGTATCAGAGTGGTTAAGTCATTTGTTCGTGAGGAGCATGAAGTAGAAAAATTTGGAAAAATTTCCGACCTTATTTATAAGGATTTTTCAAAAGCTGAAAAAATCGTAGCGTTTAATATGCCTGTTATGCAGTTAAGTGTCTATCTGTGCATACTGATTATTTCGTGGATTGCTTCCCATCAGATTGTCGGCGGTACGATGACAACGGGCGAACTGATCAGTATGATGACATATGTATTTCAGATACTGATGAGCCTGATGTTCATTTCCATTACAATGGTAATGATTACAATGTCCAAGGCTTCGGGTGACCGTATTGCAGAGGTCCTTACAGAAGAAATCGACTTGAAAAACGATGCGGAGCCGCTTACCCTGGTCAAGGACGGCAGTATTGTATTTGATA
The DNA here is from genome assembly GCA_900317395.1 of uncultured Eubacteriales bacterium. Lineage (GTDB taxonomy): Bacteria > Bacillota > Clostridia > Oscillospirales > Acutalibacteraceae > UBA1213. The sequence continues at coordinate 19,693 of ONGS01000124.1, read as the reverse complement.
ATGTTTCGTTCAGTTATACAAAAAGCATGGATAAGCTTTGTCTGAAAGATATCAGTCTGAAAATCAAATCAGGTGAAACCGTCGGTATTATTGGTGGTACGGGTTCCTCAAAATCAACTCTTGTACAGCTGATTCCACGTCTGTATGATGTAACAGAAGGAAAAATAACCATTGGCGGTGAGGATGTACGCAGATATGACATTGAAGCTCTGAGAGACAGCGTTGCAATGGTATTGCAGAAAAATGTGCTGTTTTCGGGAACGATTAAAGAAAATCTTCGCTGGGGTAAAGCAGATGCAACAGACGAGGAAATTATAAAAGTTTGCCGTCAAGCACAGGCGGAAGATTTTATCGAGCATATGCCTGACAAGTATGATACATATATCGAACAAGGTGGTACGAATGTTTCGGGCGGACAAAGACAGCGCCTTTGTATTGCAAGAGCATTGCTGAAAAAACCGAAAATCCTGATTCTTGACGATTCAACCAGTGCAGTCGATACAAAAACCGACAGGATGATACGCAAGGCCTTTCTGGAGGAAATCCCCGATACTACAAAAATCATTATTGCACAGCGTGTTTCTTCTGTGGAGGATGCAGATAAGATTATTGTTCTTGATAAAGGCATGATCAATGCCGTTGGTACACACGAAGAGCTTCTTAAAACAAATAAGATCTATCAGGAAGTATATTATTCTCAGCAGAAGGGAAGTGAAGAAAATGGCTGATAAGAAAATGCCCGATATGAAAAGAAGGCCAAGACTGCAAGATCCCGGTAAGGTGATCAAAAGACTTCTCGGCTACCTGAAAGGATACAGAGTTCGTTTTATCTTAGTGCTGATATGTATTGTAGTCAGTGCGGCGGCAAGTGCGATCAGTGCCATGTTTATACAGATAGTCATCGATAATTATATTACACCGCTGCTGGGATCGAATAACCCCAATTTCACCGATTTGCTGAAAATGCTGCTGATTATGGGTGTAATATTTATCATCGGCGCATTATCTGGTTTGGCATATAACAGAATTATGGTAACGATATCACAGGGAATTCAGAAGAAAATTCGTGATGAGCTTTTCTCACATATGCAGACTTTGCCAATCAAATATTTTGATACTCATTCTCACGGTGATATCATGAGCCGTTATACAAACGATATTGATACACTTCGACAGATGATGTCTATGAGCCTGCCTATGATGTTTTCTTCAGCTGTTACGATCCTTACCGTTTTTGTTACTATGGTTTCGCTTAATATCTATCTAACATTGTTTGTTCTGATATTTGTTGGAATCATGCTTTTTATCACAAAGAAAATCGCTTCTGGCAGTGCCGTGAACTTTGTTGCTCAACAGAAGGAGCTTGGCGATGTAAACGGCTATATTGAGGAAATGATCAACGGTCAGAAGGTCGTAAAAGTATTCTGCCATGAAGAGCTTTCCAAAGAGGAATTTGACAAGAAAAATGAAGCACTTTGCAAAAGCGCAACAGCAGCAAATACCTATGCCAATATTCTGATGCCAATTATGAATAATCTTGGTAATTTGCAGTATGTATTGATCGCCATGGTAGGCGGCGCACTTTCCATATTTGGTTTCAGCCCGATTACTGCCGGTGTTATTGGTGCTTTCCTTGGGCTTTCCAAAAACTTTTCAAGACCTTTCAGTGAAATTTCTCAGCAGCTGAATGCGGTTATCATGGCTCTTGCAGGGGCAGAGAGAATTTTCGAGTTGATGGATGAGGAAAGCGAACAGGATGAAGGTTATGTAACGCTTGTCAATGCGAAATATGATAGAGATGACAACATTGTTGAATCCGAAGAGCGCACAGAAATGTGGGCATGGAAGCATCCTCACGGCGACGGTACAGTGACATATACAAAGCTTTGCGGCGATATTGTCATGAAAGAGGTTGATTTCGGTTATAACGAAGAAAAGACCGTTTTGCATGATATTTCACTGTATGCACAGCCGGGACAGAAAGTTGCATTTGTTGGTGCAACAGGCGCAGGAAAGACCACCATTACCAACCTGATTAACCGTTTTTATGATATTGCTGACGGTAAAATACGCTATGACGGAATCAATATCAATAAAATCAAAAAGACCGATCTGAGAAGATCACTTGGAATTGTATTGCAGGATGTACATTTGTTTACGGGTACTGTTATGGAAAATATCCGCTATGGTAAGCTTGACGCAACGGACGAGGAATGTATTGCAGCGGCTCAGCTTGCCAATGCACACGACTTTATTACCATGTTGCCCAACGGATATGACACAGTCATTACCGGAGATGGCGGACAGCTTTCTCAGGGTCAGTGCCAATTGATTTCCATAGCAAGAGCGGCAGTTGCTGACCCGCCCGTTATGATAATGGACGAAGCAACTTCAAGTATTGATACCAGAACAGAAGCACTTGTACAAAAGGGAATGGACGGTCTGATGTACGGCAGAACAGTATTTGTTATTGCCCACCGTTTGAGTACGGTTCAGAATTCCGATGTTATTATGGTTCTCGAGCTTGGCAGGATTATTGAACGAGGAACACACGACCAGTTGATTGCACAAAAAGGAAAATACTACCAGCTTTATACAGGTGCATTTGAACTCTCATAAATAAAATCCCCCTCATTGCCGCAAGGCTCTGAGGGGGATTTTTAAAAATATATCTGATAAAACGTTGTGGCTCTTCCGGAATATGAGCTGACAGATGATTGGAAAGGATATAGGGAATGTCATATACAACCTGATTGGCTATTGGTGTATGGATATTTGGATAACAGATTGATATTATTGTTGACGCGTATCGGAAGTCACAGTGATTTGAAATTTAAAAATTGAAAGCTCTCCGACAAGGATCAATTCCTGTCGGAGAGCTTTTTGGATGTATGTACGATTCAATATGTACTGTGTATTATTCAAGGATAACGGGTTTGATGTTCCAGATGGTATTGGCATAATCTCTGATTGATCTGTCGGAAGCAAAGCGGCCTGCTTTTGCAATGTTGACAAGTGACATCTTATTCCAGCTGTTTTTGTCAAGATAGAGTCTGGAAGCCTTCTGCTGTGTTGTGGCATAATCAGCAAAGTCAGCGAGAACCATGTACGGATCGATGGTGGAAAGTGAATGTGCGATATCGTTAAATCTGTCGCCGAATTCGGAACGGATACCGTCAACAGCAGCCTTGATGATATGGTTGTTGTTGTACGGAATACTTGGGTTGTAGCCTTGCTTTTTGAGAAGATTTACTTCAGGTGTAGTCATACCGAAAATCAGTGAGTTGGTATCGCCTACTACATCATGGATCTCAACATTTGCACCGTCAAGAGTACCAAGGGTGATAGCTCCGTTGATCATAAACTTCATGTTGGAAGTACCCGAAGCCTCTGTACCTGCAAGAGAAATCTGTTCGCTGATCTCAGCGGCAGGGATGAGTTTTTCTGCAACAGAAACTCTGTAATCTTCAAGATAAACGACTTTGAGCTTTTTGTTGACTCTCGGGTCGTTATTGATCTTGTCGGCAAGTGCAACGATAAACTGAATGATCTGCTTGGCGAAATAATAGCCAGGAGCAGCCTTTGCACCGAATATGTATGTTTTCGGCTTAAAATCGGCATCGGGGTTGTCTCTCAGCCACTGATAGGTGCTGAAGATATGCAGCGCATTAAGCAGCTGACGCTTGTACTCGTGCAGACGTTTTACCTGTACATCAAAGATGGAATCGGGATCAACTTTAATGTTGTTGTTTTCAAGAATATATTTTGCCATGCGTTCCTTATTCTGCTTCTTGATAGCTGCAAGTTTAGCAAGAACAACAGCATCGCTCTTGTAAGCCATTAGACCTTCAAGGGCATTTGCATCTTTGATAAACTTATCACCGATCAGTTCTGTGATCAGATTGGCAAGACCGGGGTTGGACTGGTTAAGCCATCTTCTGTGGGCAATACCGTTGGTAACATTCTTGAACTTTTCGGGTGTTACGGTATAGAAATCATTGAATACGGAATCTTTAAGAATTTCACTGTGAAGTTTTGATACGCCGTTGACAGAGTGAGAAGCAATAACAGCAAGGTTTGCCATTCTTACAATACCATCGTTGATAACAGCCATTCTGCCGATTTTCCAGCCGTCTACGCCATTGTTGTGCATTTCCTCACAGAAACGTCGGTTGATTTCTTCAACAATTTGATAAATTCTCGGAAGTCTTCTCTGGAACAATTCAACCTGCCAGCATTCAAGTGCTTCGCTCATAACGGTGTGGTTGGTGTATGCGATCGTTCTTGTCACGATATCCCATGATTTATCCCAGTCATAGCCGCATTCGTCAAGCATGATTCTCATCAGTTCGGGAATCGCAAGTACAGGATGCGTATCATTGAGGTGAATTGCAACAAGCTCGGGAAGATTATCAAGAGTGCTGTGATTTTTGAGGTGGCGCTGAATAATATCCTGAATGGTAGCAGAAACAAGGAAATACTGCTGGCTCAGACGCAGACTCTTACCCTCTGAGTGGTTATCTTCGGGGTAAAGTACTCGTGTAATGCTTTCCGCAAGTGCCTTCTGTTCCATAGAACGCACATAATCACCGGAGTTAAAGAGTTTCATATCGAAATTGTCGGAGGTAGCTGCCCAGAGTCTGAGTCTGCTGATACCTTTTCCGCCGTTGCCGGGAACAAGCATATCGTAAGGTGTTGCGATGATTTTTGTTGGGTTTTCAATTTCGATCGAATGATGGTTTTCATGCCATGTTTCGTTTATTTTACCGTCAAAATAAACGGGAATACTTTTTTCGGGATGAGGCTGCAGCCATACCGAACCGCCGGGAAGCCAGAAATCAGGAAGCTCTGTCTGCCAGCCGTCAACCAATTTTTGACGGAAGATACCATATTCATATCTGAGAGAATAGCCCATTGAGTTGTAATTTTGTGTTGCAAGACCGTCAAGAAAACAAGCGGCAAGTCTGCCCAAACCGCCGTTACCGAGACCTGCATCAGGCTCCTGCTCATAGATGGTCTCCAACTTGATATTCAGGCTTTTGAGTGCCTGCTGTACAGTTTCCTCCAGACCGAGGTTGTACAGATCGTTTTTGAGCGAACGTCCCATCAGGAACTCCATACACAGATAATAAACGGTTTTGCTGTTCTGTTTTTGGGCAGCGGTGACAAAGTTTTTATGCTCCTGGCGCATGATATCACGCAGCATAAGAGCGACCGCTTTATAATAATGTTCGTCCGTAGCATCCGTAGGCGTTACACCAAAGTTGTGTGAAAGCTTAGCGATGATCAGCTCTCTTGCCTCGCCCGGCGTTAGTTTTGATTTTGACATAGTAAAAAAAACCTCCCTGAAATTGAAAGCAAAACGCAGAAAGCTGTTCCGCAGCTTTGCTTGGCTCTGTCCGATAATTCAGTAAGATTCTGATGGACAGATCAGATATTCCTTTTTTGTATGAATTTTTGGAAAAATAAATACAGATTAATTATATACCATTTTTAAGAAATTTTCAACTAAAAATATAAATTTATTCATACAGTAATTGTTGAATAATGTTAGTAATTTCAAAGATGTGATTGATTCACAGGTAAAATTTACAAAAAAATAAAAAAGTTCGGATTTAAATGTCGGATAAAGCTTTTATATTTGAAGAAAATGTATTATAATTATAAATACTATAATAGCAAATATAAAAAGTTGCATAAATGAGGATTCAGGGTTCAGGATTTGGCGCAACGTCTATCAGCGAAACGGATATCTGATTACCGGCTTTTGTCCCCTTGAATCTATGATCTGTACATTTTGCCAATATAGTATTATATATTTTTACAGGGGTGTAAATGATGGATAACAACATAAAAAACCGCATTAAGATAGATATTGCGGGGACAAGATTTACTGTGCTGAGTGTCGAAAATGAGGAGTATACAAGGGCTGTTGCTGAAAAGCTGAATGATGAGATTAATACCGTGAGAAGAGCTGCACCTGGACTGCCGCTGAGTTCGGCGGTCATGTTGGCAGCACTGAATATTTGTGATAATATGACAAAAGCGGAGGAGGATGCCGACCGTTTAAGACTGCAAATCAAAGAATATCTCAACGATGCCGCAAAATATCGTTCCTCTTTTGAAGAAGTTGCAAGAGAAAATGAAAAGCTGAAAAAGGATATGGAGATTTATAAAAAGCGTTTAGGGGAAAAAACAAAGGCTGTAATCGAGCCTTCTCCGTTGTCACCTGCTGTTAAGGCTGTGAGGAAGTCAAGCGTTGCGGAAGCAGAAGATGAAACAGAGGATAACCTGACATTTTTCGGCAGTGGCAAAAGAAAGAAATAAAAATGGGAAAACTTGAAATTTTAGCACCGGCGGGAGGTATAGATTCCGTTTATTCCGCTGTTAGAACAGGGGCAGATGCAATTTATATCGGAGCGCAGCAGTTCAGTGCAAGAGCCTCGGCACATAATTTTGATAAAGAACAGCTGAAAGAGGTCGTTAAGTATTGTCATCTGAACGGTACGGCGGTTCATCTTGCCTGCAATACGATCGTACATGATGATGAGATCAATCGTGCGATGAAGCTTGTGGAATATGCTTGTGAGATCGGCATTGATGCGTTGATCATGCAGGATACAGGTCTGATCACGCTGACTCGCAGAAGCGCACCTCATATGCCGATACACGGTTCAACACAGCTTTCCGTACATACAGCAGCAGGAGTAGAAAACCTTGCTAAGCTCGGACTGACAAGGGTAGTGTTGTCAAGGGAATTGGCGAGGAATGAGATCCTTGAAATAGCAGAAAAATCACCCGTGGAACTGGAAGTGTTTGTCCACGGTGCTTTGTGCATGAGTGTTTCGGGACAGTGCTATTTCAGCGCAATGCTCGGTTCAAGAAGCGGCAACAGGGGAGCGTGTGCACAGCCGTGTCGTCTGCCGTTTTCCGTTAAGGGGGGAACAGGGCATGACCTCAGCTTGAAAGACCTATCGATTATTGAACATCTCCGTGAACTGGAAGAAATGGGAATTGCTTCGGCAAAAATCGAGGGCAGAATGAAACGTCCCGAATATGTTGCAACAGCGGTTGCCGCCTGCCGTCAGAGTCTGGATGAGGGGAAAGTATCTCCTGAACTTTCTGAAAAACTGAAAGCGGTTTTTTCACGTTCGGGATTTACGGACGGCTATTATGAGGGAAAAACAGGCGTGTCGATGTTCGGCGTTCGCTCCAAAGAGGGGGCGGCGGACAGTAAAATTTTCGGTTCGATACATGAAATGTACAAGAATGAACGCAGACATATCCCTGTTGATTTTGTACTGAATATCAAAGAGGGAGAAGAAAGTACCCTCGCAGCTTCGGACAACAGCGGAAATGTATTTACTGCAAAAGGTGCAGTGCCTGAAAAGGCAATCAGGACTGCCTTGGATGAACAGCGGTGCGAAAAAAGCATAGCAAAAACAGGTGGTACGCCGTTTGTATTTCACAACCTTGAATGTATGATCGGTGATGGGCTTTCCATGCCTGCTTCGGCACTTAATGCGATGCGTTCGGAATGTCTTGAAGGACTGAGCGAACTACGGAAACGGCTCTATCCCACAGCATTTAAAATGTGTGAAAGAGCGGAAACGGATACACGAAAAAATAACAAGCCTGAAAATTACAGGGTGAGATTTACCGATTGTGATATCTCCGACGAATTTCTTGACAGCGAACTGATCTATGTACCGATCACAACAAATGACAAGCAGTTAATAAAACTAATGGACAGAGGTTTTGCTGTAGCTGTCGAAATACCGAGAGGGATGTTTGGCATTGAGAAAAATATCTATCGTCATTTAAAAAGAGTGCAGGCGCTTGGAATTAATGAGGTTCTTGCTAATAATGTCGGAGCGGTGGAAATGGCAAAAACGCTCGAAATGGATATTCATGGCGGTTTCGGTCTGAACCTTGCCAACACAGAAGCACTGAAATGGGCAGAACGTCAGGGAATGATAGATGTGGAGGTATCTTTTGAGCTTACCCTTGAACAGATTGCAAAACTCGGAGGGATCATTCCAATCGGTGTCATCTCAAGCGGACGGCTTCCGCTGATGCTGACAAGAAACTGTCCGGCACAGAATGACGGAAATGGATGTAAACATTGTGTAGAAGCTCCGACAATTCGTGACAGAAAAGGAATAAAATTTCCGATACAATGTTATGGAGCGTGTACAGAAATTCTTAATAGTGTACCGTTGATACTTAATGATAGAAAAAGTGAGATCAAGGGTGTTGATTTTGAAGTTATCCGCTTGAGTACTGAAAATTCTGCCGAAAAAGCAGAAAGCTTCCGTCTTTTCAAGCAAGGAATCGCACCAAAAGGCGGTTATACAAGAGGTTTGTATTATCGTGGTGTAGAATAATAAACAGAAATTAATGACCTATTTCAGGAGAATGAAAATGAATACAAAAATCAAAGTAAAAAAATTAAACAAAAATGCAGTAATACCGACGAGGGCAACCGAGGGGTCGGCAGGAGCGGACTTGTATGCCTGTATTGAAGAGGCAGTGACAATTCGTCCGGGAGAGTTGGTGAAAATACCGACAGGAATCGCAATAGAGCCTGACAGCAGAGAACTTGCGGTATTTCTGTTTGCAAGGAGCGGACTGGGCGTAAAGCATGGAATCTGTCTTTCTAACGGAGTCGGTGTTGTTGACAGTGACTACAGAGGAGAAATATGTGTAGGTCTTTGCAATGTTTCTAATAAGGAATACACCGTTCAGCCACAGGAGCGTATCGCACAGATGGTGGTGATGCCCGTGATGTTTGCAGATATCATTGAAGCTGAAACTCTTACTGATACTGCAAGAGGAAGTGGCGGTTTTGGCTCGACGGGTAAACATTGATTTTACGGATTGTGTGCAGCATTAAAAATTACTAAAAAATATTGTTGTGCAACAGTGATTTTTGCTATTATGACAGAAGTTGAAAAGTTGATAAATTGTTAGTTGAGATTGACATATTTTAAGGTTATAATATAAAGTGGAATTTTATTTTGAAGGTAAATTTTGGAAGATTGGAATTTGGATATAGAACAGATGCTTGTGTGAAAAAACGGTAGCTGTTGATTTGTATTTTTAGGAAGAGGGAAAAAATATGTTTTCAAAGTATATCGGCATTGATCTCGGAACTGCTAATACACTTGTTTATGTAAAAGGAAAAGGCATTGTTATGCGTGAACCATCTGTTGTGGCAGTGGATGTCAGAACAGATACGGTTGTGGCGGTAGGCTCAAAGGCAAAGGATATGATCGGCAGAACACCGGGCTCAATCGTTGCGGTCAGACCGTTGAAAGATGGGGTTATTGCTGATTTTGATATTACTGCTACCATGCTTAACCGCTTTATACACATGGTGGTCAAACCGTCAGTGTTCAGTAAGCCGAAAGTGATCGTTTGCATACCGTCAGGTGTTACCGATGTAGAACGCAGAGCGGTTCAGGATGCCATGCACCGGGCAGGAATCAAACAGGTGGAACTGATCGAAGAGCCTATGGCTGCTGCAATCGGTTCAGGACTTTCTGTAAGCGACCCTGTTGGCAGTATGGTGGTTGATATCGGAGGAGGAACTTCTGAGGTTGCGGTGATTTCCCTTGATGATATCGTAACGGCTTGCTCGGTAAGAGTGGCAGGAGATAAATTTGACGAATCCATTATTCAATATGTTAAGAAAAAATATAATCTTCTCATAGGTGAACGCACCGCCGAGGAAATCAAAATAGAAATAGGTTCGGCGTACCCTTACGAAAATGAAGGTAGTATGCAGATCAAGGGCAGAAATTTAATGGATGGTCTGCCGAAGGATGTTGTAATCTCCGCAGCAGAGGTAAGAGATGCTTTGGCTGATCCGCTTCTTGTTATTATTGAAGCAATTAAAACTACACTGGAACAGACACCGCCCGAGCTTTCGGCAGACATTATCGACAACGGCATTATGCTGACAGGCGGCGGCGCAATGCTCAGAGGTCTGGAACTTCTTGTTGCTCAGGAAACCGGTATGCCTGTTCATAAAGCAGAAAATCCGCTTGACTGTGTTGTTGAAGGCACAGGCGTAAGCCTTGAAACTTTCGGCAGGAAGTGATAGTGGTTAGTGAATAGTGACAGCGTGGCAAGTTTTTTCTTGAACTCAAAACTTCCTACGCCGCTCATTATGAATTATGCATTAAAAAAGGGGAGGAAGAGTTGAAAAAGTCATCGGAAAATGGTTTTAAGGTGCTGATTATGACGATTTGTATCTTGCTTGTTGTTGCGCTTGTTACGGCAGGCAACAGCACAGTTAACGGACTTTTTACAGGTTTTATACTGACGCCGCTGCAAAGAGTGGCAGCAGATGTGGCCGGTAATGCCGAGCAAGCTGTTCAGCCCCCCGAAGATGCCGAACAGCTTGCACAGGAAAACAGCAAGCTCAAAGAAGATAACCGCAAGTTGAATGATATGCTTGTGGATTATTATGACCTGAAAAAGGAAAACGAGGAACTATATAAGTTCTATAACATAAAAAAAGAAAATCAGGATTTCGCCCTTGTTCCATCAACGGTGATTTCAAGAGATCCGAATGAGAATTTTTACGGTTTTGTGCTGGACAAAGGCTCTGCCAATGGGATCGAGTTGAATGACCCGGTTATGACAGAAAATGGTTTGGCAGGATATGTCAGTGAGGTAAGCCTGAGATCGTGTAAGGTCACGGCAATTCTTTCTCCTGCGGCTCAGGTCGGAGCAGTTGACAAAAAATCCGAGGACGAGGGAGTTATCACAGGTGACCCCGAATACAGCGACAGCGGAACAGTGATCATGAAAAATATTTCCGCACAGAATGATATCAAAACAGGAGATATTGTCGTAACTTCGGGATATGGAGGAATGTATCCCAAAAATATCAAGATCGGAACGGTCAGTAAAATTGCCTATGACAGCTTTACAGGTATGCCGATGGCTCTTGTGAAGCCGTTTGAGGATGTGAGGGATATTACCTCCGCCGCTATTGTCACTAATTTCAGCGGTAAGGGTGAAATCGAGGAATATACAGAGGAATCCTCCGATAGTAAAGAGAGTAAAAAAAGCAAATCTGACTGAGAGCGTTTGTATATGAGTAAATTCAGTAAATTTATCAGATATATGGCATTTCTGCTTGAAGTGCTTCTATGTTATGTGGTGCAGAGTACACCCGGTCTGAGTCTGGAAGTTTTTGGCGGCCGACCGATCTTGCTTGTGCCGCTTGCACTGACCATAGCGGTTTTTGAAGAAGAAATCCCTGCCATTACATTTGGCGTTATCTGCGGTCTTATGGCAGATTCGGGATATAGTGGTCCTGTCGGCTATTACGCAATCATGCTGGCAGTGCTTTGCTATATAGTAAGTATACTCATGGAGAATTATATACACACGAATCTTCTTACTACTATGATCATAGCTACCCTCAGTATACCGATTATCATCTTTATGCAGTTTGTGCTGTTTTATGTTGCTATGGGATATGGAAATGTTTGGGAATATTTTTTATCCCATTATGTCTCAAGAATGGTTTATACATGGGCATTTGTACCGCTGTTTTATGCGGTGAACAGATTTATTGCCGCAAAAACGAAGGGGCACTAGAGTGAACACGATGAAAAGGGGGCTGCAAAGTTGGAAGTAAAGGTCAGAAAATGGCGTTATACACTGATTATCATATTGATTCTGGCGGCGGCCGCCGTGTTCAGTGCAAGGCTTGTACAGTGGCAGATTCTTCAGAATGATGAATATGAGGATATCGCACTGACATCAACGGAATATACTGTTAAAACAGATGCAATAAGAGGCGAGATTTATGATGTCAACGGTGTCGCTTTGGCACAGAATAAGACAGGTTATAAAGTAACTATTAATAAAATATATATGCCCGACGAGAATCTGAATGAAAATATTTTGAAGCTGACAGAGCTTACAGAAAGCAGCGGTAGCAAGTGGACGGATGAATTGCCGATTAAGCTTGACAAAAACGGAAACTATTATTTTGTTAAGGATAAGGACAGTGAGATCGAGGAACTGAAAAGTAAGGATAACCTCAATATGAATCCGTATTCTACAGCTGAGGAATGTATGGCAAGGCTTGTGGAAAAATATGAATGTGAAAAATACGAAAAAAAGCAGCAGAGGGATATTATCAGTGTTCGTTATAATATGGACAGAATAGGGTATTCAAAAAGCAATCCTTATGTATTTGCGGATGATATCAGTGAAAGAACAATGAATATCATTTCTGAAAATATGCAGTCTGTTGCAGGGATCGAAACCGGAACCTCTGCTGTGCGGACATATGTGAACGGTGCGTTGGCACCACATATTGTGGGTGTGACGGGGCTGATATCAGCGGAAGAATACAAGGAACTTGAAAGCCAGGGCTACGGCTATACGGACGAGATAGGAAAGCTGGGCATAGAGCTTGCCTATGAATCAGAACTCAGGGGCAGTCAGGGCAGCAGAACTTATGAAGTTAATCCTGACGGCAGCACCGAGATTGTGAAGACCATGGAATCCAAGCCGGGCAATTCGGTATATCTTACCATTGATACAAAATATCAGGAGCTGGCTGAGAAAGCACTGAAAGAAGCGGTAAAAGAGGCAAATGATTACGCTAAAGCCGAAAATGATGAAATGATGGGTGCTGATTGTGTAGGTGCAGCGGTTGTTGTACTGAATGTCAAGGATTTTTCTGTTTTATGTGCTGCAAGCTACCCGGGGTATGATCTATCAGAATTTTACAGCGACTATAACAAGCTGCTTGAAACAAAGGGCGATCCTCTTGTGGACAGGGCATTTACAGGAGCACTTGCACCCGGTTCTACTTTTAAACCTATGGTGGCTGCTGCTGCTTTGCAGGAGGGTGCGATAACCACAAAAACTCGCATAGACTGTGAAGGAATTTATACCACAGGAGGACTTAAGCTGCACTGTATGAGTGTTCACGGAAGTCTGAATGTTTATGAAGCAATAAGAGATTCATGCAATGTATTCTTTGCGGAAACGGCAAGGCTTCTCGGAATTGAAAATATGAACCTTTATGCGAAACGCTGCGGTCTGGGTGTCAAAACAGGCGTAGAAATAAACGAAAGTTCAGGTACGCTTGCAGGTCCCGAGTACAGCAAGCTGATGAATACCGACTGGTATGAAACATCTGTTTCGCCTGCCGGAATCGGTCAGTCCGATAACCAGTTTACGCCCTTGCAGCTTGCAACTTACGCCGCAACGATTGCCAATAACGGTGTAAGACTGAAAACTCATGTTGTGGATAAGGTCGTGTCCTATTCGGGCGATGAGGTGATCAGTCAGACTAAGCCCGAGGTCGTTGACAAAATGGGTGTCAGCGAGCAAAATCTGAAAGAGGTTCAGAAGGCAATGAATATGGCAACAAACAGCTATGATTCTTTGAGTGATTTCAAATTGCAAATTGCAGGAAAAACCGGTACAGCAGAAAATGCCGGCTCAGATCACGCCAACTTTATTTGTTATGCGCCCTATGATAATCCCGAAATTGCAATTGGTGTTATGGTAGAACACGGTGCAAAAAGCTATGTGGCGGTTAATGTTGCCAAGAAAATCATGAATGAATATTTCGGACTGAATAAAAAGGACGATAAAAAGCAAGAGAGCAGTAAACAACAGTCAAGCACTGATGAAAACGCTTACTCACAAAACGAAGATGATGAGCAAAACAGCAATACGGCCAGCGAAGAAAATGCAGAGAATGAAGAACAAAGTGTTGAAGAAAATAATGAATGATTTTCTGTCGGGGAGAGCATCAGCTTTCCCCCTTTTTATAAATGGTTTATTATGAATTTTGCATTAAAAAGTTTGTTTGACTCTTGACTTTATGTAAAATATGTGATAATGTTAATAAAGAGGTATCTGAAAATGGGAATGGTGACAGTTATTACATCGGGAAAGGGCGGAACAGGTAAATCTACCGTTACGGCAGGTCTGGGTGCAGCCCTTGTAAGAAGAGGAAACAGAGTGTTGACGATCGACTGCGATGCCGGCATGAGAGGGATTGACCTGATGCTTGGCGTAAGCGGTGAGTTAGTGTTTGATATAGCTGATATCGTCAGCGGGAATTGTCCGCCTGCAAGCGCAATTTACCCGTGTAAGACAGTGCCTGAGCTTTATGTACTTCCTGCTCCGCAGAATGTACATGATGAGGTTAGTCCGTATATTATGCGGCAGCTTGTCAAAGTACTGGAAAAATATTATGATCATATTCTGATTGACTGCCCGGCAGGCATAGGCATGGGATTTGAATCAGCCGCTGCCGCTGCAAAACAGGCAGTGCTTGTTACCAATGCCGAGCCGCTTTCTCTCAGAGGATGCGATAAGGTCCGGCAGAAACTCGGAATGATGAACATTCACGAGATCAGGTTGATTATCAACCGCTTTGACGAGCGTAAATTCAGAAGGTTTGATGCACTGCCCGATCTGGATGCCGTGATCGATAAGGCAGGCGCAAGACTATTAGGGATCGTTCCTGATGATAATGTAGCGGCGGCCGCTGCACAAAGGGGCGAACCGATTGAAGGAAAATGGAAGGCAGTCTACGCCTTCGACAGAATCGCAGCAAGACTTGACGGCACGGATGTACCGCTTGAATATTAATTTATATGGAGGAGATAACATGAATATAGCGTTGATAGCGCATGATGCAAAAAAAGAGTTGATGGTGCAGTTCTGTATCGCATATTGCGGTATACTGAGCAGGCATAATCTTTGTGCGACAGGTACAACAGGAAAAATGGTGTCCGAGGCTACGGGACTTGAAATACAGAGATTTCTCGGCGGTTCACAGGGCGGTGACCAGCAAATCGCAGCAAGAATCGCTTTTAACGAGATAGATATGCTTATCTTCCTCAGAGATCCGCTTGAACCTAAACCGCATGAACCGAATGATATGAATCTTCTTAGACTTTGTGATATGCACAATATCCCCGTTGCAACAAACATCGCAACAGGCGAAGTTCTGATCCATGGTCTTGAAAGAGGAGACCTTGACTGGCGTAATATTGTCAGGGCATAGGTTTATTGCTGCTTTAAACTTGAATCTATCAAAAATGGTGAGTGAACCAGATAAATATGTGACTTGACAGCGGAGTTATTCCGCATTTTAACCGAGGAGGAATTTTCCGCCTCGGTTTTTTGCGTAAAATTAACGAAATATCAGCAAAATATTGACATGAGAGCGATAAAACGGTAAACTATAAGTTGGGTAATTATGAGAGAAGGTGCGAATTTTGTCGGAAGAACAGCTTCTGGAATTGAGAGGCTCGGTTGAGGATGTTATTTTCAGAAATAATCAGAACGGCTACAGTGTGCTTACGCTGTACTGTGACGGTATTGCTGCTACGGCGGTGGGCATTATGACGGATGTCAATGTCGGAGATGAATTAAAACTGATCGGCGTGTGGAAAACACATCCCGGCTACGGAGAACAATTTGCTTTTCAGTATTATGAGCATGAAATGCCTTCGACAGCATCTTCGATTTTAAAATATTTGTCATCGGGTGCAGTCAAGGGAATTGGAAGAGCTACAGCTAAACGGCTTGTGGAAACCTTCGGAGAAAATACCCTTGAAGTTATGCAGAAACAGCCCGAACGCCTGGAAGAAATCAGAGGGATCTCTCATGAAAAGGCATTGGCAATCAGTGCGGAAATACGGCGTGTTTTTGGCATGAAGGAAGTTATGCTGTATCTTGAAAAATACCATATTTCAGCACTGGAAGCTGTCCGTATATGGAAAAATTTCGGCGACAGCTCAATTACCATGATTGAGGAAAATCCATATGTTCTGTGCGATGAGGCGATTTCTGTACCTTTTGAAAGAGCGGATGCAATAGCGGCGGCGATGAACCGCCCCGAAGACGATATCTGCCGTATCAGGGCAGGAATTGTATATATTATCAGCTATAATTCGGGAAACGGTCATACCTGCCTTCCGATGGACAGGTTAATTAACGTAACGGCAGATTTTCTGAAAATCAACAAGGATAAATTATCGGAAGTATTGGCGGAGATGATTTCGGATGCAACGCTGATATGTGATGATATTGACAACAGAAGTTTTATCTTTTTGCCGAATATGTATAAAAGTGAAATTTATGCCGCCGAAAGACTGACCCTTATGTTGCAGTTTCCGCCTGAGAGAATTACCGGTGTTGAGCTTGCACTTGAAACTTTTGAAAAGCGGCAGAATATCACCTATGCCGCTCTTCAGCATAAAGCAATTATAGAAGCTCTTTCGGGCGGTTTGTTGATTCTGACAGGCGGTCCGGGTACGGGTAAAACGACAACGCTGAATGCGATCATAGAGTTATATAAACAGTGTGGTTTAAAGGTTCTTCTTGCCGCTCCTACGGGCAGGGCAGCACAGAGAATGTCTGAGGTGACAGGCTGCGAGGCTAAAACAATCCACAGATTACTTGAAGTCGAGTGGGATAAAAACGATCGCCCGAGATTTACGAGAAATGAAAGAAATCTTCTGGATTGTGATGCACTGATTCTGGATGAAATGTCCATGGTGGATGCTGCTTTATTTGAAGGAGTACTCCGTGCCGTACCATTGGGGTGCAGACTTGTAATGGTGGGGGACAGCGACCAGCTGCCGTCCGTCGGACCGGGAAATGTTCTGGGTGATTTGATTGCTTCTGGAAAGGTTCCCGTAGTTCAGTTGACAGAGATTTTTCGACAGTCAATGGAAAGTCTGATCGTTACTAATGCACATAAAATCGTACACGGAGAAATGCCTGAAATAAAACGAACGGACAGTGACTTTTTCTTTATGTCTGTCGGAGATAGGGAAGGAATTGCACAGGATATTGTAAAGCTTTGTGCCGAACGTCTTCCGTCTGCTTACGGTTTTTCTTCATTTGATGATATACAGGTGCTATGTCCGGGGCGAAAAGGCGAACTTGGAGTGACGGAACTGAACAAGCGCTTGCAGAATATACTGAATCCTCCCGATCAATCAAAAGCGGAGGTCAGAATGCCCATATATACCTTTCGTGCAGGCGACAAAGTTATGCAGACAAAAAACAATTACGATCTTCCGTGGAGCAAAGATGACGGCAGTGAAGGTGCAGGTGTCTTTAACGGCGATATCGGAATGATCGAGGAAATAGAAAAGGGCAGCAACAGTGCAAAAATCCGATTTGACGATAAGGTGGTAAGCTACAATTCGGATAATCTTTTGAATGTGGAGCTGGCGTATGCAACAACAGTGCATAAAAGTCAGGGAAACGAATTCAATGCGGTTGTTATGCCGATGTATTACGGTGCACCGCAGCTTTATTACAGGAATTTGCTGTATACGGCTGTGACGAGAGCAAAAAAAATATTGATTTTAGTCGGGAATGTATCAACACTGAAAAGAATGGTAGATAATAATAAAAAGACAAAGCGTTATTCGGGGTTGAAAGCATTTCTGGAAAGGAGCGGACAATGAACAGGATCACAGCAACGATTTTTCCGCCGAGATGTCCGTACTGCTCCAAGCTTTTGAGATATGATATGACGGAATGTCTTTTGTGCAGGGCGCAGTTTCCGAAACAGCCGAGAATCGAGCTGACACCAACAGGTGAGATCTGTATTTCTCCGCTGACTTATGATGCAAAGGTGAGGAAGGCAATTCTTGATTATAAATTTCATGGAAAGACCTTCAATGCCGAAAGTCTTTCAGCTGCTATGGCGGCGGCTGTTAAAAGGGTTTATTATAAAGATATGAGTTTTGAGGTCATTACTTGTGTGCCGATGAGCAAGGACAGAAGAAAGCGCAGAGGATATAATCAATCGGAGCTGATCGCCAGAAATGTGGCAAAGCTTCTTGATAAGCCGTTTGAGGAGCTTATGTACCGTGACAGCGGTGCAGAACAGCAACATAACCTTAACGCATATGAACGGATAAATAACAGGGATATGACATATCATGTTATTGACCCCGAAAAAATAAAAGGGAAAAAGATTTTAATAATAGACGATGTTATGACCACGGGAGCAACGCTTTCCAACTGTTCAAAAATATTGAAAGAGCAGGGGGCAGAAAGAGTGTTGTGTGCAGTGGCGGCTATTACTGTTAAATAAGAAAGGGTGCAAAATAATGGGACTTGATGTAGCAATCGATTTGGGAACTTCGAGAACAAGAATTTTTTTACAGAATAAAGGCAAACTGGTAGATGAGCCTTCGGTAATTACGGTGGATCATGAGAACGAAAGTATTGTTGCAGTTGGGGAAGAGGCATATAATATGCTTGGCAGAACTTCCTCGCGCTACAGTGCGATTTATCCGCTGAGTGGCGGTGTTATTTCCGACCTCGGGCTTGTGGAAGCGATGATATCTACGCTTCTGAAAAGAGTGGTAGCCTCAAGAATCGGTATGCCGAGAGCAGTAGCCTGCGTTCCGGGGGAAATTACCGAAGTTGAGAAAAGGGCAGTTGTCAATGCTATCAGCTGTGCAGGAATACGCAGAGTTTGCCTGATAGAAGAACCAGTTGCGGCGGCCATCGGCGCAGGGGTGGATATCAGTAGCCCTCACGGCAGTTTTGTTGTCGATATCGGCGGTGGAACGACCGATATGGCGGTGATATCGCTTAGTGGTATTGCTGTTTCACGCTCTGTGAAACAGGCAGGAAACGTGATGGATGACGAAATCATCAAATATGTTAAGCGCAGATACAATATGCTGATCGGTAAGCGTACTGCTGAAGAGGCAAAAAAAGCAATCGGCTGTGTTGTTCCCGAGGTGGCAGAGGGAACATTCCGTATCAAGGGGAGAAGCATGGTAACGGGGATGCCCGCATGGGCAGATGTGGAAGCCGAGGAAATGATAGAGCCGCTCAGGGAAATTGCGGATACCATTGTCGGACATATCGAAGATGTGCTGGAAGAAACGCCGCCCGAGCTGATCGGCGACATACATTCCGACGGAATTATTCTGACAGGCGGAACATCACAGGTAAAAGGTCTTGATAAATTAATCAAAGCGGCTACTTCTCTTGATGTTACTGTTGCAGAAAACCCTGCCGACTGTGTTGTCAACGGCTGCGGAGATTCTTTGAAATATATTGACAAGCTGAAAAAAGCCGAAGGCAGTGTCAACCCCATCACTGACAGATACTGAAACAATTAGCGATTAGTGTGGCGTGATGAAGCACTGACCTTACATTCAACTGAACGTGTTGTGGTGATTTTGACGAATTGAACTTGATGAAAAACTGTTAGTCGTAATAGTTTTGTGATATAGGGATAAGACGGCATACAAGCTCAGAGTATTTTTCAAATCTATATTCAGATTTGCGAAAAAGCATAAATAAAGAGGGTACGGCTTAAAACTGTACCCTCATAATTATTATCACTTTATGCGTATTTTATTGACGTTGTAAAATGTTTGTTTGGTTGGAAAATGGACGGAAAACAGATATTAAAAGAAAACAGCGGCTTCCGAGGATTCCCGAAAAACCGCTTGTTTACTCTGTTTTTGGAGCTGGAAAAGGGACTTGAACCCTCGACTTCCTCATTACGAGTGAGGTACTCTACCAACTGAGTTATTCCAGCAGATGTTTGATTGTTGTTTGGTCAAGTCAATAACCGACTACATTATTATATAATAAAGTCATGTTAATGTCAAGCAATTTTCAAAGTGAAATTAAATTT
>ONGS01000050.1 GCA_900317395.1 uncultured Eubacteriales bacterium | reverse complement strand
AGCAAAATGTGATTTTTAAATTTTTACTTGACAAATACGACTTTATATATTATAATAATAAAGTCGCCGAGGTGTAACTCAGTTTGGTAGAGTGCTTGGTTTGGGACCAAGATGCCGCAGGTTCAAGTCCTGTCACCTCGACTTAATTTTTAGCCTCCGAAAGCCCAGTGATAAAAGGGCTTTCGGAGGATTTTATTTTTATAAATGAATTTTGGGCTTTATTCTAATGTTAATGATTTATTTGTACATCATTATAATCAAGACCTTGAAGAAAGATGAAATTCAGACAAATTTAATATTAGTCAGCTATTTTTCTTTAAATCTTGATGCGAGGTGGCGGAAAATGTGTGGCAAGGGGTAAATTAGCGGTTTCTTAAATATCCCAAAAGAGATTATCTAATAATATCGGCAAATTCATATTTGATGACTTTGGCTAAATCATCAGGCGTAAGTTCAATCTGAAAGCCAATTTTTCCGCCGCTGCAAAAGATGGTGCTGCATTCTTTGGCAGAAGAGTGAAGGGTTGTTCTGAAAAGCTTTTTCATGCCGATGGGGGAGCAACCGCCGTGAATATATCCCGTAAGAGGAAGAAGTTCTTTGGATTTGAGCATTGCGATGGATTTTTCTCCGACCGCCGCTGCTGCCTTTTTGAGGTCGAGTTCCTCAGCCACAGGCACAAGAAATACATAGTGATTTCCGCTTTTTGCTACGGTTACCAGTGTTTTGAATACTTGAGCAGGATTTTCTCCCAGAGCTTTTGCAACATCTACGCCTGCTATGGCACCGCTGTCGGTGTAATAATGTTCCTTGTATGCTATTTTCAGGCTGTCCAGTTTACGCATGGCATTTGTTTTGTTATCTTTTCCCATTTTATCAACTCCGAAATTCTTACATTATAATATATAAATATTATTGATTGAATTATATCACCTGTATCTATATAAGTCAAATGCAGCGTAATGCTTTGGTCTGAAAAAAGTTATTTGTTTTTGCTATTGACAAAATTGTGATTACTGTGTATACTGTATATATACAGATAATTGATAACGGGAGTGGCTGCAATGAAAAAGAAAATGTTTACAGGTATTGATTTCGCTATGCTATGTTCTTTGCTGACAATGATAGTTTCTGTTGTGATGGGAATTGTGGAATGGGGCGAGGATAGTATATGGTGGATGCTTTTCTTGTGTGGACTTTCCAGTTTCTGTGCTTGTGCAGAGTCTAAGAAAAAGAAGGGGAAATGAGCGGTCAGTGTTCAGGATTCAGGAACAGGTTGTCAGTTGATAAATTCCCAAATTGACTCTAAGGAAGAAATTGATTTTTATAGTAAACGCTATTGATAAATTCCTATTGTTGTTATTCTAAGGTAAATATATCTGTCATTTACTATAAGTATGTGTGATATATATGTTCATTCGAGAGTGAAAATTAATTTGTATACTTGTTTTGGCGGTGATGAAGCCGAAAACAGTCACGAAACTGAATAAGCTATCATTATGCATTAGAAAGGTGTGTGGGTGTTTGAATATTTTTATAGATAATAAGAGCGGAAGTCCGATTTATGATCAGATTTATACGCAAATCAAAGAGCAGATCATCAGCGGAGCATTAAAAGATGATCAAGCTTTGCCGTCAATCAGAAATCTTGCAAAAGATTTGCGAATCAGCGTTATTACAACAAAACGTGCTTATGACGAGTTGGAAAAAGAAGGTTTTATCTATACTGTAGCGGCAAAGGGCTGTTTTGTTGCACCGAAAAACGTGGAACTTCTGCGAGAAGAGAACCTGAAAGCGATAGAAGAACGTATTGGCGAGATTGTGAAGCTTGCCAAAACTTGTAACCTGAGCTGTAAGGATATTACAGATATGATAAGGTTCGAAATGGAGGATCGGATATGAATGCGGTTGAGGTAAATGATCTTTGCAAGGAATATCGGGATTTTACTCTCGATAATATTAGTTTTAACCTGCCCAGCGGATGTATTATGGGATTGATCGGAGAAAACGGAGCAGGAAAAAGTACCACGATTA
Source organism: uncultured Eubacteriales bacterium (assembly GCA_900317395.1). Lineage (GTDB taxonomy): Bacteria > Bacillota > Clostridia > Oscillospirales > Acutalibacteraceae > UBA1213. The sequence goes on along the minus strand of ONGS01000050.1, from coordinate 1,913 downwards.
AGCTTATTCTCAATATAATTAAACGGAATAAAGGTACGGTAAAGCTTTTTGGCAGAGATAATCTCGATAATTTTGTTGAAATAGCAGAGGACCTTGGTGTTGTGCTTGATGAAGTTGGTTTTTCTGAGAAACTTAATGCTGTGCAGGTTGGAAAAATTATGAGAAACACCTATAAAAAGTGGGATCAGAAGGTTTATGAGGAATATCTGGACAGATTTTCATTGCCGCTGAAAAAGAAATTCAAGGATTATTCCAAAGGAATGAAAATGAAGCTTGGCATTGCTGTTGCCCTTTCTCATGACCCGAAACTGTTGATTCTTGACGAAGCTACAAGCGGACTTGACCCTGTTGTACGGGATGAATTGATGGATATTATTACGGAATTTACCAGAGATGAGGGACATTCCGTGTTGATGTCCTCGCATATTGTCAGCGACCTTGAAAAAACCTGTGATTATATCGCTTTTATCAATAACGGAAAGCTTCTTCTTTGTGAGGAAAAAGACAGACTATACGAAAAATACTGTATTATACACTGCACGAAGGAAACATTTTCCGAGCTTGATAGCAGTGCGTTTATCGGCAAAAAGGAGTCGCCCTACGGAATAGAAGCCATTGCCGACAGAAGTAAGATACCGTCATCGTTTGAAATGAGTTCGATTGATATTGAAAAATTATTTATCTTTATGGTTAAAGGTGCCCTGACATAAAAAGTAGGAGGTCCAAAATGAAAGGTTTGATAAAAAATGATTTCTTTGTTTTTAAGAGAACCGTTGCGTTGGCTTTGCCAATCAACTATGTTCTTTCTGCATTGATCATTATTTTTTCCGAAACAGATGAATTATTGTATACGTTCCCGTGCATTTATAGTGGTATGATCTTAGGATTTATTCCTGCAGCGCTGTATTCAGAAGACAAGCGTTCGGGATGGAACAAATATAATGCTGTTATGCCTTACAGACGGAGAGACTATGTTATTGTAAAATATCTGTTCGGACTGGTTGCATCACTTATATATATACTGTTTATATCCTGCGTTATACTGATCAAAGTGAATTTTTCCGATTGGCTTGATTTTGATGATTACCTTTTTATGCTCTGTATTATAGTTGTGTGTTGCTTGGCACCTGTTGCAATAATTATGCCGATCGCTTTGAAACACAGTCCGCAAGTCGGCTTTCTTGCATTTGGAATTTCCTGCCTTTTGATCGGGTTTCTGTGCGGCATGGCTTCAGGGTATCTGGATGCACTGTTTGAAGAAAATGTGGATTACTGGTATAACGGAGGTCGGGGAAGTTTTATCATACTCGGCAGTGTTGCTTTGATTTCAGTTATTCTTTATATTATCTCTTGGTTTTGTAGCATCAAAATATACGAAAAAGCGGACCTATAAAGCCGCAGGAATGAGAAAGAAGGTAGGGAGAGAGGATGATTTAGAAATTTAAGGTTTTATTGGTTAAGTATTGAGAATTTTAGATTCAGATTTAACTTTCAACAAACCATTACCTACCCCCTTTTTTCTACCTCCATAGTCCCGAATTTGTATAAATGTGACTTTGCTCGTTGTAAAAAATAAAGAATATTGTGCAAATAGTCAAAATTAAAAAAAATATTATAAAATCTTGACAATTATCACATTAAAGTATTATAATAGGTGTGGATTGGAGGTAGTGACTCTATTGGACTAAACTCCTGAATGGGATTTTGAAAATAAGAGAACATTCCTTGAACTGTATGACAGGTGCTTTTATATGAAGGGTAAAGACAAACTTTCGTTTGATCTGGTGTATGAATGTTACCGGCGTATAGTTTGCCGATCAAAAAAATTTAGAAAGGAAGTTATTTATTATGAAGAAAGTACTTAAGGTTCTTTCAGCTACTATGCTTTCAGCAGTTGTAGCTGCAGGTGCAGT
>ONGS01000019.1 GCA_900317395.1 uncultured Eubacteriales bacterium | reverse complement strand
TTTTCACTCCTATTTAAAAAATATTATGTACATAATTCATTTCATAACATCAACAATCAAACAAATATGCACAAAGTTTATGATTAAATTTGTTGTTTATTAGTGCAATATAACAAATTAAAATTGAATATGAAAAATTTTATTGACTTCATATTCAAATTGTGGTATTATACAATTGATAGAATAGGTTTATTGTTTTATTGACTTATGTACAATATAATTATATCATGATTTTTCATACCGTGTCAAGAATATTCCACAATTATTCATTAGTCATTTTTAACGATTATAGCATTATGTTATAGTCGTTTTTTGTTTATTTTTTACCCATTGATTTTAGGGAGTAATATTTTCGTTTCGTGATGTATTATTCACAATTAACAATTTTAGCAAGCCTTAAAGCGTATTCCATTCTTTCGGATTTAGAGAAGTCTTTTCTTGCTCCTGCAATTCAGCATATTTCTGTTTCAATAAATCTACTGATTGTTGTTTGGATTGTAATTGATTTACATATTCCTGTACTTGCTTTTGAGTTAGCTTTTCTGTAACTGGTAATGACTTAATCAATTCTTCTTGTTGTTCTGGTGTTAATTTGGCTATTAATCTTGAAGCTGTGGAGGGGGATATGTTGCCTTGCTCTATTAAATCTTGTATTTCAGAGGGGAGAGTAGTGAGGGATTTGGCACGTTTAAGGGTATTTATATCTATACCATTCATATCTGCTATATCTTGTTCAGTTATTGCAAAAGTTCCATTGGAACTCTTGCTTCTATCACCACCGTGTTTAATCCCATAAAACTTTTCCAACTCTCTAATTCTTCTACCGAGTTTAACTATGCACAATAAAAAAGCTATACTATCGGTTTATTTTGTCCGATAATATAGCCTTTGTGATAATGTTATATTTATAGTTTCTGTATCAATGAATGGTCTTGACTGATTAAGAACATCAATTTTTTTGCTGTTGGTGTAGGATTACTTTTACCACATTCCCACGCTTCAACAGTTCTGCACGAAACACCTAAAATAGCTGCAAATGCTCTCTGAGTCATTGAAAGAGAATTTCTAATCTCAAAAACATCAATATTAGGAAGTGTGCGTTTCCGTGCGATTGTTTCCGCTGTGGCTGTACCTTTTTCATATGCAAGTGCTTCTTCTAATCCTTCCATGACTTCGTCAAAAAAATTAACATTTTTGAAATTATCCTCTATTTGTTCTTGTGATAAAGAAGAATTGAATTCAAGATTTTTCATAATGTCACTCCCTTTTGAGCATTTCAATCATTGTTTTAATAGCTTTTTTCTGTTTGCTTGTTAAATTTTCACTTCTTTATATATAGTCTTATACGATATTATATACGATATTATCGTACTTGTCGAGTAAATTATTTATATTTTAATATCGGTATAAAAAATATTTCCGAGTGATAGATTAAGCAGACTATCCCAAAAGCCAATATAAAAAACATTTTCAATAGTGTATATACCCCCTATTTTGTATGCAGATATATTTTTCTATCGGTTTTTTATCGGTATCAAATTAAATGAATAGGGGATATGTCGCTGTTTTACCTTGTTTTAATGCTGTTCGTATTCATTATGTGATTGATATTTTCTTTTTTATATTTGAATTTATTTTTATTTATTTTCGATAAAAAAATTATAAGTTGATAGTATCAACTGAAATTAAGGTATTTTTTATCGGTATTATTTTTTATTTCTACTATAGAAAAATATATTTATTACTAATTGTATATTATTATTTAGTATTATACTAACTGTAATAAAGAATAGCAAAAAAATAAAAGGCTATTCAATATTCAATACTGAATAGCCTTTATTTTGTTATGCTTTCAATTCTCTTTTTCATACGCTTTAACACGTCTATAGAATGTATCCGGTTTAAGTTCTAACTCCGCCATTGCTTTTCGTGCTGTAATTTCTTTGTTTTTCCAACGATTGTAAACTTCCCTGAATTGCTGTTCATCTACCTTTATAGGCTGTCTGCCTTTGTATTTGCCTTGCTTTTTGGCTTCGGCTATACCCTCACGCTGCCGCTCTAATAAGCAAGTCCTTTCAAATTCAGCTAATCCGGCAAATATTATAAACATCAGCTTTCCCTGCGGTGTTGTAGTGTCTATGTGTTCTTTGTCACTTATAAGGTTTACACCCTTTTCATTTAATTGCTCTACAAGTTTAATAAGGTCTGCTGTACTCCTTGCAAGTCTGCTATAACTTTCAATAACAAGCGTATCACCCGAACGAATAAAGGATAACATTTCTTTAAGCTGTGGACGGTCTGTATTCTTGCCGCTGATTTTTTCAGAAAATACCTTTTCGACTTCATACTTCTGCATGATTGTTTCCTGTCGGTCTGTGTGCTGTTCCTCTGTCGATACTCTGATATAGCCTACTTTCATAAGAGTAACCCCCTTGCTTGATTTTGTACTCTTATTATACCATAATATCGCATTAAAGTCAACACTTTATTTGCGATATAGCATAAATATTTTTATAATGTGTGTGCGATACTTTTTAGTCTATTTTTAATATAGCAATAGAGTGTACCCTAATGCGATGCTGTATTGATAAATATAACTGCTCACACCATACACACAAGTACAATGCAAGCAGCTTGTTATTATTTATTGTTCTGTTTGTTATCCGTTCACATAGTTATATACTACTTCAATTTGATAGTCAAAAGTATCATCGTATCTGAATGTAAATGTATATCTGCCGTTTCCGTGTACCTCTGTTTCCAAGTCGCTAATCAAAGTCAAATTAAGAGAACATATCATATTGTTGATTTTCTTATCTGCTATAGCTATCAACATTTTCGGCTCTGTGTTATTCCAATTACCGAGTACAATATTAGGCTTGTTTGTGTATGACATAAGCAAAACATTAAAGCAATTATTCGCTCTCTGCCCGATAGAAACATTAATACTACCTGTTTTTCTGTCTGCACTTCTATTCCAAAAGGCAAGCAAGGCATTAACAAGTGTCTGATATTCCGCTGTACTGTTTTCAACAAAGGTATTCAAAAGTTTTTCGTTACGCTCCGCTTTCAGTTCATAGGGTTTTCTAATTGTTGTGTTACTCATAATAATTTACCTCTCATTCTCAATATTCATAAGGGGACTTGTCTTTATACTTTTTCTGTAATGCTTTGATTATCGATTAACCATTGAATCATCAAGTTATTTCCGTTGTGATAACTTTTTATTGTTCGTGGACTTAAATTCCTGATTTTACATTCATAAATAAATTCATTTAAGACTGCTTTTAATAACAAAAAAATCCCCCCTATCTCTCTTGAAAAATCAAAGAAATAAAGGGGAATGTGATATACATTAAAAAATACTTGAAAATCGTATATCATTGTTTAATGACATATTTTGCAATTCAAGTTGTGATTTAGATTTGTTTACCACAATTACTATGCAAAAAGCCCTATTTTATGCGGTTTTTCTTTATTGTTCAGCGGCTTTCTGTTTATTCTTCAGGCATATCCCAGTTATGGTATACATTCTGAACATCATCATTATCCTCGAGAATATCAAGGAGTTTCTGCATTTTAACAACAGCTTCTTCATCCTCAATTTTCGTGTATGTTGAAGGAATCATCGAAACATCTGCCGAAACAAATTCATATCCCTTGGCAGAAAGAGCCTCCATCACTGCACCGAAATCTTCCGGTTCGGTGTAGATCTCATAAACATCATCGCTGTCGGAGTTGAAATCTGCTGCACCTGCCTCGAGAGCGTCCTCCATCACCTGATCTTCATCGTTATCCTCTTTTTCGATCACAAGAAGACCCTTACTGCTGAACATAAAAGATACACAGCCCTGTGTACCGAGGTTGCCGCCGAATTTATCAAAATAGTGACGGATATCGCCGGCTGTACGGTTGCGGTTATCGGTAAGTGTTTCAACGATTACTGCAATACCACAAGGACCGTAGCCTTCGTAAGTAATGTTTTCATAATTATCGCCATCGGCACTTCCTGCCGCCTTTTTGATAATACGCTCGATATTTTCGTTAGGCACGTTATTTGCCTTAGCCTTCGCAATGCACTCTCTGAGTTTCGAGTTTGACGCCGGATCTGCTCCGCCGCCCTCACGCACTGCCACAGCAAGCTCACGACCGATTTTGGTAAACACTTTTGCTCTTGCGCCGTCTGTTTTTTCTTTTTTTCTTTTTATTGTACTCCATTTTGAATGTCCTGACATACAAAACTTCCTCCCTTAATTAGTATCGTTATTATTTTAACACAAAGCGTCGTTATAATCAAGTATTTTATTCCGACGGGTGCGTGACGCTGCGCCTTAAGTATCAAACTTGAGCACGAAATCGGGGCCGGGGGCTCGCTGGCGTAAATTGACTGCGCAGACACTCCACTGCCGCTCCATAAAGTTCCAGATTTATTTTTCACCATCTTCACTCCGCCATTTTTTAAAAATTTACAAAAAAATAATTTTTTTCTAAAAAACCCTTGACTTTCAAAATATACAAACTGTTATTATCAGATTACAAAATATTACAAAAACATACTGTTGAAAAGTTCTTAACCATCTCAACATAGGAGAAAACCCGATGTATTCAACTTTTCAACCGAGTTTTCAACACTCATCAACGAAGTTTTCCCCTCTTTTAACATAGTTTTCAACATTTACACATTGTATAATTTAGATTTAGAATTATTTTGTCGAAATAATAAATTTCACACAAATAAACAAAAACAACTTTGTAATCAATAATTGAGTACTCTTCCGTAAAATCCTCCCACGAAATCGTAAAATACTCCCCACTTTGGTGGATAAAAAGTCAATATGATGATCAGAAATATCATTGCCATTAACGATACAATCAACGGCACACAAAAATTTTCACATTTTAGTTTTGAATTATACAATCTGTAGCCGACGAACTGTGCAAGTATGATTCCCATACCTCCTGCCGCATATACAGTGTATTCCGAAAATAATGCCGGCAGAAAATGAAACAGCATAGAAAACGACATCACCGCCGCACACAGCACATACATACCGATCAGTTTTGAACACACAAAATGCAAAAGCGACGGCCGCAGATAAGAAAGCTCGATAATGATCCAGTTGATATACACAAGACCGAATGGTTTATAAATTTCCCAAGCAGAAGTGTTTACACTTGATATGATTAGACTCCATGCCGCTTTGTCCGACCAGAGATAGGAAAAATGAATCATCAGTCCACACCCGAAAATCATCACCGCACCGATAAAAGGAAATAATTTCTTCACGCTATCACCGATTGATTATATGAATCGCATAATAAAAATATAACCTCTGCACAAATTCTGTAATTTGTGCAGAGGAAAATCGTTATGATATGTGAATAAATTTATAAAGTATATCAATTCAAGCGACAGTAATCTTGAAGCTCGAATCCTAATTAAAACAATGAAAGCTTTACGATGGTTTTCGACGATACTGCACCAAGTATGCCGTCAACCGCTTTAACTTCAAAGGAAACCATATTGTCAGGGTTATCATAATCCTTTGAAATACCGTCATCCTCATACATCAGATATTCAATATTATCGTCTGTATAAGCGATGATCTCAAACATGGATGTATCCATATTATCAGTACACTGTGTGGTACGGCAAAGAGGAAGAAGTTTGTTTTTGCGTACAAAAAGCGGCACTTCATTAATAGTGGCAGAAATATAGTGCATTCCCTTTTTCATAATCTGATATCTACGGATAGAGGACGACTTGAATACAACAAGAAGCATATCCTCGGGAAGATAAACATATCTTCCGACTGCATTTTGCTCATAGATTGGTGCAATCATGATACTTTCACCGACAAGGAGCTGGTCTTCAACCGTTCTTGCAAAATTATCAGTAGGATATTCAAACGAAAGCGGCTTGAACATCATATCATTGTTCAGGCATGATTTCATGTATTCGCTGTAAAGATAAGGAATCAAACTGTAACGGATCGATATGATATTTCTGAAATCTTCCGTATCACCAAGGTTATAACATTCCTGACGGCGTGTGCCTTCTGCTGCATGGTTACGCATCAGCGGTGTAAATATACCGAATCCAAGCCAGCGCATCAGAAGATCTCTTGTACAGTTAGCACCAAAACCGCCGAGGTCTGCGCCACTGTAAAGATAACCACACATATTCAGTGATGGCATCATTTTGATATTGAGAAGAAGATGCGACCACCAAGATTGGTTATCTCCTGTCCAGATACCGCCCCAGCGGTGACTTCCGATATAGGACGAACGGGAGAATAACAATATTCTCCTATCGGGTGCAATCTGATTAAAAGCTTCGCCTGCGGCTCTCGTCATATTAGCACCGTAAAGATTATGTACCTGATCGTGACGGACGATATTGCCGTCCATATTATGATAAAAACTACAGTAATCCTTCATACTGTTGGATAGGCTTAACACCTTATCTTTCAGCTCAAAGAACTTACCCGGCTCGTTTGTATTGAAATCAAAATTGTCAAGATATGCCTTTACTTCCTGAATTCCCTCTTCCGTAAAGAACATAGCAGGTTCGTTCATATCATTCCAAAAGCCCTCGATACCGCTGTCAATCAGCACCTTATACTTAGAACCAAACCACATTCGTGCGTTTGTATTCATAAAATCGGGGAAATGCGTTCTTCCCGGCCAGACACCTGCGACAAAATCCGAACCGTCAGCTTTTTTGCAGAAAAGCTGATACTGTTTGCCTTCCTCATATATCTCATAGCCTTCTTCGATTTTAACACCTGCATCTATAATCGGCACAAGGCGGATCCCCTGTTCCCTCATTTCTTTGACAAATTCGGGGAAATTTGGAAAACGCTCCTCACTTACTGTGAAATCCTTATAGCCGTCCATATAATCAATATCAAGATAAACAGCATCAAGCGGGATACCGCTTTCACGGTGTTTTTGAACAACTTCACGTATTTCATCTTCGTTCATATAGCTCCAGCGGCTCTGCTGATAGCCGAAAGCCCATTTCGGTGCAATATAACTTCTGCCAATCAGCTCCCTGAACTGCTTTACAATATCATAAGCACTTTTACCTTCAATAATATATAGCGTAAAATCCTTACAGCCGGGCTCAATATTCAGCATATCAGAAGAAGTATATCCGATATCAAACTTTACTTCGCTTGCACAATCAATAAAGAATCCTACGCTGATCATACCAGTAACGACAATAAAATTATGTGCACCGTAAAGCGACTGTTTTTCCTCTGTCTGATACGGTTCATCGGAACAGAAGCTTCGATAAAGACCGCCTCTTTTATTCATTCCCCTGTTGGCTTCACCCAGACCGTATACGATATCATCGCTTTCCATTGCATAGTTAAATATGATTTTATCATTTATTTCTATCTCACTGAGATACTGAACAGAACCTTCCTCCTGCTCGATCTGAGAAACAACGGCATTTGTCTCGATTGGATTACCATAGACATACTTTTTTACCATATTAAGCCTTCTTTCCAAACCGAATCTCCACGGTTTCAATTTTCTAAACCTTATTTATTATAACACATATTTCTGCAGATTTCCACTTTTTTTTTACAATTTTGTAACTTTAAACAAATTTTCTTAAAAAAAGCTGTAACGCAAATCCGTCACAGCTTAATTATTACTTCTGTATGTAATTGTAATCCTCTTGTCGGATATATTCGATCATTTCTTCCCTGCCCTCGACTGTCATCGGAAATGTACGCTCAGAAACAATTTCATCCTTGCTTTTGTCATAGCAGTATTCTCCGTGCCATATTCTGACGGTCATTGTTTCGTCAGATGTATTTGGTATAATGATATAGTGGAACAGATAGTTACATTCCGTATAATCGTTATTATTTTCAAACCACATAATTTTGGGCAGATCCTCACACAGCATCATTCTCACCGCCTTATAAAAATCACGCCCGAGTAAAACCCGGACGTGTAAATCTTCTCAATTAAAGAGCAGCCTTAGCCTTCTCAACGAGAGCTGTGAAAGCTTCGGGATCAGAAATTGCGATCTCTGAAAGCATCTTTCTGTTAAGAGCGATATCAGCCTTTTTCAGACCATTGATAAATGTTGAATAGTTAATGCCATTAGCCTTGCAGCCTGCAGAAATACGTGTGATCCAAAGTCTTCTGAAATCACGTTTTCTCTGTTTTCTGCCGATATAAGCGTAATTGCCGCTCTTCATAACAGCTTCTTTAGCCATCTTGAAGTGCTTGCTCTTTGCGCCCCAATAACCCTTAGCGAGCTTTAAAATCTTTTTTCTTCTTTTGCGTGTTGCCAACGCACCCTTTACACGTGCCATATTATATACCTCCGATAATCTTAAGTAGTAATGAAAAACCTATCCCGGATTATTTGTAAGGAATCAGCTTCTTGACTGCTGCTACATTTGTCTTATCAGCAGCGACTGTCTTTCTCAGACCTCTTTTACGCTTAGTTGTCTTTTTATTGAGGATATGTGACTTATTAGCGTGTGCACGAATTACTTTTCCGTTCTTAGAGAGCTTAAAACGCTTTTTAGCTCCGCTGTGTGTCTTAATCTTAGGCATATTAAGAACCTCCTTGATTTTACTGATTATTTATTTGGTTTCGGTGCAAGGAACATAAGCATATTGCGTCCCTCAAGCTT
>ONGS01000260.1 GCA_900317395.1 uncultured Eubacteriales bacterium | reverse complement strand
TTTTGTGCGTGGTGTTGCCTTAAATCAAAATTCCGTTTTGATACTCCTGATAAACATATCGGCAAGTGACTTATCGGCGGTCAATTTTCCTGCAATGACATCATTAACACCGTTGCAGATCGGAAGGTCAACATTATATTTTTTCCCCAGAAGAACAAGTGCCTTTGTAGTATCAACACCTTCTGCAAGAAGGCCGTATTTTTCTCCCTTTACGAATTTTTCGCCAAAGCTGCGGTTATGGCTGTACTGAGAAAAAAGTGTTGCTTCGTAATCGCCGAGATGACATAAGCCGTATGCCGAAAGCTCATTTCCGCCCATTGCCTTAATCAGTCTTGAAATTTCTCTTGTGCCTCTTGACATTAATGCACCTTTCAGCGACGAGCGATTAAGCCCGTCCAGCATACCTGCGGCAATTCCGATCGTATTTTTTGCTGCTGCACCTATTTCGTTACCGATCAGATCCTGCCCAACATAGAATCGTATCAGATCGCTCGAAAATTCTTTTATCAAAAACGATTTCAACTTTTCATGTCTTGAATCAATCACCATGCAGTTCGGTATCCCCTTGCTGAAATCCTGCGGATGTCCCGGGCCTACCCATATTGCAACCTGTGTTTCATCCGTGATATATTCCTCAACGATTTGCGTCAGACGGCAGCCTGTGGTTACCTCGATACCTTTCATGCAAAGTACGATTTTTTTTCCTTTAAGATCATACTGGATAAGTGTCTGCAAAAAAGAACGCAATGCCTGCGAACTGATCGAGATAATCAGCACATCCGCACTGCTTACCGCCGCTTCAAGGTTATCTGTAATATTGATTGACTCTCTGAATGTCAGCATATTGTTTTTGCGTGTTTCTTTCAGTTCTATCAGCTGAGGTGCATCCGAAAGTCCCCAAATCGTAACATTGTGTCCGATTTTATCAAGATACCAGCCGATAAAGGATCCCCATCTGCCGCAGCCCAAAAGTGTGATATTCATTATATAGTCCTCCGTAATACATATATTGATAAGAATATCATATCACACAATCATTGAAAAATCCACTAAGATATGTCAATTTCGGCATTTTAGCAAAAAATAAAAACAGCGAAGCCGTAAGCTCCGCTGAAGATTTATTCTTCTGTTTCTTCTGCTTCAAGTGAAAATTCTTTCTTTTTCTCAAAAAAATATTTATACAGAAACCATGAAAGCAATGCAGTTAATGTGCCGAAAAACGCACCGCACATGACATCGGTCGGAAAATGTATATATAGGTAGAGTCTTGAAAATGCAATCATAGCTGCAATCAGATACATGACAATCCCTAACTTTTTGTTATAAAGAAAACATATCGTAGCAGCACTAAAAGCAAAAAAGGTATGTCCTGAGGGGAAAGAGGGGTCAATTTCAGGCGGAACAATCAATTGTACAGTACTGTTGAGGTCATACGGTCGAATCCTGTTGACGATCGGCTTGATGGTTGCATTACATACAAGCAAATCGGTAATTAAACTAAAGGCAAGTTTTGTTCCTAATGAACGGTGTTTTTTTGTGATTAAAGAGATAACCGTCATAATTACCCATAACACGCCGCCCGCTCCGAGCATGGAAATCAGCGGCATGATTACATCAAGCTGATTGTTTCTGATATGATCCTGTATATAATTCAGAATGTAAAATTCCCAATCCATACATTATCCCCCGCTTGAAAATTAGGAATGAGGATTCAGGAATGATATACAGCTATTTGTATTTCTGAATCCTGAATCCTGACCTTTGTATTGATTATATCATAAATTATTGCAAAAATGCACAAAATATTTAAATATTAATATTTTTTGTCATTTGTACAGTGGAGTTTAAAAAAAATACCGCTGTTTTATTGATATTCTCCGATGATTAAAAAAATTCAAAAATATTTTTTCAATTTGTGTTGATTTTTTGAAATTAATATAGTATAATATCATTGTTGCTAAGAAAAGCGGCATATAAAGCAAGACAGATTCATACATTTGGAGATGCGGACGGGTAGGCGCTGTACGACAGAAGGCCGTGAACCATGTCAGGCGGGGAACCGAGCAGCATTAAGCGTGTATTTTTGTGCGATACAGTCAGTCTGTTCGTTCGTGTCTCCAAGCGTATGACACCGCTTAGGCGGTCTGTCTTGTTTTTTTAGTGTTATTTGAGTGCAGAGAATGCGGAGGAATGATTTATGTATCGGGTTTTATACAGAAAATATCGTCCACGCTTTTTTGCCGATGTGATTGGTCAGCCGCAGGTGACGGATACGCTGAAAAATGAACTGAAATCAGGTCGGCTGGCACACGCCTATCTTTTTACAGGATCAAGGGGAACAGGTAAAACTACCTGTTCAAAAATTCTTGCCAAAGCTGTTAACTGCCTTGATTCAAAAGACGGAGATCCTTGCGGTCAATGTGAAATATGCAAAGGAATCGATGACGGCAGTATCCTTGATGTTGTTGAGATCGATGCCGCAAGTAATAACGGCGTTGATGATATCAGAACGCTTCGTGAGGAAGCAAATTTTACGCCCGCTAATACAAAATACAGGGTATATATTATCGATGAGGTGCATATGCTTTCTATAGGGGCATTCAATGCATTGCTGAAAACGCTGGAAGAACCTCCTCCGCACGTTATTTTCATTCTTGCGACAACAGAGGTACATAAACTTCCTGCAACCATTCTTTCAAGATGTCAGCGGTTTGATTTTCACAGGATCTCTCCGCAGGATATCGCACAAAGATTGAAAGCAGTATGCCAAAGCGAAAATACAGCTATCGATGATAATGCGGCGCTCCTTGTGGCAGGGATTGCTGATGGTGCTATGCGTGATGCTTTGTCCCTCCTTGATCAGTGTATGGGAAAAGGTGAGCATATTACCGAAGAAATTGTCAGACAAACAGCAGGTCTTGCCGATAAAAGTCATCTGATTTCCATTACCGAAGCCGTCAGAAACAAAAACAGTGCAGAGGCAATCGAAATTATTGACGGTCTTTATAAGAATTCTAAGGATATGGCAAGGCTTTGTGATGAGCTGACAAATCATTTCCGTGAGCTTATGCTGATTAAAACAATGAAACAGCCCAGAGATATTATTGTTATGTCCGAGGATGATTTCAATAAAGCTTCTGAGCAGGCAAATGCTATTGCACTGAACGATATCGTCGATGCAGTCGATATTTTGCAATCTGCTACCGAAAAAATGTTGAGAGGTGCTAACCGCCGCATTGAAATGGAAATGACGGCACTCCGACTTTGCAGCAGTGGCAGCCTGACAACGATTGATCCTGCGATTGAAGGCAGAGTTGCGGCACTTGAAAAATCTGTTGCAGCTTTGAAGGCTTCACCGGTAAAAAATCAACAGCCACATTACAGTTCTCAGACATCAAGACCGACTCTTCCACCTGCCAAAAGACCAAGTACAGACGAAATGGAAAAGCTTCGGAAGAATGCTGTTCCCATGACACAGTGGCCTGATGTAATAGAGGAAATGAGAAAATATTCAAAAACTGTAGCTGCAGGCTTTGAAGGAAGCACCGCCTACATTTCGGGGAAATTTGTTCTGGTCGATTCCAAAAACGATATATGCTTTGAACTTTTGAGAAAAGCGGAACTGCGTGACAGAATGCGAGATTCTATCAAAACTGTTACCGGTCAGGAATATAAGCTGGGCAGATATTCCTATCCCGACGAAAAGAAAGAGGATGACCCTCTTTCTGATTTA
>ONGS01000094.1 GCA_900317395.1 uncultured Eubacteriales bacterium | reverse complement strand
GCTAAAATCTGGAAAGATCAAAACGACGAAGCGGTGATTGCTTTGTTCTGTATTGAAAACCAAGTGGCAGTCGATAAATTTCTGGCCGTCAGAGTGATAGGCTATGATGGAGCGGCTTACAGAGATCAGCTTAACAAGAAAAGTATAAAGAACGGCGAAAATATTACAAATGAGAAATTGGTGATACATCCTGTATTGACATTGGTGCTTTATTTTGGAGAGGGTGAATGGACAGCTCCTACTACTTTGTATGAATGTATGAATGTTCCTGAAAAATTAAAGCCGTATGTCAATGATTATCGGATTACGGTGATCGATGTGAAAAATACAACAGATGAACAGCTTCACCAATTTAAAAGTGATTTCAAATACATTGTTGATGTTTTCAAAAACGGAATAAAAGATCCACAGAGTTATCAACCAATCGATAACAAAAGTTTTAAACATGGTCAGGCGGTAGCGGATTTTTTTACAGTTTTTTTTAAGGATGATAGTTTTTTGGAAATATATAACGAAAGCCAATCGAAAGGGGACTTCGGTATGTGTGAATTTACAGACAAACTGGTTGAAAAAGGTATCGAAAAAGGTATCGAAAAAGGCATTGCACAAGGAAGAGAAGAAGGAAAAAAATCCGAGAGGGAAACGGGAATTAAGAACACTGTCAGCCTTTGTAAAAGTTTTGGTGCTGATCTGAAAAAAACAATCGAAAAGCTTGTTGAATTATATTCCCTTTCGGAAGATGAAGCTGCAAGTAAAGTCAGTCAATATTGGAATCCGATTTGAGAAAAAGTACCATTTTGGAAACGATACGGTCAATCTATTGTGAATAACCGTATCGTTTTTTATGAATTTATGAAAAAATTAATTACAGTGCTTGAAAGATTCGGGATATATTGGTATAATAATAGGGATTGATATATCGGAATGTGGAGTGATATAATGACTGTAAAAGATTATGAGGAGATTATCAGTAAAAGAATGAGATCTGCAAGATTCAAACATTCTAAAAATGTAGCAAAAGAGGCTGTGCGTCTTGCAAATAAATACGGCGCTGATGTACAGAAAGCCGAAATTGCAGGTATCCTGCATGATGCAACAAAAGAAAGCAGCGAAGAAGAGCAGATGGAGCTAATCAGCCGTGCAGGTATTGAACTGACCGAACTGGAGCGTTCCAGCCATAAACTGTGGCATGCCATTTCGGGAAGTGCATTTATTCAATTGGAACTTGGCATAGAGGATGAGGATATCATCAATGCCATTCGTTACCATACAACAGGCAGAGCAGGAATGACACTGCTTGAAAAGGTGATTTTTATCGCTGATTTTACCTCAGCCGAAAGAGATTATGACGGTGTTGACAAAATGCGTAAAGTAGCCGACAAAAGTCTTGATGATGCGGTCTTGGAGGGAATGGCGTTTACTATCGCCGATCTTGCAGAAAGAAAGCTGACTATTGCGCCCGATACCTTTGAGGGTTACAATGAAGCGGCGTTTTTAAAATCAACAAAGAAGAAATAGTAAAAAAGTTTTTGAATTACTGATTGACAATAACAACTTAATTGCCATAAAAGGAGGGCAACTATATGACATCTTTAGAAACAGCAAAACTTGCCGTAAAGGCACTTGACAGCAAAAAAGGTCTTGATATCAAAGTAATCAAGATCCGTGATATTTCATCTATTGCTGACTATTTTGTAATTGCTACAGGTACGTCCAACACTCATGTTAAGGCACTGGCTGACGAAGTGGAATTCAAACTTGATGAAGCAGGTATCAGTGTGAGCAGTATCGAAGGTCAAAGAAACGATACGTGGATACTTCTTGACTATATTGATGTGATTGTCCATGTATTCTCCGATGAAGCCAGGGAATATTACGACCTCGAACGTCTATGGGAAGACGGCGAAATAATTGAAAGTTGAAAATGAAGGAGAAGTTACAGTATGAAATACGATCATAAAAGTATAGAACCGAAATGGCAGAAGGCATGGGAAGAAGCAGGTATCTATCATGCCGAAGAAAACAGCGAAAAACCGAAATATTACACACTTATCGAATTTCCTTATCCCTCGGGACAGGGACTTCATGTAGGACATCCACGTTCCTATACGGCACTCGATATCGTAGCTCGTAAGCGCAGAATGCAGGGCTACAATGTGCTGTATCCGATCGGTTGGGATGCGTTCGGTCTTCCGACAGAGAATTTTGCAATTAAAAATCATGTTCACCCGAAGGATGTTACCAAGAAAAATGTGGCACGCTTTAAAAGCCAGCTGCAGGCACTCGGTATTTCCTTTGACTGGAGCAGGGAAATCAACACTACAGATCCGTCTTATTATAAGTGGACACAGTGGATCTTCCTCCAGCTCTTCAAAAACGGTCTTGCCTATAAAAAGGAAATGGCAGTCAACTGGTGTACTTCATGTAAATGCGTTCTGGCAAACGAAGAAGTAGTTAATGGTGTATGCGAACGATGTGGCAGTGAAGTAGTCCGCAGGGTAAAATCGCAGTGGATGCTGAAAATAACCGCCTATGCAGAAAGACTGATCAACGATCTTGATCTTGTTAATTATCCAGACAGAGTAAAAGCACAACAGAAAAACTGGATCGGCAGATCAACAGGTGCAGAGGTTGATTTTACCACTACCACAGGCGATACACTGACCGTTTACACAACTCGTCCCGATACACTTTTCGGTGCTACATATATGGTTATTTCCCCCGAACATCCAATCATAGAAAAGCTTTCGGGTGTTATCAACAATTTGGATGAGATCAGAAAATATCAGGAGGCAGCAGCAAGGAAGTCGGATTTTGAGCGTACAGAGGTTGCCAAGGATAAGACAGGTGTAAGAATAGATGGTTTTGAAGCTGTTAACCCGGTTAACGGCAAGCAGATTCCGATATTCATTTCCGACTATGTTCTTGTTTCCTATGGTACAGGTGCGATCATGGCAGTACCGGCACATGATACTCGTGACCATGATTTTGCAGTAAAATTCGGTTTGCCAATCATCGAGGTTGTCAAGGGCGGTGAGGATGTACAGGCAGAAGCCTTTACAGATTGTGCAACAGGAATTCTGACCAATTCCGATTATCTTGATGGACTCAGTGTTGAAGAGGCAAAAAAGAAAATTATCGAAAAGTTGGAAGAAACAGGAAAGGGCAGAGCGAAAGTTAACTATAAGCTTCGTGACTGGGTATTTTCTCGTCAGCGTTACTGGGGCGAGCCGATCCCAATCGTACATTGCCCGTGCTGTGGTGCAGTGCCTATTGACGAAAGCGAACTTCCGCTTGAGCTGCCCGATGTTGAATCATATGAGCCGACAGACAACGGCGAATCTCCGCTTGCCAAAATCACAGATTGGGTCAACACAAAATGCCCGAAATGCGGTGCAGATGCAAAAAGAGAAACCGATACCATGCCACAGTGGGCAGGTTCTTCATGGTATTTCCTCAGATATATGGATCCGCATAATGACAGTGCATTGGCTTCAAAAGAGGCGCTTGATTACTGGACTCCCGTTGACTGGTACAACGGCGGTATGGAGCATACGACACTTCACTTACTTTACAGCCGGTTCTGGCATAAATTCCTATATGATATCGGTGTTGTTCCCACGCCCGAGCCATATGCAAAGCGTACAAGCCACGGTATGATCCTCGGCGAAAACGGCGAAAAGATGAGTAAGTCAAGAGGAAATGTTGTTAACCCCGATGATATTGTAATTGAGTATGGTGCTGATACCATGCGTCTGTTTGAGATGTTCCTTGGCGACTTTGAAAATGCCGCACCGTGGAGCAGCAGTAGTATCAAAGGATGCCGCCGTCTTGCGGAAAGATACTATAATTTCCTGACGATACTTACCAGTGATGAGGGAATTAGACCTGAATTGGAAGCACCAATCAACAAGGCTATTAAAAAAGTTGGTGATGATATTGAAATTCTCAAATTCAATACCGCTATTGCAGCGTTGATGTCACTGATTAATGATATATACAATACCGGTTCAATTACCAAAGGTGAACTGAGAGTGTTTACTGTTCTTCTGAGTCCATTTGCGCCTCATATTGCCGAAGAAGTATGGGAGCAGGGCAAACTCGGAAAGGGTTTTGCTGCTCAGCAGAAGTGGCCGGAGTATGATGAAAGCAAATGCGTTGAATCATCTGTTGAAATCGTGGTACAGGTCAACGGCAAGGTTCGTGATAAAATCACTGTACCTGTTGATATTGACCAGGCTGGTGCGCTCTCTCAGGCAAAAGCAAGTGCCAAAGTACAGAATTTCATTGACGGTAAGAACATCATAAAGGAAATTTATGTCAAAGGCAAGCTTGTTAATATAGTAGCAAAATAATGATTAGTGATTAGATTTTAGATTTATTGCCGCATTTCAGGTTTGTACTTGGAGTGCGGCAATGGAATTAAGGGAACTCTAATACTATGTCATTTCTCAATTGTGGATAATTCTTCGGTGTTGATTTTTGTAGAACCAGGTTGACATCGTTGCCTTTCACTGGCATAGCGGTGTTCTCCGCCTGATTTTGCGAAATTTTTTACTTGAATTATTATCTACTCTTGAAAATAGAACTAGTAAAAAACGAAAAAATTACCAAAATAATGATAGACGATATCCATGTGTTGTGACAGTGAATTCGTCATTAGTGACATGGAATATAGTCGCTTTATAAGGATTCTGTCGAAGATGCAGAAAAATTTATGCAATATTACTATAACAGAATAGTCAAATTTATTGCATTTTTGTGTTGACAAAAGGTATAAAGATAATGTATAATTATATGGTATCGTAATGACACAAACCCCTGCCTTTTGGCGGATGGGAGGGAAGATAAATGGCAGAGATTAGAATTAAAGACAATGAGTCTCTCGAGAGTGCGCTCAGAAGATTTAAAAAATCATGCGCAAGAGCCGGCGTTATCGCTGAGGTTCGTAAGAGAGAGGCCTACGAGAAGCCTTCTGTTAAGCGTAAGAAGAAATCTGAAGCTGCTCGTAAGCGCAAGTACAAATAATTAATATTGTACACAGAAAATTGAGGATATTTCCTGAGAGCGGCTGACTGCCTTGCAGAGCCTTGTTTTGGGAGATATCCTTTTTGTTTTCCAACTTTTAAAGCATGAGGACTAATAGCAGGTTGAAGGTAGAGCGTGGGGACGTTTGCACGCTGAAGTCATTTTTTAGTCAGGGACAGTTCTGCGTCCATTGTTTATGGTTGTTCCGTGAATAATGGGATTAAGTGGGCATGAGAAAACTGCCTTTGTGAAGAACTTGTGAGGGTAATTAATTATTAATTAAAAACGTGGGGTGTTGTGATGTCGTTATTAAAACCTACTGTTGCTGTGGAGAAGGTGACAGATATCAGTCCGGAGCTTCTCAGGCAAATGGAAGTGGATGCGATTCTGCTTGATGTAGATAATACGCTTGCACCGCCAACGGAAAAAATACCATATGAAGGCGTGCCGAAGTGGATCGATGAAATTAAGGAAGCAGGATTTGCCGTTGTCATATGTTCGAATAATTATCATTCAAGAATACAGCCGTTTTCGGATTCTGTGGGGTTGGACTGTGTTGCAATGAGTTTAAAACCGTTTCCGTTCGGCTTTAACAGAGCTAAGAAAAAACTCAAAGAAAAACCGAGATCCGTTGTTGTGGTTGGAGATCAGGTGTATACAGATGTTCTTGGAGCAAATCTTGCGGGAATGAAATCGATACTGTTGATGCCGCAATCGGAGGAACACGGATTTACGATATATGTAAGACGTAAGCTTGAAACAGGGATTCGGAGAAAACTGAAAGTGATAAAAAGGGGCGAGGAATATGTCGTTAAATGAGCCTGATAAAATAGATGCAGTTGCTGTGGATGGAAACGAACTGGTACTGTTGGTTGTTGATTCATTGCGTTGGAATGTTTATCAAAAAGAGCATTTGGAAATGCTTCAAGACAAATATAACAGCTATATTAGATATATTGATATCAAGGGGTATAAAGAGCAGTTTCCGAATAAGGTATTCGATTCGTTCAGGATCGATACAGTATTTAAGTATCAGTATGACAATGGTTTTGTGAAAATGTTGGAACAGGTTAAAGAAAAGCTTGAAGAAAAGAAAATACATATTACATATAGAGTTGTGGAGGGAGAGTGATAGTATGAAAAAAATTTTGTTTATTCTTGGTCCTAACCTGAATATGGTCGGAATACGTGATGTCGGAACATATGGCAGTGAAACTGCCGTGAGTATTAATGAACAAGTGAAGAAATGGGCAGAAGAACTGGAAATCGACCTTGAAATATACCAGTCAAACCATGAGGGAGATATTATAGATAAAATTCATGCTGCCTATGGTAATAAGGACGGCATTATCATCAATGCAGGTGCGCTTACTCATTACAGCTATGCACTGGCGGATGCGATCTCCTCGGTGCATATTCCAACAGTCGAAACGCATATGTCAAATATCGGCGCAAGAGAGGAATTCCGCCGCAAATCAGTTATTTCTCCTGTATGTATCGGCACAATAGCAGGCTTCGGCAAATTTAGCTACTATCTCGGACTGAAAGCTTTAACAATGCATAATTCATAATGCATAATGATTTTTTTAGCTTTTTGATGAAAGGAAGTAATTTTATGAACGCATCGCTTGAATTGTTGGCTTCGCTGTTGCCTGAAAGGGCGGATGCGGCACTGATCATATCAAATGAAAACAGAAGGTATTTTACAGGCTTTGTTTCCTCTTTGGGATATTTGCTTGTGACAAAAAAGCAGGCATACCTTCTTGTGGATTTCCGATATGCTGAAGCGGCAAAAGCAAATGCCAAAGGCTGTGAGGTAATAGCTTACAGTTCTTTTTCCGAAAGTATGACAGAGTTGATCACGGATAACGAAATAAAAAATATTCTGCTGGAAGGGTCTGCATTTACACTGAATGCGGCAGAGGATATTGATAAGATTCTGAAGAAATGCGGTACTGAAAGCATCAAAAATGCAGAGCTTGACAAAATTATCGGCAAATTGAGAATCGTCAAGACAACGACCGAGGTCGATAAAATTATGAAAGCGCAGAGAATTACGGAGCAGGCACTGACAGAAACGCTCAGACTGATCAAAGAGGGTGACAGGGAAAAGGATATTGCTCTGGAACTGGAATATAAAATGCGAAAGCTCGGCGCAGAGGGTATATCGTTTGATCTGATCGTTATTTCGGGTGAAAAAACATCAATGCCGCATGGTGTTCCGGGAGAAAACAGAATCAAAAAGGGTGATTTTATCACCTTTGATATCGGTGCGCTGTATCAGGGCTATCACAGCGATATGACAAGAACATATGCCTTTGGTCAAGTGAGTGAGAAACAGAAAAGGGTGTACAATACCGTTTTTGAAGCACAAAAACTCGGGTTGGAAGCAGTAAAAAGCGGTGCTTTGTGCAAAGATGTTGACTCGGCAGCAAGAGATTATATTGATCAGGCAGGTTTTGATGGATGTTTCGGACATTCTACCGGACACGGTGTTGGACTGGAAATCCATGAACAGCCTATTGTTTCACAAAGAAGCGATACCGTTCTGCAAAGCGGTATGATCATCACCGTTGAACCGGGAATCTATCTTCCGGGTGAATTTGGTGTAAGAATTGAAGATATGGTTGTTGTTACCGCTGACGGCTGTATCAATTTAGCGGCTTTGCCAAAAGAATTGATCGTTCTGTGATTATTGACAAGTATCGCAATATGTTATAAAATGAGTATATTGTTAGATTAAATGAATTTGATATAAAGGAGAGTAATTATGGTAACTTTTGAAACAGAGATTAATAATAAAGTGGTAAAATTGTATTCAAATGCTCCACTTAAAAATGCTGCAACAGCACTTCTGCGTACATTGAATAAGCTGAGTGGAGAAACTAATATCTTTAACCCGAATTTTGCGGTAAACTACGGCTGGGCGAGATATTATCTCAGCAAAAGAAAAGATAAGAATAATGTCTACTATGTTGTTCAGACAGCGGATTACCAGAATGACCCGTTCAAGCTCAGAACTGACGACTGTACAAGGGCGCTGATTGTCCAGAATATGCAGGTTGACACCAATATGAAGGCGAAGGTTGAAAAACCTGAACCGACTCTGTTCAGCGATACGATTCTTGTGCTGAAAGAGGCAATCAATGCACCCGATGTTTATCTCAATCGTACTGAACCATCCAAAAACGGCGATTCGGGCTGGTATATGGGTTTGTTGAACGATAAAAAAGAGGGCGAGCATGAGCATGATGAATTTGTCACAGTTCATACAAGTGAGTTGATGAAAATTAGAGGTGAGGCTCTCCGTGTTCTCCAGATGCCTGTGGGTACGCTTGCGGTATTCCATGACAATACCATGACTGCTCTTGTGGATGGTGATGATAATCCTCTTGAATTTACCACAGCGGACGACAGAAAGCGTGCAATAGCTCAGAAGGCTGCTGCCGAAGCTGCACAAGGTGAATCAGAAAATAAAGAATAAGATTCTGCAAAGGAATAATGTATGTTTAAACTGAAATTGCAGCAGGGAAAAGCAAGACGTGGAGAGTTGATCACTCCTCACGGAATTGTTCAGACTCCTGCTTCTATGAATGTGGCAACCTGCGGTGCAATCAAGGGTGCGGTTTCTGCTCTTGATTTGAAAGATCTAAGATGTCAGGTGCAGCTTTGCAATACCTATCATCTTCATCTTCGTCCAAAGGATGAGAATGTCAGAAAACTTGGCGGTCTGCATAAATTTACAAGGTGGAACGGCCCGATTCTTACCGACAGCGGCGGTTTTCAGGTGTTTTCACTTGCAAAGCTGAGAAATATCAAGGAAGAAGGAGTTACTTTTTCTTCTCATATTGACGGACATAAAATCTTTATGGGACCCGAGGAAAGTATGACGATACAGTCCAATCTTGGCTCCGATATTGCGATGGCATTTGATGAATGTATTGAAAACCCTGCCGAATATGACTATACAAAACGTTCCTGCGACAGAACCTATCGTTGGCTTTGCCGGTGTAAGGATAAAATGAAGGAACTGAATTCGCTTGAAAGTACTATTAATCCGAAACAAATGCTGTTTGGAATCAATCAGGGTGCAACCTATGATGATATCAGAATTGATCATATGAAGCGCATACGAGAGCTTGATCTGGACGGTTATGCAGTGGGTGGTCTTGCGGTAGGCGAAAGTGCAGAGGAAATGTATCATATATTGGATGTGGTAGAAGAATATATGCCAAAGGAGAAGCCGAGATATCTGATGGGCGTGGGAACGCCTGTGAATATTTTAGAGGCTGTTCACAGAGGAATCGATATGTTTGACTGCGTTATGCCGACAAGAAATGCAAGGCATGCCAATGTATTTACGTGGTCGGGTCGCAGAAATATGATGAATGAGAAATATTCTCTGGATGAAGAACCGCTCGATAAAGAATGTGATTGTCCTGTGTGCAGAAATTTTGACAGAGCTTATATCCGCCATTTATTTAAGAGTGGAGAAATGCTTGCGATGCGTTTGTGTGTAATGCATAACGTATATTTTTACAATACACTCCTTATGCGGATCAGAGAAACGCTTGAAAAAGGTACATTTGAGGAATTTTATACGAAATACAGAGATATTCTTGATAAGAGAATATAAAATCTGTCACTTGCAGCTTTTTGTACAAGCTGATATAATATTAATGTATATTATTAACGAGCAAATATCAAATGCGGCATAAATATAGGATTCAGGATCCAGAATTCAGGATTCAGGATTTCACTTAGCAACTGCTTGCGGAGCTTATACAAATCTTAGATACAAGAGGCAAAAAGATTTGAGCGGAATTTAACGCCAAAGCTTGTCGTCAAGTCTATTTGAGAGTAGTATTAAACCTGATTACTGAAACCTGTTCCCTGATCCCTTGTTTTTTATATTTTACCGAAGTTGCTCACTCATACGATATTGTATTTTGGAAAGGATCAAGGAAAGATGAATTTTTTATTTTTGGATCAGGCTGCAAATTCGGCTGAAGAAAACCCTTGGGCAACAGTGCTGATGTTCGGTTTCTGGATATTGATTTTTGTAGCAATGTATTTTCTTCTGATTCGTCCGCAGAGAAAGAAGCAGAAGGAAGAAGAAGCGCTGCGCAGTAGTATAGAAATCGGCGATGATGTTACCACTATCGGCGGAATTGTCGGTAAGGTCATTGCTTTGCGTGAGGATGATGATACTTTTGTGCTGGAAACAGGCAGCGACAAAACACGTATTCGCTTCAAAAAATGGGCAGTAAGTTCTATTGATACACCTGAGAAACAGCCGAAGGAAGAAAAGAAAGAGAACAAAAAGTCCAGAAAAGACAAGAAAAACAAAAAGGAAGGGTCCGAAGAAGAGTGATTTTTAGACCTCTTTTTGCATAGTAATTGTAAAAAGGGGTTGAGAGAATGATCGATAAAAAGAAAGCGGTCGTATCGGTGATTATCGGAACATTGTGCGGTCTTGCGGCGGCAGCCGTTGTACTGATGATATTTGCATTTATCACCGTAAAAATGCAGACTGTAAATGATGCGGTTTTCTTGCCCGTTGTGATAGCGGCAGCGTGTATCGGTGCGTTTTGCGGAGGCTATATTTCCGCAAGAATCAACCGCAACGCTGGTCTTGTTACGGGGGCAGCAAGTGCAGTCCTTATTTTTGCCGTGATTTTGTGTATCAGTGCGGCACTGGGTGCTATTCCGCAGGCAGCGGCGGCATTAAGGCTTGCAGCAATGGTGATCTCAGGTGCAATCGGCGGTATTCTCGGTGTTAACAAAAAGCGAAAAAAAAGAAAATTTAATTTGTCATAAAAAGAATTGAATTTATTGTAATTATATGTTAAAATAGATAAGTAAAAGCTTTAACCGAAAGGGTGATTTTAATGGCAAAGCATATCAAAACTCTCAATCAGGCTAATTTGAAGGAGTCCGCTGTAAAGGGCGGCTGCGGCGAATGTCAGGCTTCCTGTCAGTCCGCTTGCAAAACATCCTGCACAGTGGCTAACCAGAAGTGCGAGAAATAATATCGGTTTGATATTAAACGACAAAGGGCGGATCAGTGTCCGCCCTTTGTTTGTTGGGGCTTTGCCCCAAACCCCACCAGGGCTGCGGAGTGTCTTCGCTGTCAATTTAACTTAGATTTGCGATATAATTTGAGTTTATCACATAAAACAACAAATTATTCAGTGCGACCACGCACCCTGGCCCTCGGCAGGAGCTAAGCCCCCTGCACCTGAAATTTTAAATTATTTATGATATTTTAAATAAATCTATGAGTATATATATTATGTGAGAAAGATTTATTTTTGATAGTATAAGGGGAGTAAGAAAATAAAATGATTCATAAATATAAACTTGGCGGATATAATATCTGTCTGGACGTTCACAGCGGAGCAGTTCATGTACTGGATGATGTCGCATATGATATACTGGACTATGCGGACGAAAACATGAGCGAAATACCCGATGAAAAAATGCTTGCCGAGCTTGGCGAAAAATATGACACGCAGGAAATAAAAGAAACATATGAAGCACTTTATGAGCTTTATAAGGCTGGTATGTTATTTTCTTCCGATGATTACGAGCAGTTTGCGGGAATGATGACAAAAGCACCGGTTAAATCCATGTGTCTGAATATTTCACATGATTGTAACCTTCGCTGCGAATACTGCTTTGCCGCCAAGGGTGATTTCGGTCAGGGTAGATGCCTGATGCCGCTTGAAACGGCAAAAAAAGCAATCGATTTTATTATCGCTAATTCGGGAACAAGGCGTAATCTTGAAGTGGATTTCTTTGGTGGCGAACCGCTGATGAATTTTGATGTTGTGAAAAAGACGGTCGAATATGCAAGAAGTATTGAGAAAGAACATAACAAAAATTTCCGCTTCACCATTACTACCAACGGTCTTTTGCTGGATGATGAGAAAATCGATTATATCAATCGAGAGATGAATAATGCGGTTCTGTCGCTTGACGGCAGAAAAGAGGTCAACGACAGACTAAGAGTAACGCCGAACGGCAAGGGCTGCTATGATATCATTGTTCCGAAATATCAGAAGCTTGTGGCTGGCAGAGGCGACAAGGATTATTATATCAGAGGTACGTTTACGAAATATAACCTTGATTTTACCGATGATGTTCTTCATATGCGTGAGCTTGGCTTTGACCAACTTTCTATCGAACCTGTTGTATCTGACCCGAAGCTTGACTACAGTATCAAATATGATGACCTTCCCATTGTATTCAAGGAATATGAGCGTCTTGCAGATACAATCATTAATTCAAGAAAAAAGGGAGATTATTACAATTTCTTCCATTTTATGATAGACCTCAATCAGGGACCGTGTGCTATTAAGCGTCTGCGTGGCTGTGGTTGCGGAAATGAATATGTAGCGGTAACGCCGCAGGGTGATATATACCCATGTCACCAGTTTGTGGGTAACGAGGAATACAAAATGGGCAGTCTGCATGACGGTACATTCAATACCGAAATGAAGCAGGATTTTGCAAAAGCAAATGTTTACAGCAAGGAAAACTGTAAGGACTGTTGGGCAAAATTCTACTGTTCGGGCGGCTGTAATGCTAACAACTTCCAGTATGAGGGCGATATCAGGAAGTCGCACAAAACCTCATGTGAGCTTGAAAAAAAGCGTCTTGAATGTGCGATCATGATCAAAGCGGCACTTTCCGAAGAGGGTGACGAAGCTCCCTGCGACGGCGAAGACTGCATCAGTGCCTGTCACTAAATGATAATGCCGAGCGAAGTTTTTTCGTTCGGCATTTTTCTTGTTTACACTTTTAAATTTTGATATAACAAGCTTGTCAATATTTGAGGGTGGCGTTATGGAAAGATTGGTTTATCATGGAAGTTAAGAAGTAGTAAAAATCTTTGAAAGTAGAGGTGGAAAAATCGCCATAATTTAGTTGAATAGAATGAAAAAATAATTCAATACAAAACTTGAAAGTATTATAAAACTTGAGCGATTTTTGACGGAGTGGTTCAACAACGTAACTACCAAAAACTGCATGAATACTGGGTTGCAACTACGAGTTGACACATTTCTAAGTTGACTTTGTGGACATTTTTCGATAGAAATGCTAAGATGATTTCAGTTTTGGGGCAGATATAGATAAAAATGAAAGGGTGGCTGAATATGATTCTGGCAGACAAAATTATCAAACTGAGAAAGAAAAACGGTTGGTCGCAGGAGGAACTTGCTAATGAGATTGGCGTGTCAAGACAGTCGGTTTCAAAATGGGAGGGTGCACAAAGTGTTCCCGATCTTGACAAGATACTGAAGTTGGGTAAAATTTTCGGAGTCAGCACAGATTATCTTCTAAAGGAAGAAATAGAGGAAATTCCGGATGAGAAAAAGGAACAGCCTGCTGACGAAGTACAACAGCCGACAGACGAGGAAGCAGTCACCATGACAATAGGGGATGTTACCGACTTTTTTAAGAGAACAGACCTGACCTCTGTCATCAAGGCAACTGCATTTGCGCTGATGATTTGTTCCTCAGCGGTACTGATGCTGTTTATCGCTCTTGGTGAACTCACGCAGAACGGCGGATTTGCCACTGTCGGCGTTTCATTAATGATAACTATGATTGCAGCAGGTGTTATTCTGATGTTTGCCGAGTATAAATTAAGCAAGAAGTATTCCTACACAGATACAGAAAAACTGGAATTAGAATACGGCGGCGCAGGCGTTGCAGAGGACAAAAAAGAAAAGTTTGGCAAAAAATATACCATCATGAAACGTGTGGGAGTTGCGCTTTGCATCGTTTTTGCAGTGGCTTTGATTATTCTTCTTACGCTGGATATCACAGGGGCAGAAACAACCCTATGGTGCAGTGTGGTTGCACTGATGAATTTATCTCTTGGCGGTGGAACTTTCCTTATGACGTTTGCAAACAGCAGACTGAATAATATTGACCGTATTCTTGAAGAAGGAAAATTTACCAGAGGAAACAAAAAAAGAAGGGTAGGTATCAGAGTATTCAGCTCGGTCTATATTTGCATCTACCTTCTCACGGTTGCCATCACAATGTTAATTAATGCGACTTTGTGCTTTTTTGTTCTTACGGTTGGAGTACTGCTTTATCTTGTGATCTATGCGGCGTTAGATACACAACTGTTTAAAAAGAAAAAGTGATGAAGCATTAATATTTATGGAAATAAAAAAAATAAAGGTGCAGTGTACCAATTTTTTACGGGTACATTGCACCTGAAATTTTTTAATCTTCATTGATCTGATTTTTGATAACGGACTTTAAAGACCCCTTTATAGTTTCAGGGGAGGCATACCGCTGTCCGGATATTCCGTTGCGGTGACTTGTCCGGTGTTATCGTTTATTTCGAGTATGGCATATTTTCCTCCGTAGCCGATTGCTCCCGGATTCAAAAGAAGCATATTTCCTTCGGCAGAAGTAAGTTGTTTGTGGGTGTGACCAAAAATGATAATATCATAGCCGTTTGAATGTCCGTAGTCGATATAACGCTGAAGTCCTTGCTTAACACCAAAAAGATGACCATGAGTAACAAAAATTTTTTTGCCGCAAAGTTCAAGATCAAGAACATCAGGAAAGTCACAGTACCAGTCACAGTTGCCCCTGACAGCGAAAAGAGCCTTGTCGGGGTGCATAGAGCGGATGGTCTGTATATCTCTGCTGCCGTCTCCGCAGAAAATGATGACTTCCGCACTTCTGTGCTTTTTAAGAGCCTCTTCCATTGAAACAGCATCTCCGTGACTGTCGGAAAAAACAATCATTTTCATATAATTACCTCGCTTTGACAGAAAATGTTAGTAGAGGGGATAGGGATTAGGATCCGGTGGTCAGGGACTAGTGCTGTGGGCATATGGCGAGCGCCAGCGAGCCTGAATCCTACTTTTACTTATTGACAGATAATTTGCTTATGACAGGTTCATACTTTCCGAACATCTGCATAATATGATTAATGAAGAATATCAATTTCAGTTATTATTCGTTATTCACTATATGCCTTATCATTTTCTGTGGAAAGAATAACGAATAAAGAATAATGATTAGGGGGGAGAAAGGACATGAAAATGGATAAAAAAGGTGTTGACAAACTTTTCGGCAGTCTTTCGCAGGAGCAGCAAAAACAGGTACAGAATATCCTTGCCGATAAAACACAGACCGAAAAGATACTCCAGACACCGCAGGCACAAGCTCTGTTGAAAAAACTGATGGGAGAGGGTAAAAATGGATGATTTTTCCGAAAAAATCGGTTCAATACTTTCTGACCCTTCCATGATGGAGCAAATCAAATCTCTCGGCAGTATGCTGGGTGTTTCCGAGCCGCAGGCACAACAGCCAATGTCGCAGAAAGCGCCTGAACCTGCTCCTCCGCAAATCGGAGGGCTTCTCGGAACAAATTCCTTTTCGCCCGAGATGATTGGAATGTTTATGAAATTTGCGCCACTGATTAGTTCAATGAATGAGGAAAATGACAGCACACGCCTGCTTTATGCACTGCGGCCGTTTCTCAGCGAAAAACGCCAAAGCAGAATTGACGGTTCGGTACATCTTCTGAACCTAATGCGTGTTTTGCCAATGCTCAAAGAAGTATTTTGAGAGCTGAGTTGTAGCGTAGGGAGGTTTGCAACTTAAAGTTCACTTCCGTAGCTACAGTTTTATGCTCTATCAGTCTCTATTGTGACTAATGGAATTGAGGGGCAGGAGAAGGTTGCTTTTACTACAAAGCTTCAAAGGGAGAACAAACTTCCCTATGCGCTCATTATTAATTGTTAATTAAAAAGGGGGGTGGGTTGTATGGATGAGAAGGAGTTTGAAAAGTTAAAAAGCGAGGCTGAGAAACGCATAAATGAAATTCATGCAAAATCTCAGCCTGAACCCGAAAAGGATGAAGAAGAATCCGTGCAGAATCCCCCCGTACAAAATGATAATGAAGAAAAGCGGAAATCAGACCTTATTACAACACTTTTGAAAGATAAGGACAGAACTGTAATTCTTGCATTGATGCTTCTGCTCATGGACGAGGGAGGAGACCAAAGTCTAATTTTAGCATTGATGTATCTGCTGATGTGAATTCATCATCTGATTTGACCGTCGCCCTCAATGATAAATTTCATTGATGTAAGTTCATTAAGTCCCATAGGTCCTCTTGCGTGGAGCTTCTGGGTGGAAATACCAATCTCAGCACCAAGACCGAACATTCCGCCGTCGGTAAAACGTGTGGACGCATTGACGTAAACGGCAGCGGCGTCAATTTCATCAGTGAAACGCTTTGCTGTTTTGTAGTCATTGGTGATGATACATTCGCTGTGTCCGCTGGAATATCTGCTGATATGGTCAACGGCTTCTTCAAAGCTTGCTACAACCTTTACAGCGAGAATATAGTCGCCAAATTCTGTTTCCCAGTCGCTTTCGTCCGCAGGAATCACACTGTTGCCGAGAATCGAAATGGTTTTTTCACAGCCTCTCAGTTCAACATTTTTTTCATCAAGCCTTGCCTTAATCACGGGCAAGGCTTTTTCAGCGATTTTTTCGTGTATAAGAATCGTTTCTATTGCATTACAAACCGAAGGACGGGAAGTCTTTGCATTGTAGATAATGTCAGTCGCCATGTCAATATCTGCAAATTCATCTGCATAAACATGACAGTTGCCTGCTCCCGTTTCGATTACAGGGACTTTTGCGTTTTCCACTACAGCACGGATAAGACCTTTGCCGCCTCTGGGAATTAGCACGTCAAGGTAATCTGTAAGAGCCATTAGTTCGGTTGAGGACTGACGGGATGTATCTTCAATCAGCTGAATGGAGTTTCTGTCAAGTCCGACACTTTCTACTGCATCACGCATAATGTTCGCAATACATTTATTAGAATTGATTGCTTCCTTGCCGCCTCTTAAAATAACAGCATTACCGCTTTTCAGGCAAAGAACAGCGGCATCTGCTGTAACATTCGGACGAGCTTCAAAGATGATTCCAATCACACCGAGAGGTACTCTTACCTTTGTGATTTTCAGACCGTTCGGTCTTACACCGCCCGAAATTACGTCACCGATAGGGTCGGGAAGAGCGGCTACTTCCAGAACACCCTGAGCAATACCGTTGATCCTGTTTTCGTCAAGCATCAGCCTGTCGAGCAGCGAAGCAGAAAGACTGTTTGCCTTGCCGTTTTCAAGGTCAATTTTGTTTGCTTCAATAATTTTGTCTGCATTGTCTGTCAGTGCTTTTGCAATGGCTTTCAATGCCTCATTTTTCTTTTCACCTGCTGTTGCAAGCGTTCTTGCCGCTGTTTTTGCAGCCGCACCCATTTGTTCAATTACTGTCATTTAAAATAACCTCCCAATAATTTAAGAACTAAGAACTATAAATAAGCAAATACATAAGTAGGATTCGAGTTTCAGGCTTTTGCTCTGCATTTATCTGATTACTGATTGCTATTTTTTCGTACAATTGAATAAAAAATTAGTATTTGTAGGTTCTTACCTTCATGCTTGACCTTGAATTAAATTTTTCCTTCTTCGGCGGTGAAGATGGTTCCGATAGGTTCGCCCTCCAGGAGCTTATAGATATAGCTCGGGTCATCACCACGCATAACACAGGTATTGATTCCGGCGCTTGTGGCAGCAGCTGCGGCAGTGATTTTGGTAGACATACCGCCTGTGCCACGGTTTGACCCTGAACCGCCGGCCATTTCTCTGATTCTGTCGTCAATATGTTCGACAACCTCAATTTTTTTTGCATTCGGGTCTTTTCTCGGGTCTGATTCGTAAAGACCATCAATATCCGTCAGAATGATTAGCAGATCCGCTCCCACAAGATCGGCAACGATTGCAGAGAGATTGTCATTATCGCCGAAATTCGTACCGACAAGTTCATCGGTTGCGACGGTATCGTTTTCATTGACAATGGGAATGATACCCATTTCGAGGAGCGTCTGGAACGTATTGACGACATTCTGTTTTGAATACTCATTAAGCACGATATCCTTTGTCAGGAGAATCTGTGCGACATAATTATTGTATTCGCCGAAAAACTTATCATAAAGGAACATCAGTTCACACTGCCCTACAGCGGCGAGAGCCTGCTTGTAGCGTGTTTCTGACGGTCGTTCAGCAAGTTTCAGCTTGCCTACACCTACGCCGATCGCACCCGAGCTGACAAGAATAATTTGTTTTCCGCTGTTGTGCAGGTCGCTTAACACCTTGCAAAGTTTTTCAAGGTTTCTGAGATTTACTTTACCGTTTTCGTAAGTCAGGGTAGAAGTACCGACTTTAACCACGACTCTTCTTGATTGAAAATGATTCATATCTTTTTCTCCGTAAATTTAATTTGTCTTACATTATAAATAATACTACTTTTTTTGATTCAAGTCAATTACGCTGAAAGATTATTTCAACATTGCTGTTTTCATTTCAGTAAATTTATGCTATAATGGAAACGTTATATTGCTGCCAAAAAAATATTGCCAATTAAAGCGAGTATCAAGGGCAATATTTTGTTGAGGGAGCAATAAATGTTTTGGGGGTTATTATAATGACTTATATAAAAAAGATAAAAGGAATCGTAATTGTATTAGTGATAGGCGTTATATGGGCAATGATGGGTGTAGGAATTATGTATTACGGCGGTTTTATTACGTTTGATTCAACGGATCAGGACGCCTATGCAACTGCCATAAACAATGCCTGCAAGGGTTATTATTCCGATATTGTTACGGGAGAAACATATTGTATTGACGGGGATAATGCAAAACCTTTGTTTTCCGAGCTTGGCGAGGACAAGGAAAAGCGCAGGAAATTTGCCTTTGAACAGACTGTTGGGGATGCATTGAAATATTATAATTATTATGATCAGTACAGCAATCAGGTTACATCCTGTTATATTACATACAACTGTGATATTGTTGGAAAACAGTACAAAGAAAATTACCCCGACAGCATTAATAACGATATAATAATAACACTTGATAGCACCCTTGGAGAATTATTTGAAGAATATATCAACAGTACGGAAACTTCTGCTGAGGAATAAACGGTGTTTAAATGTATAAAACAAAAAAGTTTATCTTGATAACTATAGTAAACGCTATTGAGAATTTCCTATTATCATTTTAAGGAACGTACAAATAAATATATCATTCCGAACGGAGTGAGAAATTTATCAAAGATCTTTCGCTTACGCTCAGGATGAAAGTATTAGGCAAATATATCTGTCGTTTACTATATCATTGGATATTTTTCAGCTATTGTAAAATATATTAATAAACAAATTAAAGAGATAAATTTTGTCTTGATTATTTATTCGGAAATGTTTATAATGTAATTATATTTGTACTATTTTAATTAACTTTGGGAGGTGGTAATGCTATGAGTTCTGACCCTTACGGCAGTACGACTGATTTTTTAATCAAGGAATATACAGCATTGCCGCTTTATGTTCCGTAAACGGAAAGGACGATCCCATTGGTCAATTATTATAAAACCGTCAACGGCAGAATTGAGCAGATCAAGACTTATGAACCGGGTTGTTGGGTCAACTGTGTTGCGCCTGAGGATGATGAGATTAACAGTCTTCTCGATTTTTTCAATATACCGCCCGAATTACTAAGGTCTGCACTGGACGAAGAAGAATCGGCACATATTGACAGAGAGGATGATACAACTCTTATTATTATCGATGTGCCTGTTGTAGAAAAAATACTTGGAAATATTACCTATTCTACCATGCCGATCGGTATTATGATAACGGATGAAAATGTTATCACCGTTTCTCTGCGGGAGAATACGATACTGACGGAGTTTGCAGAGGGCGTTGTAAGAAATGTCGTGACAAATTATAAAACGCATTTTGTTCTTCATATCATGCTCAGAATGGCAACAAAATATTTGCAGTATCTGAAACAAATCGATAAAATCAGCAACCGTATCGAACGTAATCTTCGCCGTTCGGCAAAAAACAAGGAACTGGAACAGTTACTGGATGTGGAAAAATCTCTTGTGTATTTTTCATCATCTCTCAAATCCGATGAGATCACACTGGAAAAAATTATGAGAGGACGTTATATCAAACTGTATGAGGAAGATCAGGATCTTCTGGAAGATGTGCTGATTGAGATCAAACAGGCAGTTGATATGACAGCAACATACCTGAATATTTTAAACGGTACAATGGATGTTTTTGCTTCCATTATCTCTAATAACCTGAATGTTGTCATGAAAATTCAGGCTTCTCTGACACTTCTGGTATCTGTGCCGACGGTAATATCGGGTATATACGGTATGAATATTATTGGCGGTCTGCCGTTTGACAGTCTCTGGTGGTTCCCGATTGTGATATCGGCTGTATTGATGATTATTATGTATATTATTCTGAAACGACGAGATATGTTTTAACTGCGTTAAGAAGGTGTAAGCATGAATGAACATATTTTGTTCCATCTTGGAATACCGTGGGATATCGGTATAAAATATGCCATACTTCCGGGCGACCCCGGACGGGTGGATAAAATAGCGGAATATCTGGATTCTCCGCAGTTTCTGGGCGAAAACAGAGAGTTCCGCTCCGTGACAGGTGTGTTAAACGGTGAAAAAGTGATTGTTACTTCGACAGGTATCGGAGGTCCTTCTGCGGCAATTGCTTTGGAAGAATTGTTACGTGCAGGGGTGAAAACAGCAATTCGTATCGGAACCTGCGGAGGGATTCACTTTGATGTTGCGGCGGGCGATCTGGTCATTCCGACAGCGGCTGTACGCATGGAAGGTACTTCAAAGGAGTATGCACCGATCGAATTTCCCGCTGTGGCAAATTTTGATGTTGTTTCGGCTCTTGTTTCGGCGGCAAAAGAAAACAGCTACAACTATCATACTGGAGTTGTGCAAAGTAAGGATTCTTTTTACGGTCAGCATAACCCACATATGATGCCTGTTGAATATGAACTAACAAACAAATGGAATGCATGGAAAAGACTTCATGTTCTGGCTTCTGAAATGGAAACAGCGGCACTTTTTACTGTCGGAGCGGTTTACGATGTTAAGATCGGCTGTGTGCTTCATGCTCTGTGGAATCAGGAGAGGAAAAGTAAAGGTGTTGACGATCCTGATGAATTTGATACAGCCGCCGCCATTAAAACAGCTGTTGCAGCACTGAGAAAGATTATCGACAGGGATAAGGAATGACGATATGAGCAGTAAAAAAAAGAAATTGATCGCCGTTGTCGGTCCTACGGCTTCGGGAAAAACAGCCCTTGCTGTAAAGCTGGCACAGCACTATGACGGAGAGGTAATCTCTGCCGATTCCATGCAGATTTATAAGGGTATGACGATTGCTACTGCAAAACCTACAACAGATGAAATGCAAGGAATACCTCACCACCTGATCGATTTTCTTAAACCGTCAGAAAATTTTTCCGTTTCGGAATATGTAAAGCTTGCCAACAAAGCGACTGAAGATATTCTTTCAAGGGGAAAGTTGCCGATACTTTGCGGAGGCACGGGACTTTATGTGCGTTCGTTTCTGGAGAATGTGCAGTTTTCGGATGAAGAATCGGATTTTGCACTGCGTGAGGAATTGACAGCCAGATACAAAACCGAGGGCGGCGAAAAACTGATTGAAGAAATTCGTACCTTTGATCCCGAAACGGCGGAAAAGCTTTTGCCAAGTAATTCAAAAAGAATTATTCGGGCAATCGAAATATACAGACTGACGGGTGTGACTATGTCAGAATCTGTAAAACGCTCTAAATCTGTTCCGCTGCCTTATGATTTTACAGCAATCGGCATTACCTATGCCGACAGGCAGAAACTTTATGACAGAATCAATCAAAGAGTGGATCAGATGATAGAGAATGGTTTGCTTGAAGAAGCAAGAGAATTTTTTGCTTCTGACATAGGAAATACTGCTGCTGCCGCAATCGGCTATAAAGAACTGAAACCGTATTTGGATGGTAAGATAAGTTTTGATGAAGTGACGGAGAATCTTAAAATGGAAACACGCCGCTATGCCAAACGTCAGCTGACATGGTTCAGAAGAGATGAATATATCCGCTGGATTCAAGCAGACCGTTGTAACGATGTTTTCAAAGAAGCAGTAAAGCTGACAAAAGGCTTTATTAATGGGGATAAAATTTAAAAATATTCTTTTATTGTGTTTACAACAAAGGTGTTTCGTGATAAAATAAAAAGTATGTTTTTATGTTATAACAGGTGATAAAATGGAAAAGGATAAAACGGTGATCGTAAAAAAAGTTATCGTTGCCGCTATGACGATTCTGATTATTGCGTATATCATTTCAGTCGTTCTGAAAGCGAATTTTACGCAGGTGAAAACAGAAACAGCTAATATTATGACCGTTTCGGATGCAATACCGGTTTCGGGGTATTTTATTCGTGATGAACATTTGGTGACATATGACGGTGACGGTGTTATCTCATATACAGTAGAGGATGGCAGCAAGATTTCAAAAAATGAAGCGACTGCCTATGTGTATTCCAATGCCGAATCCGCAACTGACAAACGGACAATCGATAAGCTTGAAGCTCAGATTACAAGCCTTCAACAGCTCGATAAAACATCGGACATGATTACGGCTCTGCCGGACGATATTGATAAAAATATCAACAGTCTTTTGTCTGAGGTCAAGCTGAATACCGCAGACAGGAATTTTACCGAAGCTGAAAAAGACACGGATGATATTCTTTATAATATCAATGAAAGACAACTGGTAACAGGAAAGGTAAATGGCTTTTCGGAAAAAATTAAACAGCTACAAAATCAGGTCAACGAACTGAAGAAGAATTATGCCGATACCAAAAACAGCAAGGCGGTAAAGTCGCCTGCTACGGGTTATTTTGTCAGTTCTGCCGATGGATATGAAAATATTTATACAACAGAAGATGTGGAAAATATTATGCCCGGCGATTTGAGTGATGACAAAATCAAAAAGAAATCGGTGGATAAAGAAGTTATAGGAAAAACAATAGAAGGCGTTTATTGGTATATTGCTTGCGAGGTAAGTGCGGATGATGCAATCAGGCTCAAAAATGCAGCTGAGCTTAGTGTGGATATCCCCCTTGTAAGCAGTGGCAATATCGGTGTTGAGCTTTATTCTGTGAATCAGGAAACGAAAACCTCTGATGCGGTTGTGATACTGAAGGGCGATTATATGAATTCTGAAATGGCAGGAATACGTCAGGAGGATATTTCGATCGTTTTGCATACATATAAGGGAATTTATGTATCGAAAAATGCCATACATGAAGAACAAATTACCGAAACTGTTACCGATAAGAACGGTAAAACCAAAACTGAAACAAATACCGTAACAGGAGTTTATATTATGGTCGGCAACGAACTTCAGTTCAAACAGATTAAAGTTCTGTATTCGGGCGAGGATTTTGTCATCTGCAAGCAGGATATGACGGATGAAGATATGGTGACGGATGAGGTAGGGATTCTGAAAGCATATGATGATGTTATAGTGGAAGGAGCAAATCTTTATGACGGAAAGATTATCAATCGGTCAAGCTGAACGGCTTGACGATGTTAAGGCGAATTTTTACGAGATTACCGAGAATATAGCGAAGGCGGCAGAAAAAACAGGTAGGCGTGCGGAGGATATCAGTTTTCTTGCAGCAACCAAAACCGTTGAGCCTGAAATAATCAATTATGCAATTTCTCTTGGCTTGAAAAAAATTGGAGAAAACAGGGTTCAGGAACTTCTTTCAAAATATGATGAATATGATCTTGAAAACGCTGATTTACAGTTTATCGGGCATTTACAAACAAATAAGGTGAGACAGATTGTAGGCAAGGTTTCGATGATACAGTCGGTTGACAGTATTAAGCTTGCCAACGAAATTTCGAAACAGTCGGTCAAAAACGATTTTGTGACGGATATTCTGCTTGAGGTAAATATTGGAAGAGAAGAAAATAAATCCGGCGTTCTGACCGAAAATCTTGACGAATTGATTGAAAAAATTAGTCAGCTTGAGGGTGTGCGTATAAAAGGATTGATGTCTGTACCGCCAATTTGTGACAATACACAAGAAATTTGTAAATTTTTCGATAATATGTACAAACTATTTATTGACATTTCGTCGAAAAAATTAGATAATGTATATATGGACTTTCTTTCAATGGGAATGTCCGGGGATTATACTGAAGCAATTCTGTCGGGTGCTAATATGATAAGAGTCGGATCGAGGCTTTTCGGCGCCAGAATATACAGATGAAAAATTTAGGAGGATATTGAAATGCCAAATATTATGGGAAAATTTAAAAGCATACTGAAACAGCCTGAGGACGAGGTAGCTTACGACGATTACTATGATGATACGGAATCACTGGATGCCGATGTACAGGACGATATGGATTATGATGAGCCTGAAGAGGAACAGCAGGACCCTTCAACAGGCAGTGTGGGGAGTAATAATGTTATCAGCATTCACGATTCTAACAGCGTGCAGTTTGTTCTGTTTAAGCCTGAGGCTTTTGATCCGTCCGTCAAGGAAATGGCAAACGAACTGATGAAAAGAAATACGGTTATTCTGAATGTTGAGGATACCAACAAGGACGTTTCAAGAAGAATTATCGATTTTCTCGGCGGTGTGGCTTATGCCAACAGTGGCAATGTAAAAAAGGTTGCTGAAGATACATTTATTATCATGCCGAGTAATGTTACGCTCTCCGGTCAGGATGCGATGGACGAAGTTGGCAGCGATAATGTATATTTCTGATTAGATATTACAATGATGACAATTTCCGGAACCGAACAATAATACAGAAAGGAAATTCGTATGATAACATTAGAAGAAATTGAAAATGTCACATTCCGTAAGGCAGGTTTCAGCGGATATAAGGTTGAGGATGTTGATGATTTTGTTGATAAGGTAATTGACAAGGTGAAAAGCCTGGAGCTTGCCAATAAAGAACTCGAAAGCAGACTTGACAGCCGGGATAAGGAGATTCAGGCATATAAGGAGAAGGAAGACAGTGTTCAGAGTGCACTTGTAACAGCGCAGATCACCGCTAAAACGATTATTACCGAAGCTGAAAAACAGGC
This sequence comes from uncultured Eubacteriales bacterium, assembly GCA_900317395.1. Taxonomy (GTDB): domain Bacteria; phylum Bacillota; class Clostridia; order Oscillospirales; family Acutalibacteraceae; genus UBA1213. Next base: position 15,877 of record ONGS01000094.1, on the reverse strand, counting down.
CTCAGAGCAGACAAAACAGGCGAATGAAGCAGCCGAACAGACAGTAACCGCCGCTCAGGCTAAGGCAGATAAGTTGGTAGCAGACGCTCAGGCAAAAGCAGACCAGCTGAATTCCGAAACCGATGCTAAGGTCGAAGAACTGATGAATAAGGCACTCAGAGAATCATCAGCAAAGATAGAAGAGAATAATGAAATTCTCGAAGCACAGAAAAGAAATATTATTAAGCTGATGGGTGAGGCAAATAAATTCAGAAATTCACTTCTCCAGACATATAAGAATCATCTCAATGTGATCAATTCAATGGCAAAAGCGGATGATTTTAAAAAGCAGCAGAAGGAGCTTGAAGAGCGTTATCCGAAATCGGAAGGTAATAAACCGATCACAATTTCAAGACCTGAAGCAAAAGTGATAGCTGAAAAAACAGCCGAAGAACAAGATAAAGCGGAGACTGTGACAGAACCGATTAAAGAAGAAAAAGCAGCCGAACAGAAAGTAAAAGAGGAAAAGGTAGCTGAGATTCAAGAGGTAGTAAAAAACAGTCGTCAGCCTGTAGTTATCGGTTCGGCGGAAAAAACAGAACCGAAAATAATCGTTGCTAAGTTTGATGAGATCAAATCATCTAATAAATAATGGTAAGCAATAAGTTGTGAGTTTGTAAAAGAGGAGAGAAATAACCGATGCCGCAGCAGGATTATAATAAAACACTGAATCTGCCGAAAACAGATTTTCCGATGAGAGCAGGTCTGCCGAAATCAGAGCCGGTTACTCTGAAACGTTGGCAGGATAACAAAGCATATGAAAAGTTGATGAAGCTGAATGAGGGTAAGCCGCTTTATGTACTTCATGACGGTCCTCCGTATGCAAATGGTGATATTCACCTGGGTCATGCGCTGAATAAGACATTGAAGGATATTATCGTAAGATATAAGAATATGACTGGTTTTCAGTCGCCGTATGTTCCCGGCTGGGATACGCATGGACTTCCGACAGAACTGAAGGCAAGACAAAAAGCCGGTGTCAGCAGCAGTGACATTATTTCCGATGTTGAACTGAGAAAAATTTGCCGTGAATTTGCGACAACTTATATCGACGGTCAGCGTGAACAGTTCAAGCGTCTGGGCGGAATAGGCGAATGGGATAATCCTTATATTACACTCACACATGATTTTGAAGCAAAGCAGATTGAAATATTTGCCGATATGGCGAGCAAGGGTTATATTTACAGAGGTCTGAAACCAGTTTATTGGTGTCCCGACTGTATGACGGCTCTTGCAGAAGCTGAAATCGAATATGCCGAGGACCCTTGTCATTCGATTTATGTAAAATTTAGAGTAACCGATGATCAGGGTAAGCTTAGTGCTATGGGTGCGGATATCAAAAATACTTACTTTGTTATCTGGACTACAACCACATGGACACTTCCGGCTAACCTTGCAATCTGTGTAGGCCCGAGATTTAATTACAGTCTTATCAAATGCGAAGGCGAATATTATGTTATGGCAGAGGAGCTTTATGCTTCTGCTATGGAGGCCGCAGGCAAAGAAAATTATGAAGTAATCGGCACAATAAAGGGCGCCGAGCTTGAATATATGCAGACAGCACATCCGTTCCTTGACAGAAATTCTCTTGTTATCGTGGGTGACCATGTTACTCTCGAAAGCGGTACGGGTTGTGTTCATACTGCTCCGGGTCACGGTGTTGATGACTATAACGTATGCCGTAATTATCCCGAGATTCCGATGGTCGTTCCTGTGGATGCACAGGGAAGACTGACAGAAGAAGCAGGTATTTTTGCCGGACTTCTGACAGGCGATGCTAACAAGCCAATCGCCGAACATCTTGAAAAAACAGGTGCTCTTTTTGCACTGAAAAAGATCATTCACCAGTATCCGCATTGCTGGAGATGTAAAAAACCCGTTTTGTTCAGAGCAACAAAGCAGTGGTTCTGTTCTGTTGATGATATCAAAGATGCGGCAGTTAATGAGATCAAGAAAATCGAATGGGTGCCCGCTTGGGGTGAGGACCGCATTACATCAATGGTTCGTGAACGTAAGGATTGGTGCATCTCACGTCAGAGAAAATGGGGCGTTCCGATTCCGATCTTCTTCTGTAGGGATTGTGGTGAACCGATTCTGGATAAAGAGGCGATGCTTCATGTATCTAAGCTGTTCGGAGAATTTGGTTCTGATATATGGTATGAAAAAGATGCTTCCGAGCTGATTCCGGAAGGACTTGTGTGTCCGAAATGCGGCGGCAAGGAATTTGATAAAGAAAAAGATATTATGGATGTATGGTTCGATTCGGGCGTTTCTCATGCAGCAGTTTGCGATGCACGTCCGTATCTGAAATGGCCTGCTGACCTTTATCTTGAAGGTGCTGATCAGTACAGAGGTTGGTTCCAATCATCGCTTCTTACTTCTGTGGCCGCTTTTGGCACAGCTCCGTATAAATCAGTCGTTACACATGGCTGGGTCGTTGATATGGAGAAAAAGAAGATGTCCAAATCCGCAGGCAACGGTATGTCACCTTCACAGATCATTGATCAGTATGGTGCGGATATCCTTAGATTGTGGGTTGCTTCTTCTGACTATCATGCAGATGTTAGAATTTCCAAAGAAATTCTGGCACAGCTCAGCGAAGCTTACAGAAAAATCAGAAATACAGCACGTTATATCCTCGGCAATATCAATGATTTTGATCCCGACAAGGATTCGGTTTCTGATGATCAGCTTCTGCCAATCGATAAGTGGGCGCTGAAAAAGTTGGATGAGCTTAACGCAAAGGTTAGAAAAGGCTATGATACCTATGATTTCCATATCGTATATCAGGCAATCCATAACTTCTGTGTTGTAGATATGAGTAACTTCTATTTTGATGTACTCAAAGACAGGCTTTATACAGAAAAGAAGGATGGTCAGCTCCGCCGTGCAGCTCAGACAACAATTTACAGAATTCTTGATGCCATGACAAGACTTGTTTCTCCGATACTGGTATACACTTCTGATGAGATCTGGCAGTATATGCCGCATGACAGTTCTGCTAATCCGGAAAATGTACTCTTTAACGATATGCCCGAGCCTACAGGTATCGAAATTGACGATGACTTCATTGCTATGTGGGACAGGATCCATGAAACAAGAGATATCGTTAAGAAGGCACTTGAAGTTGAAATCAAGAGCAAGGCAATTCGCTCCTCGCTTGAAGCGAAAGTAACGCTAAAATGCAGCGGTGAACAGTATGAATTCCTGAAATCAGCAGAAAAAGAACTTGCAGCTGCGTTTATCGTTTCTGCTGTAGAAATTGTCGAAGCTCCCGTTGAAGCACTAGAGGTTGAGGTGGCTCATGCAGACGGTGAAAAATGCGAGCGTTGCTGGATATTCAGTAATTCTGTCGGTTCTGACAGCAAACATCCGACACTTTGCAGTCGCTGTGCCTCTGTCATAGGGTCATTGTTTGACGAATAAAATTAGCATTAAGCGGTGTATTTGCGGATGCACCGCTTATCATCTTATGAGGAGGTTGGTGTATGACTACAGCAATCGTACTTGCTGCTGCGGCATTGATTATTGTAATAGACCAGATCATTAAATATTTTGTATATACAAATCTTTCTCCCGATGGCAGAGTAACTGTGATTGATAACCTGTTTTCACTGATTTATTCTGAAAACAGGGGAGCGGCCTTTGGAATCTTTCAAGATGGCACGATATTTTTTATCATTGTGACATCTGCATTGATCGGCGTGTTTTTTTATCTGTTGATCCATAAGAAATTCAGCGGCAAATTGTTTTATACATCTGTGGCACTGATTTTGGGCGGCGGTATCGGAAACCTGATCGACAGGATCTTCAGAGGTTTTGTAATTGATTATCTTTCTCTTTCATTTTTTTCGCCGATCTGTAATTTTGCCGATTACTGTATCACAATTGGATCTGCCTTATTTGTACTATGTATCTTATTTACATCAAACGGTAAAAAAGAGGAAACTAAAGAAGAAGAGTGATGCAAACAATGACGGAATATGAATTTGTCGCTGAAGAACCTTCAAAAGGAGTCAGAATTGATAGCTTTATTTCAGAGGTGGTTCCTGAAGTTACTCGTTCGGCTGTACAAAAGCTGATAGAAGGCGGAAATGTGTCGGTTAATGGAAAGATACCACTGAAAAATTACAAGCTCAGAGAGGGCGACAGGGTGCTTATTACGATACCTGATCCGACATTGCCCGAGGCGGTTCCTGAGAATATTCCGCTCGATATTATATATGAGGACAGTGACCTTCTTGTTGTTAATAAGCCGAAGGGGATGGTTGTTCATCCTGCGGCAGGACATTACAATGGGACACTTGTTAATGCTTTGCTTTATCACTGTGGAGATACACTTTCGGGTATTAACGGCATATTGAGACCGGGAATTGTTCATAGGATCGACAAAGATACCAGCGGACTTCTGATTGTAGCAAAAAATGATTTTTCGCACAGACTTCTTGCGGAGCAGATAAAGGAACATAGCTTTACACGAAAATATCAGGCAGTAGTTTACGGTAATTTCAAAGTGGACGAAGGAACAGTCAATCTGCCGATTGGCAGACATCCGACCGAGCGTAAGAAAATGACAGTTACCGAAAAAAATTCACGAAATGCAGTCACACATTATAAAGTGCTTGGCAGGTATAATAGCTTTACACATTTAGAGCTGACGCTTGAAACGGGAAGAACACATCAGATCAGGGTGCATATGGCCCATATCGGCCACCCGGTAGCAGGTGACCCGGTATATGGACCGAAAAAGGTGATAACTTCTCTTGACGGTCAATGCCTTCATGCGTATTATATATCGTTTGTTCATCCGAGAACAGGTGAAACACTTACTTTTTCATCAGAACTGCCCGATTATTTTAAGACGTTTTTAAACAGCATATAATAACAGCCTTGCTCGTTTTGATCGGAGCAAGGCTGTTGTTTTATTAGTTATGATTTTATGATAATTCTATTGTTTCAAAAATGTCGTCATAGGTCTTTTTTTCGTTTCTGTCAAAGCATAGCACAGCTTCGCTGTAGCCGCCTTCTTTTATGACAGCTTTGAGATACACAGCAATTTCATTATCTTTTTGGTCTAACGCATCAATTTTGCAGGTAACAGTATCATCACTGACAGTTTCTATTAGAGTGTTGTTGTAGGTTTCTGTCAGATAATTCACTAAATCATCCTGAGTAATTCCTTCGTTTTCAACAAAGTCAAGAAGCAGGGTCGCTTTGCCATTGTTGGTTTGCAGATAAATACCATCATTTGGTTCTGTGTCGGAATTGATCTCGGAAAAGACTGCGGAAAAAACAGCATTTACTTTTTTGGATTTGCTTTTGAATTCCAGTGTTAGCGAATCTTTTTGGGTAATGCCGTCAGGGTAGGACGGCTCTTTACTGCTTTCGGGTTCAGAAGGCTCAAAATCGACAACTTCGGAAATATCCACGCTGACTTCATCACCGGTTTGTTCGCTTATTTCTTCCGAACTTTCATAACTCAGATCAGATTCTTCATTATTTTTTTCAGAACATCCTGCTACAGTACTTAGAATCAGCAAAAAAGATAATATACATAAAAATTTTTTCATGCCGTTTCCTCCCTCAAAGTCTTAACCGTGCCGTTTTGCAGCTTTTCTGTATGCGTTCTTTGCGGCTTTCTTTTTGCTGTCGTTTTTTCTTTTGCCGTAATCATTTCTTCTGCTATAATTTTTATCATGTTTTTTGGAGCGGTTCTTCTGTGGTTCTTCATACAGTACTGTCCTGACGGGCTTTCCACACACCTTTGCACCGTACATCTGATCAATAACAATCTCAACCGAAGCGGTCGGCACAGCAACAACCGAGCAGTCATCATAAATTTCGATTTTGCCGATATCCCTGCCGTGAAGCATGCTTCTTTCGGTGATAGAGGCAACGATATGATTGGGAGCGACTCTGTTAGCTCTGCCGATGTTGAGCATGATTTTGCTGAAATCCGTGTTGCCGTTTCTGCTATACTGTTTACGTTCCGTTTTGATATCCTTGATTTTGATCTCCTTTTCGGAGAAATTCATCTGCATGGCTGTTGCGGCAATGTCAAAAAGGGAAAAACCTTTTGATAGCAGCATATTTACCATTTCACGATATCTGTCACTGATAGGCTCTTTCAGAGCATTTTCCACAGTTTCTATATTTTTTTCGGCGATATGATAATTGATATCATCGCCCGAGGGAACATCGATCTGTTCTATTTTGGATTTTACACTATGTGCAATATCAAGCAGGGAAAGAACCTGTCGTCTGCCGCTGCATATCGTGACGGAATTTCCTTCCTTACCGATTCGTCCCGTCCTTCCGATTCTATGAACGTAGTATTCATTGTTTTGCGGAATATCGTAATTAAAGACATATTCCACATCATTGACGTCGATTCCTCTTGCCGCTACATCGGTTGCAACAAGGATCGAGGTTGAACCGTATCTGAATTTATCCATCACTGCTGTACGCTGGGACTGTTTCAGGTCGCCGTGGAGTGCTTCTGCATCAAGTCCGCTCTGGTTCAAGGATACAGCCACTTCCTCCGCCATTTTCTTAGTATTGCAAAATACAATCGAAAGGGAGGGGGCATAGTAGTAAAGGAGCAGTTTTAATGCATCAGTTTTTCTTCCCATTGGAACATCAACATAGGTCTGCCTGATATTATCAAGCGTCACTTTTTTGCTGTTGATCTCTATGATTTGAGGGTCAGTCTGAAATTCTTCTGTAATCGACATGATTGCAGCAGGCATAGTGGCAGAAAACAGAACTGTCTGTCGCGTGTCGGGTGTTTCACGCAGAATGGTTTCCATATCTTCTTTAAAACCCATACTCAGCATTTCGTCTGCTTCATCGAGTACAGCAAGCTTTACATGATCAAGCTTCAGTGTTCTTCTTCTCATATGATCCATAATTCTGCCGGGTGTGCCAATAACGATATTTGCTCTTTTCAGTGCTTTGATCTGTCTGTCCATCGGTGCACCGCCATATACCTCAACAGGGCGGATTCCCTCACAGTATTTTGTCAGTTTTTTAATCTCACCGCAGCACTGCATGGCAAGTTCCCTTGTCGGCAGCATGATAATGGCGAGAACGTGGGATTTGTCATTGCATGAATTGATCATTTCAATAGCAGGAATCGCAAAAGCCATTGTTTTGCCGGTGCCTGTCTGGGATTTTCCTATCACATCCGCACCCGAACGCACAAGTGGGATAGCTTGTGCTTGTATATTGGTGGGTGCTTCAAACCCTAAGTCATTGATTGCTTTTTGGATCTCTTTTGTAAGCTCCAGGTCATTGAAGCTTATTTTCGCATTTGAATTTTCACTCATAATTAACTTCCTTATTCTTCTTTAATCAACTTTTATATTTTATCAGAAAGTGATATCTTTGTCAAATCCATCTCTCCGCTCTGTACGGGCGCTGTTTTTTGTATCAAGGCAAGTTCATTGCCGTGCCTTTGGTTTTGTACTTAAGTCAGGGCATTAAACTATCCTACATAAACAAACTTAAGCGCAAATTAACAGCGGAGGCACTCCGCAAACCACAATTTGTATTGCATAAAATTTAGTCAAACACAACATATAGATTTTTGATTAAAATATAGTTCGTTAAAATAGACATAAAACATACTATTCTTACTTAAAAATTAGTTTAAAATACACGATAATTTAAGAAAGAGTTTTCAAAAGGTTGACAAACGAACAAAACAGCTATATATTTAATCTACAGTCAACTGCATACATCCAATAAAATAATATAAATTATAATAATACAATATACTATTTCATTTCTCTGTATTCGACAGCTTGACACGATATAATTTGGGAGAGGAGTTTCTTAAATGGACACAAAAAATGTTGAAGCCTGGGAAGGCTTTGAGGGAAGAATCTGGAAAGAGGAAATAAACACAAGAGATTTTATACAGAAGAACTATCGTCCGTATGACGGCGATGCTTCTTTCCTTGCAGGACCGACAGAGGCTACTAATAAGCTCTGGGGCAAGGTGCAGGAGCTTCAGAAGGAAGAAAGAGCTAAGGGCGGCGTTCTTGATATGGAAACAAAAATCGTTTCCGGTCTGACATCATACGGCGCAGGCTATATTGCTGATGAACTGAAAGACCTTGAGCAGGTTGTAGGTCTCCAGACAGATAAGCCGCTTAAAAGAGCATTCATGCCTTTCGGCGGAATCAAAATGGCTGAGCAGGCCTGTGAGACGTATGGCTATACACCTGACCCTGAACTTCATAAAATTTTCAACGAATATGCTACAACTCATAACCAGGGTGTATTTGACGCTTATACCCCCGAGATGAAGGCAGTTCGTCACAATAAGATTATCACTGGTCTTCCGGACACATACGGAAGAGGTCGTATCGTAGGTGACTACCGCCGTGTTGCTCTTTATGGTATCGATTACCTTATCGAGCAGAAGAAAAAGGATTTTGCTAACACAGGCGACGGTACAATGACAGATGATGTTATCAGACTCCGTGAAGAGATCAGCAAGCAGATCCGTGCACTCAACGGCATGAAGGAAATGGCTAAGATCTACGGCTACGATATCTCCGGCCCTGCAAAGAATGCTAAGGAAGCTGTACAGTGGCTCTATTTCGGCTACCTCGCTGCAATCAAAACTCAGAACGGTGCCGCAATGTCTGTAGGCCGTGTATCTACTTTCCTTGATATCTATATCCAGAGAGACCTCGACAGAGGTATCCTTACAGAGGATGAAGCTCAGGAGCTTATCGATCACCTCGTTATGAAGTTCAGAATCGTTAAGTTTGCACGTATTCCTTCCTATAATCAGCTCTTCTCAGGTGACCCGGTATGGGCTACTCTCGAAGTAGGAGGTATTGGTGTTGACGGTCGTTCCATGGTAACAAAGAATGACTTCCGTTTCCTCCATACACTTGAAAACATGGGTCCGTCCCCTGAGCCTAACCTCACAGTTCTTTATTCCTCAGCTCTTCCTGAGAACTTTAAGAAATATGCTTCCAAGATTTCTATCAATACAAGTTCGGTACAGTACGAAAACGATGACGTTATGAAGCCGGTATGGGGCGATGACTATTCCATCTGCTGCTGCGTATCTGCAACACAGACAGGTAAGGAGATGCAGTTCTTCGGCGCAAGAGCTAACCTTGCAAAATGCTTGCTTTATGCAATCAACGGCGGTGTAGATGCTAAGACAAGAGAACAGTGTGGCCCGATGATTCAGCCTATCACTTCTGAATACCTTGATTATGATGAGGTTATCAAGAAATATGATATCATGATGGATTGGCTCGCAGCAACCTATGTAAATGCACTTAACTTGATTCACTATATGCATGATAAGTATTTCTATGAGGCTGCCGAGATGGCGCTGATCGATACAGATGTACGCCGTACATTTGCTACAGGTATCGCAGGCTTCTCGCACGTTGTAGACTCCCTCAGTGCAATCAAGTATGCAAAGGTAAAAACAGAAAGAGATACAGACGGTATCGTTCTTCACTTCCACACAGAAGGCGATTTCCCACGTTACGGCAACGACGACGACCGTGCCGATGATATCGCAGTATGGCTTCTTAAAACATTCCTTGAGAAGGTTAAGAAACACCACACTTACAGAAATTCCGAACCGACAACTTCTATTCTTACAATTACTTCTAACGTTGTATACGGTAAGGCTACAGCCGATCTTCCTGACGGAAGAAAAGCAGGCGAGCCGCTTTCACCCGGTGCTAACCCGAGTTACGGCGCAGAGAAGAACGGTCTTCTTGCTTCACTTAATTCCGTTGCTAAACTTCCGTATCACTGGGCACTTGACGGTATTTCCAATACTCAGACGATCAACCCCGATGCACTCGGTCATGAGCCGCAGGAGCGTATTGACAATCTTGTTCAGGTTATGGACGGTTACTTTGATCAGGGTGCACATCACCTCAATGTTAACGTATTTGGTACAGATAAACTGATCGATGCTATGGAGCATCCCGAAAAGGAAGAATATGCTAACTTTACGATTCGTGTATCGGGTTATGCAGTTAAGTTTATCGACCTTACACCTGAGCAGCAGAGAGACGTTATTTCAAGAACTTGCCACACTACACTTTGATTATGACAGAAGATATTAATTTTAATATTACCGGAAAGGTCCACACGCTTGAAACTTTCGGGCTTGTGGACGGACCCGGAGTCAGATTTGTTGTTTTTCTCAGCGGCTGTAAAATGCGATGCAAATTTTGCCATAACCCTGATACTTGGAACAGTGTAGGGGAAGAGTGGACGGCGCAGAAACTGTTTCAGCACGTCCGCAGATACAGAAGTTATTGGAAAAATAACGGCGGAATCACTGTCAGCGGCGGAGAACCGCTTTTACAGCAGGAATTTGTTACAGCGCTTTTTACACTTGCCAAAAAAGAAAACATCAATACAACGATCGACACCGCAGGACAGCCCTTTAATAATGATCCCGAGTGGCTTGCTCAGTTTGAAAAACTGATGAATGTTACCGATTTGATTATGCTTGATCTGAAGGACATGAACCCCGAAGGTCATAAGGCGCTTACCGGTGTTGATAATGCCAATATTTTTCAAATGGCAAAATGGCTTTCCGAACACGGAAAGAAAATGTGGATCCGTCATGTTCTTGTTCCGGGAATTACAGATAAAGAAGAAGATCTCATTGCTATGCATGATTTTATTTCTACTTTGAAAACAGTGGAAAAAGTAGAGATTCTTCCGTATCATACCCTTGGCACATTGAAGTGGGAGGAATTGAAGCTGAAATATCCTCTTGAAGGTGTTCCGACTCCGACAGCCGAACAGGTTAAGAGGGCAGAGGAGCTTCTCCACACAAACGAATACAAATAATCACAGGGACAGTATCCTTAAAGATACTGTCCCTGATATTTTGTACTAAAAAATCATCCCGACTGCCGGTTATGATAGTCGGGATGATTCATAAATTTTTACTGTAGTGCGTTGATAGCTGCCTGAATCATTTCAATTTTTTCTGCAAATTTTGCAGCTTTGGCTTTTATCTCATTCACTACCTTTTCGGGAGCTTTTGACATGAAGCCCTGATTGCTCAGTTTCTTTTCATTGAATGCAAGGTCTTTCTTTGCGACTTCTAACTCTTTATTAAGGCGTTTGAGTTCTGCCTCTTTGTCAACAAGCTCGTCCATTGGAATGTAGATCTTGGCATCGGCAGTAACAACAGTTACTGCACCTTCAATATCATAGCTTTCGGCAACTTCTACTTCACTTGCACTTGCAAGACGGGAGAAGAAAGCAGAACCGTTTCTGAAAATCTCCTGCTCCTTTGCTGCAATATAAACCTTTGCTTTTCTGGAAGGCGCTACATTCATTTCGGATCTGCGGTTACGGATTGCCTTGATCGCATCCATTACCATTGTCATTTCCTTTGCAGCTTCCGAAAAATGATATTTCTCATCATATACCGGGAACTGCTGTGTCATGATTGTGTCGCCTTCGTGCGGCAGTGACTGCCAAATTTCCTCTGTGATAAACGGCATGAACGGGTGCAGAAGTTTTAAGGTTTTGTCCATTACCCATACAAGCACCTGTCTTGCATTTTGGGCTGTCTGACCCTCGCTTTGCAAACGAGCCTTTGCCAACTCGATATACCAGTCACACAGACAATCCCATGTAAAGTCATAAATATTCTGTACGGCAACGCCAAGCTCAAAGTTTTCGAGATTTTCTGTTACAACCTTAACAACAGAATTGAGTGTTGAAACAATCCATTTGTCTTCGGTCGTAAGTTCCTCGGGAAGTTCATTCTTAACATCATAATCGTCTATGTTCATATGAATAAATCTTGCTGCATTCCAGAGTTTATTGGCAAAATTACGGCTTGCTGTAATTTTTTCTTCGGAATAACGCATATCGTTACCCGGTGCATTACCTGTAATAAGTGTCAGTCTGAGTGCATCAGCACCAAATTTTTCAATTACTTCAAGCGGATCAATACCATTACCGAGAGATTTACTCATTTTTCTGCCCTGAGAATCACGTACAAGACCGTGGATTAGTACTTTCTCAAACGGTGCTTTTCCCGTATGTTCCAATCCGCTGAACATCATACGCATTACCCAGAACGGTATAATATCATAGCCTGTTACCAGTACGCTTGTCGGATAGAAATACTCCAGTTCGGGTGTTTCCTCGGGCCAACCAAGTGTTGAGAACGGCCAGAGCGCCGAGCTGAACCATGTATCAAGTGTATCGGGATCTTGACGCATTTTCTTTCCGCATTTCGGGCAAACTGCTTCGTTTTCCTTTGTAACAACAGTTTCGCCGCAGTCGTCGCAGTAGAAAGCAGGGATCTGATGGCCCCACCAGAGCTGACGGGAAATACACCAGTCACGGATATTTTCAAGCCAGTGGAAATAGGTTTTTTCAAAGTGTGGCGGAACAAATTCTGTATCGTCATTTTTAACAGCATCGATTGCAGGTCCTGCCAACGGCTTCATTTTCACGAACCACTGTTTTGATACTCTCGGCTCAACCGTTGTGGAACATCTGTAGCAAGTTCCTACATTATGTGAGTAATCCTCAATCTTTACAAGTGCGCCTTCTGCTTCAAGGTCAGCCACGATGGCTTTTCTTGCTTCATATCTGTCCATTCCGGCATATTTCGGATAATCATCTGTGATTTTTGCATCATCCGTCATAACATTAATTACAGGTAGATTGTGTCGTAGACCAACTTCAAAGTCGTTGGGGTCATGAGCAGGTGTAATTTTAACAACACCGGTACCGAAATCCATTTCAACATAATCGTCTGCAACGATTGGTATCTCACGGTGAACAATAGGCAGAATCAGCGTTTTACCGACCATATCCTTATATCTTTCGTCATTCGGGTTTACCGCAACTGCTGTATCACCAAGGAGCGTTTCGGGACGTGTCGTAGCAAGATTGATATAACCGCTGCCGTCCGAAAGAGGATAGCGCAAATGCCAGAAATGACCTGCCTGTTCTTCGTATTCAACCTCAGCATCGGAAATGGAGGTAAGGCATTTCGGACACCAGTTGATGATACGTTCGCCACGGTAGATGAGTCCCTTGTCATAAAGACGAACAAATACGTTTTTAACAGCTTTATTGCAGCCTTCATCCATGGTAAAGCGTTCTCTTTCCCAGTCTGCAGAAGAGCCGATCTTTCTCAGCTGCTTTACAATTCTTCCTCCGTACTCTGCTTTCCATGCCCATGCTCTTTTAAGGAATTTCTCTCTACCGATATCCTCTTTTGTGATACCTTCCTTGCGCATTGCCTCAACAATTTTCGCTTCTGTTGCAATAGAAGCGTGATCTGTTCCCGGCAGCCAAAGAGCACTGTAGCCCTGCATTCTCTTAAAGCGGATCAAAATATCCTGAAGGGTATTGTCAAGTGCATGACCCATATGAAGCTGACCTGTGATATTAGGGGGCGGCATCATAATTGTATAAGGTTTTTTGTTTTTATCGACTTCGGCGTGAAAATAGCCTCCGTTTTCCCAAAATTGATAAATTCTTTCCTCAAACTCACCGGGGCTGTAAGCCTTTGCAAGTTCCTTAGCCATAATGAATCCTCCAAAATGAAATTTCGTATTTTTTTTCATAATAATACAAAATATATTATCCCACTAAATACGATCTTTGTCAACCAAAAATGATTGAAAATTCATTAAATCTATCTTTAGAAATGTGGCTATGAGGGTTGTTTTAGCTATTGACAAAGACGGAGCTTAAATATTAGGACATAAATTGGATTTGATGTAGTGGGATTCTTGACATATATGTAATTTTATATTAAAATATTATTAACAAACTATTAATAGAATCTTTAATTTATATTTTTAACTAAATTACTTTTTAGGAGATCACTATGGAAAAAGAAGATAAGAAAAAAATGCTTGAAGAAAAAAACATACATTTATGGTTTAAGGGGTCGCCTGTGGCATTGTGCTCGATGAAATTGGAGCTTGATATGAATGTCGGTGCAATTTTTGCTTATGGCAAATTTATGAATGTTCAGCCGGAAAGCATCAAAACTATGATATTTGATATTATCTGCTATGATTCTCAGCGAAATGTTATTGACAGACTGACGAATTGTGCGTATGATAATATGGATATTTCGAGAAACGGTGAATTCGGTATGGAGATACCGTTTAAGATCCAAAATCAGAATACAAGAAATCTTGAATTTGTCATTCAGTCGGTAGCAACCACTGCGGGACAGGTCTGGTATAATTTTGAGGAAACAAGCTTCAATACAAGTCTTGTACAGGAAAGCATTTTTAATGTTCAAAAGGATCTGCATAAGCAATTTATTGATAATTGCACTTTAAATAACATCGATCATACCAAGCTGATATTCCAGCCTGTATTTGATGAAATTTACTGGCTTTGTGCCTGCGGTACTCTGAACTGGGGCGATGAAGATATCTGCTGCGGCTGCGGTGTTCGTAAACATTGGCTGATCAAGAATGTACAGCCGGAGCTTCTTCAAATTCAGAATATGGAGCAAAAATCCGAGGTTGAAAAAATCAGAGAAGAAGCTGCTGAACGTGAAAGGCGTGATAAAGAAAGGCAAAAGCAGGAATTTGAAAAAAGAAAAGAAGTATATGCAAACCAACAGAGGAAAAGTGAGAATAAAAAGCGTAATTCCAAAGCTCTGTTGCTTTTGCTTGTCGTGTTGCTTCTTGGTGGAGGAGCTTATGTCGGAATCAGTTATGGTATTCCGTATCTGAATTATAATAGCGCTGTTCAGGAATATAACAACGGCAATTATGACAGTGCCAAAGAGAAATTTGAGGGGATGAGAGACTATCTCGACAGTGAAGAGATGATCAAAAAGTGTATCTACGGAAAAGCGGAAAGCAGTGCTGCATCAGGCAATAAACAGGCTGCGGCAGAGTTGTTTCAAAGTATTATGGATTATTCCGATTCGGAAGTAAGATACTATGAAACATTGAAAAGCTATGCAGATGACCTATATAACGATGCGGATTATATGGAAGCAATCAACGTATTTCGGGAGATTGAAAGAACTGATGAAGAAAATTATAAAAATAGTCAGCAAAAAATCTATAATCAGGCCGAAAGAGAATTAAAGAGCAAAAAGTATAAAAATGCAATGGAGAAATTTGAATTTATCAATGATTATAAAGACAGCGGAGAAAAGGCAAAAGAATGTCTATATATGCTTGCAAAATTTGACTACGAAAGTCTAAAATATCGCAGTGCACTTGATAAATATAATCAGCTTAAGGGGTATAAGGATGTTGATAACATTCTAAAAAAGCTTGATATACTGTCTAAGGTAATCAGTGCAGCCGGTTCTGACGAAGCACCTGCTGTTTGGAATTGCTATAATGTAAAATGTCCGATCTGTGGAAACGAGGCAGAATATGTTTTTGAATTCTATGACAATGGTAAATATAATTATTCTGTCGTATGTGAAAATGAAAGTGAGCCAAAAACCAAGAGCGGCAGATATAAGATAGAAAATAAAACATTATATGATGCCTATTATGTAGACGGAAATATTAAGTGGAAGAAGATGGTTGATATCAACTCTTTCGGTAATAATGTCAAGGATGTGGAAGGCAAAAATGTTTATATTACGATGGAAGATCCGATAAACAAGAAAAACAGGGAAAAAATAAAACTTTTTGGTAATATTATATCTGATGACACTGTGTCATTGGGATAAAATCATTGCAGTCTGTGATATTTTGGAAGCGCTAGCTTTGAAAATATTACAGACTGTATTTATTAAAAGGTATAAAAAGAATAAATAGCAAAAGAAATATTACAATTTGTAGAAATAAAAAGTTTT
>ONGS01000239.1 GCA_900317395.1 uncultured Eubacteriales bacterium | reverse complement strand
TTTTCCGTTTACCCACTTATCCGGAATATTAGTTTAGTCATTATCCTGGAGTGCATCAACTCCTGTTACACCTGTACGAACCTTAACGATATCTTCCACATTTGAAATGAATATCTTACCGTCACCGATATGGCCTGTGTAAAGAGCCTTAACAGCAGTATCTACAACTGTCTTTACCGGGATCTTGCATACAACGATGTCTACCTGTACCTTCGGCAGGAGGTTCATCTCGACCTCTACACCACGGTAGTATTCCGTCTTACCCTTCTGAACACCACAACCAAGTACCTGCGTCACAGTCATACCTGTGATACCAATATCAGAAAGTGCTGTGTTCAGATCGGAGAATTTGCTCTGCTTTGTGATAATGCGGATGTTTGTAAACTTAACACCGTCAGAAGTTGCTGCCTTATCTGCGCTTCCGGTAAGCTTTACTTCAACAGCCTTCTCAGGCGGTACATTGCCCTCTTCAAATTCTTCTGAGCTTGTTTCACCTGTCAGTACCTGAGGAACAGGCATAAAGTCAGCATAGGAACTGGAAAGACCATGCTCTGTCAGGTCAAGACCTCTTACTTCTTCTTCCTTAGATGCACGCAGACCGATTGTCTTCTTGATCAGGAAGAATATAATAAACATCACGATTGCTGTATATCCGCCGACGGAAACTACACCAAGTGCCTGCTTGCCGAGCTGTTCAAAACCGCCGCCATAGAACAGACCGAGAGTTGTGTTAGCTTCTTCGTCAGCATGAATTGAGAACAAACCAACTGCAAGAGTACCCCAGATACCGTTTACACCGTGAACAGCAACAGCACCGACCGGGTCATCAATTTTCAAAACCTTGTCCACAAAATCAACGCCGAGAACAACGAGGATACCTGCTACAAGACCAATAATCAAAGCACCGAGAATATCTACTGTAAAACAGCCTGCTGTAATAGCAACAAGACCTGCAAGAGAACCGTTGAGCGACATAGAAACATCAGGCTTACCGTTCTTAATCCATGTATAGATCATAGTAGCAACCGTAGCTGTTGCAGGTGCTACAGTAGTTGTAGCAAAAATCTGTGCGAGCTGTGTAACATCGGTAGCAGCAGCGCCGTTGAAACCGTACCAGCCGAACCAAAGGATAAATACGCCGAGTGCGCCGAGTGTAAGACTGTGACCCGGAATAGCTCTTGGCTTTCCGTCCTTTGTATACTTACCGATACGAGGACCTACCATAGCCGCACCAATAATTGCTGAGATACCGCCTACCATGTGGATCGCACATGAACCGGCGAAATCGATAAATCCGAGATTGACAAGCCAGCCCTGTTCATTCCATACCCAGCCAGCTTCGATCGGATAAACAACAAGACTGATCAATCCGCTGTAAATACAATAAGAAACAAATTTTGTACGTTCTGCCATTGCACCCGAAACGATAGTAGCGGCAGTAGCGCAGAATACAAGGTTAAACACAAACGAAGACCACGGAAAATTATTGAAATCCGTGAAAATCTGAAGGTTCGGTAGACCTATGATTCCCATAAAATAGTTTTCCGACATCATAAGGCCAAAGCCGAGGAAAATAAACATCACTGTACCGATACAGAAATCCATCAGGTTTTTCATGATGATATTACCGGCGTTCTTAGCTCTTGTGAAGCCTGTTTCTACCATAGCAAAACCGCACTGCATAAAAAATACGAGAATTGCTCCGATCAGAAACCAAATTGCGATTGTAAAAGAGTTGGACTCCTCAACGGCAGCCGATACTGCCGCCTGTAAATTTGCGTCCATGTCCCTTCCCCCTTTATTTTAAAAATATAAACGGCGTGTACCAATTGTAAATCATTACGATCTGATACACGCCGTTGTGTACATAATAATTAATTATACGCTGAAGAGCAATGTGCCGTATGAAGGATAAGGCCAAGCCTTTGATGACATATTGGATTCCATCTCATCAGCAACTGCACGGAGTTCCTGCATAGCTGCAAGTACCTGATCTTTGAAGTACTTAGCACTTTCAGCCTCGTCCTCAATATCTTTTGCACCTACTACTGCTTTATCAAGAATCTCGATTTTCTTAACGAAGCAGTTGAGAAGTCCTGAAAGCTTCTTGAGAAGCTCAGATTCTGCTGTCGGTACAAGCTCAGGATCTACTGCCTTTACAAGGCTGACTGTTTCTGCAAGCTCTTTGATATACGCTGTAACAGCAGGAACGATATCCTTTTTCGCCATATCAAGAGCTGTAAGAGCCTCGATATTGATGATCTTTGAATATTTTTCAAGAAGTACATCACGTCTGGAACGGAGTTCTACTTCTGTAAGAACATTGTGCTTTGTGAAAAGCTTGATATTCTTTTCGCTTGTGTAAAGCGGAAGTGCATCGGGGAGTGAACGGAGATTGAGAAGGCCTCTCTTTTCAGCTTCCTCTACCCATTCCTCGGAATAGTTATTACCGTTAAAGATAATTCTCTTATGCTCTTCTACTGTTTTCTTAACAAGTGCTTCTGCAGCAGCATTGACATCATCTGCTTTTTCAAGCTGATTTGCAAAATCCTCAAGAACATCTGCTACCATTGTATTGATCATAAAGTTTGCACAAGCAATATTTTCGGCAGAGCCAAGCATTCTGAACTCAAATTTATTACCCGTGAAAGCAAACGGTGAAGTACGGTTACGGTCAGATGTATCCTTTGTGAAGTTAGGAAGAACATCAGCTGTTGTTTCCATAATCGGCTTACCGTCAGCTACATATTCTTTACCGCTGAGAACGGAACGCAGCACTTCGGTAAGATCATCACCGAGATACATAGAAATAATAGCCGGAGGTGCTTCGTTAGCGCCGAGTCTGTGGTCATTTCCGGCACTTGCAACAGAAATTCTGAGAAGATCTTGATGCTCGTCAACAGCTCTGATAACAGCTGCAAGGAATACGAGGAACTGGATATTCTGTCTCGGATTCTTTGTCGGGTCAAGAAGGTTTTTACCCTTATTAGTAGACATTGACCAGTTATTGTGTTTACCGGAACCGTTAACGCCGGCAAACGGTTTTTCATGAATCAGACAAACAAGATCATGCTTTTCAGCAACCTTTTTCATGATTTCCATTGTAAGCTGGTTATGGTCGGTAGCGATATTTGTTGTATCAAAAATCGGTGCAAGCTCATGCTGAGCAGGTGCAACCTCGTTATGCTTTGTTTTTGCATAAATACCGTATTTCCAGAGTTCCTGTTCAAGATCCTTCATATAAGCGGAAACACGGGGTTTGATCGAACCGAAATAATGATCGTCAAGTTCCTGTCCCTTCGGAGGTCTTGCACCAAAAAGTGTTCTGCCGCAGTAGATAAGATCCTTACGTTTCTCATAAACCTTTTTATCCACAAGGAAGTATTCCTGCTCGGGACCTACTGTTGTTGAAACATGAGTTGTTTCGGTATCACCGAACACACGGAGAACTCTGAGTGCCTGTGTATTGATACATTCCATAGAACGGAGAAGCGGTGTTTTCTTATCAAGTGCTTCACCTGTGTAAGAGCAGAATGCTGTCGGAATACAAAGTGAACCGTCCTTGATAAACGCATATGAAGTCGGATCCCATGCAGTATAACCTCTTGCTTCAAAAGTAGCACGGATACCGCCCGAAGGGAAACTTGAAGCATCAGGCTCACCCTTAATCAACTCTTTGCCCGAGAACTCCATGATCACTCCGCCGCCGGCAACCGGGCTAATAAAACTGTCATGCTTTTCTGCCGTAATACCTGTCATAGGCTGGAACCAGTGAGTGAAATGAGTAGCACCGTTTTCGATTGCCCATTCCTTCATAGCGTGGGCTACAATATTTGCAATGTTGATATCAAGAGGCTTACCGTCCTCGATGGTTTTCTTGAGCTCTTTGTAAGTCCCCTTTGGAAGATACTTTTTCATTGTCTCATCATTGAATACTGCCGAGCCAAACATTTCAGGTACATTTACCATAAATAACTCTCCATTCATACATAATTTTGTAAATTTAAACAAAAGGGCGCTGTAGGTCCTTTACCAAACCTACAGCGCCTTTGCTGTTGATGTTTGAATTATAAAACATTTTTCCGTAAAAGTCAACGGTTTTTTTACAATTTTTTTAGTTTAGTCGTTTTGTAGCATTTTTGTTCTCTTTCGTGAACATTTTTTATAATACAAATACATCATAAATGCTATCGGGAAGCTTGTTTTCCCGCTGAACGCTGAAATTTAATATCAAAGCCAAAGTATAGAACTTCAAATAGTTGTACTTTATAGAAAAATCAGAAATAAAGTTTTGCTTTAAGAATAATAAAAACTTGAGCGCAAAATTGACAACGGAGAAGGTTTGTAATATAATTAATTTGAATAGGTATATTAATTAGTATGATGGCCGGGAGAAGATTATGATCAAAAAATATTTTTTCACAGTGAATCTATTAATCAGAAGTGATACAAATATTAAAAAATCAATCAATTCCATTATCGGAAATGAAAAGTTTTTTAAGGAAAACATACAGCTGATCCTGATTGATGCTGTAGGAAGCGAACTGAGTACAGAGATATGTACGGAATACAGCAATCTCTACCCCGATAATGTTTATTTTGTTGATGCTGTAGGCGAAAAATCTGCCGACAGCTATAATCATGCTGCCCCTTTGTCGTCAGGTACTTATATTGTTTATACAGATAATTACGGTACATATTCTAAAAATACATTTCATCATATTTATAATATGATCAAAAGCGGTCGTGTGCCGGTCTTCTGTATTAAACCAATGGTATCTTCACCGCTTTTACCTGACCGTCCTTATACAGGCGATCCCGGGAACGGCACGATCCATATTCAAGATATCCCCGACAAATTTATCCTTATGCTCGGGTGTTATTTTTTCAACAGCAGGGTCATTAAAAAAATCTCCTTTGATAACAAACTCCGATTTAATTATGATACCAAATTCATGCTGGAAGCGCTTATGAGATCCGCCGGTTACTATTATTCTGATAAATTCACCTATACTGTATCACACCCCACCGAACGTGATCCCTACAGATATGAACAGCAATATAATTCCGCATTCTATACCAGATCGGTAAAAGAATTTATTATTCCTATGCTGAAAGCCTATGCAGGTTCTGCTTTTATTATGTCTGTGATGATGTATCTGATCGAAGTGAAATTTGCTTTGAATTCCGATGATTATTACAAAAAAGTACTTGTCGGAAGCCGTGTCAAGGAGTTTCTTGACAGCTGTTCAGCTGCGTTTAAATTTATTGACGATACTGTCATTACTAATCCGAAACTATGCCGTATGAGCGGCCTTGATGAAGAGGTTACTTTTCGCTTTTTACGGATGAAATACAATAATCCGAAGCTCCGTCCCGAAACAGATCTTGTGCCTCCGGGGAAAACCGAGATACATAAGTATATCATGTCCGAAAACAGCGTTGCCGCTATTCCTCTTTCAGGTGAATTCACTGCTCATGTCAACAATGTGCTGATAACACGTTCAAAAAATATCACAGCTGAGATCATGGCTGTTAATTTCGACCGCCGTGGCATATATATTGATGCAAGGCTGAACGGCTGTTCCTGCCTCAACAAGGATGAGTACAGCGTTTATTCTGTTATCAATGGTGTAAAGGCAAAGGTCATTCCTTCAGAAGTGTATACGATGCGAAAGTTTTTCGGCAAGTCATTTCTGCACCGATATGCTTTCCGTTTCTTTATCCCTGTATCGAGCGGAAAAAAGATCGATACCGCCTGCCTGTATTTGAGATACAAAAAACTTGCGTTTCGTCTGAAACTCTGCTTCGGTTCTCCTTATGCTAAACTTTCCGATGAAATCAAAAGCTCCTATGCTTCATTCGGCGACAGGATCCTTACTTACGACAGAAAATCCAAAACGCTTGTCATCAGACGTACCACTGAAAGTCTTTTGGCACTTTCCGAAAGTCGGTTTCTGAATGAAGCAGCCAAAAATTCGGGACTCAGAGTTCAGTTTGAATACAGAAGGATCAGAAGACTTGCCAGATACACAAGACGGAAAAATGAAAACAAAAAAATCATTATGTTTTATGACAATGCGGGTATCAACTACAACGGAAATCTGCTGTTCCGTTATTTTTCCAAAAACAAGAGCAAAGATTTTGAACCGTATATCTGTGTACGCAGAGATTCTCCCGAATATAATTTTTTGCACGATGCTGCCTATGATAACATATTGGAAACAGGCACTCTGCGTGCCAAGGTCATGACGCTTGCGGCAGACATTCTGTTTGCCTCCGACTGTGACCCTTATGATTCTATAGGCTTTAATGATGACGATAAACTTTATCTGCGTGATATGATGACGGCAATGACAATTTCTGTCAAAAACTATTTCATGACCTACGATTCTGCTCAGTACAACAACCGCCTGCGGGACAATACACAAATGGTTTTCTGCTCATCCGAAAGAGAAAAAGAAAACCTTCTCCAACCGCTTTATGATTATAATGAAAGCATGATAAAAGTAACCGGCAGTGCAATGCTTGATGCTGTCAGCAACAAACGTGAAAAGCTGATCCTGATCGCACCCGGACGAAGAAGGCTTTTCAGTATCTATGAAAATTCGGGTTACTACAAATTCTCCGAAAGTGCTTTTTTCAAAGCTTATTACAATATTCTTTCCAACAAGGAACTTTTAAGCTCCTGCAAGGTTAAAAATTGGAAAATCGCTGTGATGATGCCCCCTGCTATTGAAAAATACATGGGTCTTCTCCCCTCCGACAGTTCAGTGAAACTCTATTCCTACAGTGAACAGACAGAAGCTGCTCTGCTCGGAAAAGCCGCTGTTCTGATAACAGACTACAATGAATTGCAGTTCCGCTTTGCTTATATGGGAAAAAGTGTCATTTATTTCTACCCCCCCGGACTGCCGATCAACTCGGAGCATAAAGGAGAAAATATCACACGATACGGATTCGGAGAAGTATTTTTTGAAGTAGAGCCGCTTTGTCGATTTCTGAGTGACGGCATGGACAATGCCTTCACTCACACGGAAAAATTCCATCAGCGCTGCAGTGCCTTCTTCTCCAAGCAGGACCGTTGTAACTGCAAAAGAATCTATGAAGCGACCATGAAGCTACTCAAATCACTTTAAACCGCTAGGAATAACAACATCATTATGTTATCAAGAAGTTATTTTCAAATTAATGATAAAACATCGGCAGGAAAGAAAACTGTTCTTTCCTGCCGATTATTATTAACTTAGCAATATTTTGTTTGGGGAGCAATTTTATGATGGTATCGCTTTTATCATGTATTTTCTTTTATGGTTCTGATTTCCTTTGCTGCAGCAACAAGATTTTCAAGGCTCGGTATGGTTTCCTCATTACCTCTGGTTTTTAGTCCGCAGTCAGGATTGACCCAAAGTTTTTCAGCCGGAATACGGTCAAGCATTTTGTTAAGTGCCGCTTTGATCTCTTCCTTAGCCGGAATTCTCGGAGAATGAATATCATATACACCCGGACCAACCTCTGTGCGGAAGTTTTTCTCCTTGAGTACGTCAAGAATCGTCAGGTCGGAACGGCTTGCTTCAAAGGTGATAACATCGGCATCCATGTTGTCGATATCTTCAATAATATCAGCAAATTCACTGTAACACATATGCGTATGTATCTGTGTTTCAGGTTTTACCC
>ONGS01000199.1 GCA_900317395.1 uncultured Eubacteriales bacterium | reverse complement strand
GCCGCAGCAGTATGCACAACCGCAGACACAGCAGTATACACCGCAGCAGTATGCACAACCGCAGGCACAGCAGTATACGCCGCAGCAATATACACAGCAGTACGATATTCAGCCTGAGCCTCAGCCCGAAACGCCGAAAGCTGAACCTCCAAAAGAGGAAAGTACATGGTCGCCCGATTTGTATAAAACAGAGTCGAAGGTTGACCCTCATCAGGATTCAAAGAATTTTAAATTTGAAAAGAAGGAAACTCCTGAAGAAGAAGGCGAAAAAGAAGAAGAAAAGCCGAAAAATGTAAAGGAGTTTATTGACAAACTCAAAGATACAAAAGACTATTCCCATATGTATGATATCAATAATATGAAGAAAAACAAAATATTTTGTATTCTTGCAAGTCTTGGTATTACATTCTGGGTACCGTTGGTAGTAAAAAAAGGGTGCGCTTCCGCAAGATTTTATGCAAATCAGGGTTTGCTGATTTTTATTATCGAAGTAATATGCGGAATTATCAATTATATTTACTCGGGTGTAATTATTGGTGGTGCTGTGAAAAGTGCAGACACAGGTCTTTATGTTCACGGCTATATACTGGTATTTTTATTTACCGCAATATTTTTTGCTGTTCCGGTGTTCCTTGTTGTTACCGCTATCCAGAATATTAATGCCGGCAAGGTCAAAGATATTCCCCTTGTAGGCAAACTCAGACTGTTAAGACTGTGAGAAATTGGAACAATAAATCAGGATGATAAAAAATCGGTACTTTGTTATTTTGAAAAACAAAGTGCCGATTTTTTATTTGTAATAATGAATTATGGCAAGAATTGTCATGCGCTTTCGGCTTTTGTCGCCATAAATCATAATTTCTTTTTAAATATTTTCTGAATGTGAAAAGATGAACTTTATCTGAGGGTGCTCCTTTTTTATCTTTTTGAGTGTGACAAGAACTGAAATGTAATCATCGGGAAAGAATTGCCGGTTTAATAGTTTGTCGCTTGGAACAAGATTTTCTGTTAGTGCTGTTTCATCGATAGAAGCATCGGCGGCAATAAAGATGTTTTTTTCGGTCAGATAAAATGCAGTCATTGCCTTTGCATGACCTGTAATGTCAACGGCCAGAATACTGCCGTCATCGAATACATCATATACCCATTTGAAATATTGTTTCAGAAAAGTATCGCCTTTATAAAGTCCTGCCGCTTTTTGGGAAACTTCCTCTGACGGAACAGTGTTTTTCATGATACCGTCGGCAGTATCTGAAAGCCATATCAAAGAAAGCACTCCCGCATTGGAAAGAAGTTCATATTTTGGCAGAAGCGGCAAGGAACCACAGCATTCGGGGTCGCAATGTGTCAGAAGTACCTTTTTGATACAAATCGGATCTATTCCCTCTGCAAGAAGTTGTGCGGAAATGCTGTCCTTTTCCTCAAAGAACAGTTTACGTTTTGCAGTCAATTTTGCATAGGCAACTGGATTTTTTTTCAGCAGATTGCTGCATCCGGTATTGATCAGGATATGTCCCTTTTTTTTATGCTCTATAAGAAACACATTGACAGGCAGCTTCTTTATTCCGCTGTTACACTGACGGTAAAGCTCCGAAAAGTTAAATTCCTCATAACCGCATTTATATCTTTTAAAACTCAGTATTTTATCCATACAATTTCTCCAATCAAAACTTATCACTTATGAGCAGACTGCAAACTCTGCCCTCGAATCTTCATATATACATTCATTTTATAATATTTTGCAAAAATGTCAAGTGAATATATATAAGATATTTTAAAATAACGGTTGAAAAATCCAAAGATTTTTGCTATTATTAATATGGAGATTTTTGAATTGATCATCTCTTGAATATGCTGCTGTATGCAGTATAAATTTTATGTTACGATTTGTAAATGTACAGGTCGGAAGGAGAGAAATACAATGTCTAAATTCGGTTCATTGACAAAGCGTATTATTTCAGCTGCAGTCGCAGGTACGCTTCTTGTTGCAGTGCCTTTGTCAGGATGTAATCTGATCGAAGAGAAAACTAAGGATAAGGACAGCCAGAATTCAGAGGTGACTTCCACAGATTCTGTTACAAAATTCGGAGATAACATTGTGGTTAAATCCGCTCATTATAAAATGTCCTTTGATGTTATGCAATATCTTTTCAATTCTCTATATCAGCAGTTTCTGAGCGAGAATTCAACAACTTATTTTAGCACGGCGCAAAGCTTGAAAGAACAATACTACAACGAAGAAGAAAGCACAACATGGCATGATTATTTTCTCGAAAACACAAAGTCTTACCTGAAACAGATTATGGTATTCGCTGAAGCAGCTGAAGATGCGAAAATGGAACTTTCGGACGAGGAACTACAGACGATTTCCGATTATCGCAGCAGTATGGAATCAGCGGCAGAGCAGGAAAGCAAGGATCTCGATACTTATGTAAAAGATCTTTATGACGGAAAAATCACCGTCAGCGATATCGAATATGTCATGAAAATGACACTTCTTGCCCAGAAATATAATAACTATCTTCGTGAGAGCTATAAGTATACTGACAGTCAGTATGAGGCAAAATTTAAAGAAGATGAAACAAAATACGAGATTGCGGATTACCATTTTTATGAATTCAGATATGCCGAAACAAATATCGACGGTACTTCTGCCGAAATCAATGAAGATAAGAAAAATAAAATGAAGGAAAATGCCGATGCACTGGCAAATACCAAGGATGCCAAGGAATTTGAAACGTATCTGACCAAATTCCTCAAGGCGAATCCGTCACTTGTGTCGCTTACGACCACTTCGGAAGAATCTATTACTGAGGAAGATTTCAACGATGCTGTAAATAGAGCGGTTGAAGGTACTCAGTATACCAAAAAGACGTATTCAGACGGCGATGAAATGAGTCAGTGGGTTTTTGATAAGGACAGAAAAGCTAATGAAACAAAGGTTTTTGAAACAGCATCATCCTATGTAGTAATTATGATCGACAAGCCTGTTTACCGTGACGAGACGGCAACCAGAAATGTCAGACATATCCTTGTCAGCCTTTCAACACATGATGAATCAGACACCAAAACAAAAAAAGAGGCTGAAAAAATCTATGACGAATGGCAGAACGGCGATGCAACCGAAGACAGCTTTGCAGAGCTTGCCAACAAGTACAGCGAAGACCCTGGATCCAATACAAACGGAGGACTGTATAGCAATGTTTCGTCAGGATATATGGTACCGTCGTTTAATGACTGGATGTTTGACAAAAACCGTAAAGCAGGCGATACGGGTATTGTTTCTACGGACTACGGATATCATGTAATGTACTATGTGGGAAGCGGTCTTACTGCATGGAAGGTGAATGTTGACTCGGATCTGCGTCAGGATGATTTGAAGAAGAGCTTTGAAGAGCTTTCCAAGAAGTACGAAATTGAGTTTGACGAAGATGCGATAAAAGATATTGATGTTTATCCGCAGGTAGAAGAAAGTTCAGTCGAAAGTAGCACAGCAGGACAGAATCTTGCAGACCAATAATTAGAAAAAACGGACATAGTATGAAAACTATGTCCGTTTATTTTATAGAGGAGGATATATTTATAAAAATGATTGCAAGCTTTACCGTTGACAAGGGAGAAGGCAGCAGGTTGAAGGTGCGGTGTGGCGAGCATTAAGCCGACTTTATGAAAGAACTTATGGGGGAGAAATGACTATTAATTATAATTGTTTCGGTGCATGGTCTATAATATCCTGAAGAGTGATGGTGTTGACAACATCGTTGACAGCCTCATAGATTTTTTCCCATACATATAATGAAACACAGTCGCTGCAGTGTGGGCACTGGTTTTCATCGTCTTCAAGGCAGGCAACGGGTGCAAGACTGCCCTCTATAGCCCGCAATATCTGACCAACGGTATATTCCGATGGCGATTTTGCAAGTTTATAACCGCCCTGAGCACCTCTTGTGCTGCGCACAAGTCCGGCTTTATTAAGTGATGATATAATTTGTTCAAGATATTTATCTGAAATTTTAAGACGATTTGAAATGCTTTTGATGGAAACACAATGCTCAGGATCAGTTGTTGCAAGATCGACCATAATACGCAGTCCGTATCTTCCTTTTGTTGAAATTTTCATGATCATGCTCCTTTTACTGTACTGTCTAAAAATAATTATATTGTTTTTTGAACGGATTGTCAATAAAATAAATTACAGTTTTGACGGGAGAAGAATTATATCATAAAATGACAAATTCGTTATTGCGATAGTAAACAAAGAAAAGATTCTTTTTTAGGGGAATGCAATGATAAGTTGCCAAAAAGCAAACAACGGTTGGTGGTAAAAAGACATAACTTATGGTATAACTATGATATAATCATTTTATGGAGGTACTTTATGAGTTTTGGACAGAATTTGAAATTGGCTAGAAAACAAAAAAACATTACACAGGAGCAGCTGGCAGAGTTGCTTGGTATTTCAAGACAGGCTGTTTCTAAATGGGAATCCGGGAACGGTTATCCGGAAATAGATAAGTTGATAATAATTTCGAAAGAGTTGAATGTTTCACTGGATTATCTTATGGATCGTGAACCTGCCGCTCAGGAAGAAAAGGAAGATGAAAAGAACGTTATTTATATTCCGGCGGAGCAAATTGCCATATACAATCAAGATAGAAGTCAGGTTGTTAGATGTTTATCGGTGAGATATTCAAAAATATTGCTTCCGGCTAAGAATGAACCGCCTTATATTCTTCAGGGGGTAGATCATGTAGGCTTTTTCGGAGCGCATACGATAATTCTCGGATGGTATGATGACGAAGAATCTGTTAAAAAGGAGCTTTCTGAAATATCCGCTTCGTTAGAAAAGGGGATACATATTTATCAGTTAAAATATTGTGCTCTGGTGGAATTTTCAAAAGTGTTTGGACGTACAAGAAAAAGAACCAAATAGAAAGTATAAGATATTCCGCATAGCAAAAGCCGCCCTCACGGGCGGCTTTGTTGTTTGAGAGTTAGTTATTGTTCGCTGCTTTCAGTTATAAATGATTTGTAGCCGAGAACGAAGGCGGCTATTTCAAAAATCGTGCCGAACTGACAGACAGAGGCAGTGGTGATTTTGCCAATTGGCATACCGAGAAGGGATGCAATGGCGTTGTAAATGGTTTTACTGCCATCTATGTAAATAATAGTGGCTGTAATGATCAGCAACAAGCCGATACCGCCGAATATAAGAGCCGCGATTAGCAGCGGTCTGTTTTTCAGCATAGGGAATACCTCCTAATAAAGAATTGCTCCGTATTGCTCCGTAAGCGAATGAAGATCTTTGGTGTCAATATCACAGCGAGAATCCACAATCAGTCGTCCTGTGAAATACCGCAGGGCAGCTTCAAGAGTATTGGCATCATTCGTATGAACCGTGACAGGCAAGCGTGACATTGCGGCATTTTCAGCCAGAAGTGCGGCATCATCGGATGAATTTAGCCTGATACAGATAGAATTAATGTTTTCATCATCCATATCGATCAAATCATCACTCATGCCATAATCACATTCAATAGGTTCGGATAGCTCTATATTATCGGGGAGGAAAAAGACTTCACATTCAACTGCAGCCGCATAGCTGTCTTTTTCCGACGATTTGTCAAAAATACTTTCATGCTTTCTGATTTCATCATAAACCCACCCCGCAGGTGTTTCTGATGTATCAATAAATACCGCTGCACCTCCGTATATCAGTGTCTTGATTTGTTCAGGGGAATTTTCTGCAAATTTTCCCATAGCGATAAGTGGTATTTCTGCATGAGGGAAAATGTTATGCAGCAGCTCTGCCTGATCATCGGTACCGTCAGTACATTCAATACCAAATGCATTGGCTCCCAGAGCTTGTAAAGTGATCAGTGCCGCCGTACAGTTAATACCAAATTCATTTTCGCCTTCATCATCAACCGTCATAACAATCATAATTGGCACATTAGCCTGTTTAGCGGCAATCACCGCTGCCCTCATCTGCCATAAATGGCTGTGACCTTTCAGAAGAATCAAGTCTGCACCGCAGTCTTTAATCAGTGTAATCTTTTCAAGATAATCAAAAACAGCTTCTTCAAATTCTCCGCAACTATGCCGTTCGGAGAACTTGGTTTCGGGCGATAAAACCGCACCAATCATAACATTGTCGGGCAGATTTTTGGCAACGGATTCAACAGCAGTTTTCAGAATTGTTGAAAACTCGTCGTCTGAGTCTGTTTCTTTAAGCTTACTGTGTGTGATATTTTCTGTTGGGGCAAGGATAATATCTGCACCGTTATTTTTACGCCCATAAGGGTCGCTGTCGTCAGATACATCGGTCGCAGTCAGCGGCAATCGAAAAGGAAAGTCCATCATCTTAACTCCTTTTAATAATGCATAATGAGTGGTGTGGGTTAGTTTAAGGAAAGCTTCAGAATTTCATTCTTGGTGTTTTCTGGTCATCAAGTTCCAATTCTTTGGGGTCAAATTCTTTGTCAAAAAGCGTGCCGGCACGTTCGGCCGTTTCTGCTCTGTGTTTCTCTTAAAACTTAAAATTCAGGGCTTGTTGCTGCTCGACCCTACTTTTCGACATTCTTCCTGCAAAGAACAGAACCATAAATCCGAAGATCAATATTACCAGACTGATAAAATTCTGAATTAGAATCATACCGGTGCTCGGATTGTTGATATAGATTTCAGGATTTTCGGGATCATACAATATTGAAACCGTATCGCCTGATGTTTACATTGTCTCCGGGGCAGTAATTTTAAACATGGTGAGGACATTGGCAATAACGGTTCGGGTTGCAAAGCAAAGTGCAAGACGAGCCTGGGTGAGGGATTCGTCCTCGGAAGAAACACGGCAGGCATTGTAGAATTTATGGAACAGTGCCGCAACATCGTATACATAGCGTGTGATTCTTGACGGATCATAATCCTTGGCAGCGGAAATAATTTCTTCACCGTAAGAGGATAGCTTGTTGATCAGGTCGATTTCCTCAGCAGCAGTAAGTTTTGTATAATCTTCTGCCGTGCAGGTGCGTATTGTGCCACCTTCTGTGGTGAATTTTTTCAGGATACTGCAAATACGTGCGTGGGCATACTGAACATAGTAAACGGGATTCTGAGATGACTGTTCAACAGCAAGGTCAAGATCAAAATCAAAATGGCTGTTTGCTTCTCTGAGATTAAAGAAGAAACGTGCGGCATCAATCGGAATTTCGTCAAGCAGGGTGACAAGGGTAATGGCCTTTCCGCTTCTTTTGGAAACTTTGTAGACTTCACCGTTTCTGAGAAGTCTTACCATCTGCATTAAAACAGCATCAAGCTTTGAAGCATCAACATCAAGGGCAGTAAGAGCGGCTTTCAGTCTCGGAACATAACCGTGATGGTCTGCACCGAGTACATCGATCGCCTTGTCATAACCTCTTGTAACAAGCTTGTCATAGTGATAGGCAATATCAGGGACAACATAGGTCGGAATACCGTTGGAACGTACAAGAACAAAGTCTTTGTCTGCACCAAATTCGGAAGCCTTGAACCACACAGCACCGTCCTGCTCATAGGTATGACCTTTGGATTTCAGAAGCTCCACGATATTTTTCACTGCACCGTTGTTGTGAAGTGTGCTTTCTCTGAACCAGCGGTCATATTGAATACGGTATTTAAGAAGGTCTCTTTCCAGTCCTTCGATATTTTTTGGAAGGGCAAAATCTACAAGTGCCTTTCTTCTGTCTGCGGAATCGGATTCAACATATTTATCGCCGTTGAGTTCCGCAAAGGCTTTTGCATGGTCAATGATATCCTGACCGTGGTAAGCGTCCTCGGGAAGTTCATAGCCGTCCTTGTATAGCTGTAAATAGCGTATTTCGAGAGAGGTTGCAAATTTTTCAATCTGATTGCCTGCATCATTGACATAGAATTCTCTCGCTACCTCATAGCCTGCGGCATCAAGAACGCTTGCCAGAGAATCTCCGATGGCACCGCCCCTTGCATTGCCGATGTGCATAGGACCGGTGGGGTTGGCGGAAACAAATTCAACCAGAATTTTCTTGCCCTTGCCGAAGTCGGATTTGCCGTAGTTTTCGCCCTCAGAATTGATTTCTTCCAGTACCTTTGCATAAAATGATGTGTCATAGAAGAAATTAATAAATCCCGGGCCGGCTATTTCAAATTTGGAAAGGTTAGTACCTTCAAGGCTGATGTTTTGTGTAATGGTTTCCGCAATTTTTCTCGGTGCGGCCCTAAAGGCTCTTGCTGATACCATGGCAGCATTTGTTGCAAGATCGCCGTGGCTGCGGTCAGCCGGAGTTTCTATGTTGAAATCGGGAATTTCCGCCTGCGGAAGAAGTCCCTCTGCGATTGCTTTTTCAAAAGCGTTTGTAATGGCTTTTTTAAGATTTGTCACTGTTTGTGCTGCTGTTGACATGATGTTCAGCCTCCTTAATTTTAAGTGTAAGTTCGTTTGTACTTGCAAGTTCGGATTCGATATCGATAGTATAACGTACAAATACCTCGCCGCCCTTGTCGTCAAGTGTGATTTGCGAGGATTCTGTATAGATGCCAAGTGTCATACTGCCGAAGGGCGTATTGTATTCGCATTTGTGACGCTGTCCCTTTTCCAGTATCATATGGTGATTTGTTTCTCCGCCCTTCATTACCGTAACAATATTTTGTTTGTCCACCTTTACTGTTGTGCGGTAATGTTTGTCGAGGTTTTGAGGGTCGTATTCTTTATATGTTATATAGCGGCTGCCGTTTCTTTCTACATAAGAGGCAGATGTTTCAAGTTCAATTTTATCATCGCTGCCGTTAACGAACTGCTTACCGCATACCGAAAGAATATATTTTTCTTCCATTTATTAATGTTCCTTTCCATTATTGAATGTTGGGGCTTTGCCCCAAATCCCACGGGGCTGTGGAGTGCCTCGTCAGCCAATTTTAATTGCATTTGAGGTGCAGTCTGATTTATGCATATATGTTTAAATAAATTGTTCAGTGGGATCTCGCACCCCTGATCTTGGCAGGATCTTAAGTCCCTGCACCGACAAATATAAAAATTAAAGTATTAAACTTTTTGGTCATATGTTCATTCTTTGAGTCGATAAACTTATCTTACCACTCATTGTGCATTAATATCGATGTGTGAGACGCTGGCTTCGACACTATGACCGAGGAAAATTTCCGCAGTGCGACGGAAACTTTCAACGGTATCGCTGACAAAATAGGAGCAGGAGCCGATTTTGCTGCTGGTGTTAAGAATGTTGTTACTGCCGAGAAGATTGGCAGCATAAAGCGCTGTTTCTCGTCCTGAATCGATCAGTCGGACGTGCCGTCCGAGGTAGTTGGAGATTGCTTTTGATATGATCGGGAAATGAGTACAGCCAAGAATCAAAGTGTCGATACCGTCCTCTTTCATTTGCTTTAAGTAGCGTTCCACAACCAGCTGTACGATTGGGTCATCTTCGGAAATAAAGCTGTTTTCAACAAGAGAAACAAACAGCGGGCAGTCCTGCTGAAAAACAGTGATACGTTCATTTTGTCTGAGAATTTCTTTTTTGTACGAACCGCTGTTGACGGTAGCGGATGTGCCGATAATACCGATCTTGCCATTGCGGGTCGCTTTGACGGCAGCCGTTGCGGTGGGAACAACAACACCAGTAAAGGGGATAGGCAATGTGTCTTTCAGTTCCACAGCAACGGAGCTTACCGTGCCGCAGGCGGCAATTATTATTTTTACGCCCTTTGACAGAAGAAAATCAGCATCCTGTCTTGCGTATTTTTTAATGGTTTCCTCGCTACGGCTGCCGTAGGGAACTCTTGCGGTATCGCCGAAATAGATGATGTTTTCCTGTGGAAGAACTTTTATCAGTTCTTTTACAGCCGTAAGACCGCCAAGTCCCGAATCGAAAACTCCGATAGCCTGTTCAGACATTTTTACCAGCCCTCTCAAATGCAAGATCGATCAGACGAACGATCAGATCACTGCCCTGTATGCCGCTTGCTGCCATAAGTTTTGGATACATACTGATGGAAGTGAAGCCGGGGAGGGTGTTGATCTCGTTCAGAAGTACTCTGCCGTCGTCAGTTACAAAGAAATCAACTCTTGAAAGACCGCTGCATCCAAGAGCATGATAGGCTTTGACAGCTGTCTGCTGTACCTTTTTGATAAGTTCCTCGCTGATCTGAGCAGGAATATACAGTTTGGAGTCTGCATTGTTGTATTTTGCGTCGTAATCATAAAACTCGGCAGCGGGTGCGATCTGACCCGGAATCGAAGCGATCGGTTCGTTATTGCCGAGAACCGCACATTCTACTTCTTTGCCGATAATATTTTCCTCTACCAGAATACGGCTATCCTCTTTTGCAGCTTTGATGACTGCGTTTTTCAATTCATCTCTGTTTGCAGCCTTGCTAATGCCTACGGAAGAACCGGCATTGGCAGGTTTGACAAATACAGGGTAGTTTTTCAGATCATTTTCAACCTGATCAAGGTACTTTTCTGGATCCTTCTCATAATCCGAAACATTGAACCATATAAAGGCGGCCTGGTCGATCCCTGACTGCTCAAAGATAATATTGGTAACAATCTTATCCATGCAATCTGCTGAAGCAAGCACGCCACATCCGACATAGGGGATTCCTGCAAGTTCCAAAAGTCCCTGAATAGTGCCGTCTTCGCCGTTTTTGCCGTGAAGAACGGGGAATACAACATCAAGTTTGATGATACTACATCCGTTTTCTTCTATCACAACGATACCACCAATGGATGGAGCGGGGGAGATGAAAGCAGTTTTGTTGCCGCTGTCGTTTTCCCATGAACCGTCTGCAATAGCGGAAAGCTCACCGCTGTATAAAAGCCATCTGCCCTGTTTTGTGATACCTATTGTAATGATCTCATACTGATCTGTTGGAATTTTGCTGATAACATATGAAGCCGAAACTCTCGATACTTCATGCTCTGATGATTTGCCGCCGAAAATAACGGCTATGCGCTTTTTCTGCACATTTACCACTCCCTGCATTATTATACATTATATTATTATATTACTTCAATTTATAATGATATCACAGATTTCTGTTTCGTGCAATTACAAATAACAATTTCGTAACAGATTTACCTATGAGAAGTTCAAGGGATTTTTGAAAATGTTTTGTGCAAAGTGCTGAATATTTGGCAGAATTTTTGATAAATTGGAAAAAGACTTGATTTTTGATTAAATAAATGATATCATCAATACGGTTTTGTTACAAGTTTGAAACAATTTTAAGGTTCAAAACAAAAGAAATGTAAAAAAACTGTAATTAAAAGTCGGATTACAGAATCTGAAATGTAAATGTATATGAAACACGAAGGGAGTAATTCATCAGATGAGTAAGGTAATGAAAAAAGTCGTTGCATCGGCTCTTTCCGTAAGTCTTGCGGCTGCAATGCTTACGTCGGGCGCAATGACCGCTTCTGCCGAAGCAAGCACGGGTGTAGGCCTTTCGGCTCATGCACTAACGGCTTACAGAGAGGGCTGGCAGTATGTATGGGGAGGAACTTCATACGGTACTGTGGACTGTTCGGGTCTTATTTATACCTATAATTATGTAGGCGGTAACAGAGTGGATATGCTTAGCTGCTCCAGTGAGTGGGGCTATGTAAGCAACGGTATCCCCCGTATCCACGGTCTGGGACTACATATGCCAGGTCATGTCGGTGTTTATATCGGTTCGGGTATGGCTGTTGATGCAAGAGATGAATATTCGGGCGTTGTTTACCATAATGCCTACAGCAGCAGCTGGGTAGAATGGTTTAAGGTGGCAGGCGTATCCTATCCCGAAAATGGCTGGGTACTTTTTGACGGAGATTCATTCTACTATGAAAATGGCCAGTATGTTGTAAGTACATCAAGAACAATCGATGGCGTAACATACACCTTTGACAGTGCAGGCGTTTCTAATATCGCACCTCCGTCAGGCTCTTATCAGGCAACTGACTATTCAACAGCTACTGCCGAAAGCGCACCGTCATATTATGAAGAAGAGTCCGAAGAGGAAGAATATGTAGAAGAGGAATCTGAGGAAGAGTCCTATGAGGAGGAATCCTCTGAGGAGGAATCTGAGGAAGAGTCCTATGAGGAGGAATCCTCTGAGGAGGAATCTTACGAAGAAGAGGAATCTGAGGAAGAGTCTTATGAGGAGGAATCTTACGAAGAAGAGAAATCTGAGGAAGAGTCTTATGAAGAGGAATCAGAAGAAGAATCAAGTGAAGAGGAGTCTTCTGAGGAAGAATCAAGTGAAGAGGAGTCTTCTGAGGAAGAATCAAGTGAAGAGGAGTCTTCT
>ONGS01000200.1 GCA_900317395.1 uncultured Eubacteriales bacterium | reverse complement strand
CCTTTTCAGACATGAGCAGATTAAATACATAGTTGACGCTGTCAATAATACCGCTGCGACTTCTGAAATTCCTGTCAAGAACGATCAATGCCGGGAATCTCGGATTATTTTCATCATACAGTGTACTTTCGGCACATCTCTTTTTAAACAGCCTTGGCTCTGCCTCTCTGAACCGATAGATACTCTGTTTGACATCGCCCACCACAAAAAGGTTGCTTTCGTTTTTTGATATTGCCTTGAATATGCTCTCCTGTATATCGTTTGTATCCTGGTATTCATCAATCATGATCTCATAATAATG
Source organism: uncultured Eubacteriales bacterium (assembly GCA_900317395.1). Classification (GTDB taxonomy): domain Bacteria; phylum Bacillota; class Clostridia; order Oscillospirales; family Acutalibacteraceae; genus UBA1213. The sequence continues at coordinate 13,342 of ONGS01000200.1, read as the reverse complement.
CTCTGCCATTTCCTCGGCAAATTCGCTTTTTTCATATTCGCCGCTGTCACCGTTTTTGCTATAAAGCAATTCCAGCATGAGCCGCTCAAGGTCATTGAAATCAAGCAGTCCTTTGTCGGTTTTGGCAGCAAAAAATCTTTGGTCAAAGTCTCTGATCAATTCACTCAGACACTCCATCACCGGATAAAGCGCTTCATTGTTTTCTTTGACGATTTTTTCTGTAAATATAGCATATCCTTGCATTTTCTTGATAACAATATCTGCAAATCCGTTCAGAAGCTTTGCGGTATGAATAATTTCGAATTCTTTTGAGGCACCCGTAGAAATCTTTATCTTTTCAAAATTGGAAATTATTTCGGCAAGGCCGGAAATATTCAAATCATCCTCTGAAAAAAGCTCTTCCACATTGCTCAGAAAATAATCATAGCTGTCAAAAGCATCAAGTGCATTCAAATACATCTTTTTGCTTTTCCGGGAATTCAACTGTTCGATCACATCTCTGTATTCATATGCTTCATCATAAAGTACACGCAGTTGCCGAACATATGGTCTTACCTCATTCATCAGATACAGAGCCGATGGATTTTTGTTGATATCAAGATTCGGGTCATACTGGGAAAGACACCACTCAAACCATAAATCCGGAAAAGCGTGTGCTCTGTATTTTTCATAAACAGTCAAAAGCTGATCCTCCAGATCAGAATCAAGCTTGCTGCCTGTCAGCAGCACACTCAAATGGTTAAATCTGTCAAATCTCTCCTTCCCTGCTTCATCGTTTTCCTTCGGCGGCTGATAATATTCCTCTATCACATCCGACATAATTTTTCTTTTCAGCTCATGCAGTTCAGGACCTGAACCAATGCGGAAATCCCTGCTAATGCCGAAACGAAAGAAATTTTCTCTTACGATCTTGCTGCAAAAACTGTCGATTGTGCATATATCCGCAGAAGCAAGCAAAAGCTGCTGGCGGCGATAGAAATGATTATTCGGATCTTCATCAATCAGTGCATCGATCGCTTTTGCAATTCTTGCTTTCATTTCGGCTGCTGCCGTATTGGTAAAGGTCAGAATCAGGAGTCTGTCGGCAGGGATCATCTTCTCGGTAAGAAGTCGAATCACTCGCTGAACAAGCACCCTTGTTTTTCCCGAGCCAGCGGCAGCCGATATAATAATCGAACCTCCCTCTGCTTCTATTGCATTTTTCTGTGCCCGTGTCGGTTCAAACGCTGCCATTTTCCTCATCCTCCTTGCATCCTGTGTCCTTTTTGATTTTATCCATTGCTTCTTTACTGTTGTATTTTGTGAATCTCTGTGTTTTGCCACCGTTTTCAAAGCGGCAGATACTGCCGTATTCACAATATGTGCAGGCATCTTTTTTAGGAAATACTTCAATATTTCCTGCATATACTTCCGCTCCCATTTGCTTTAAGCAGATATCGATATATCGGAATATGCTTTCAAAATCCTCTGCCGAAACAACACTGCTGGATGAAGTAAAATCATAGGGCGGCTTTTTCTTCGTGCTTGCCGGAAGATATTCTCCCCCAAGTCCGGGCTCCATTTTTTCAAGAACTTCTTTATCATCGATCAGCAGTCCTCTCATTCTGAAATTGCTGTCCTGACTTTTTTCGGAAGTCATCACATCGTCTGCACGCCCCGACTGAGCCACTTTCGCATTTGCGGTAGACGGTACATAAAGTACTCCTGCCGGAAGAAGAATCTTGCCGTCGGAATATTTTTTCGTTCCGTTTTTCAGGATCGCCGAAAGATACAACAGCATCTGCACCTTAATACCATTAGCGATATTTTCCAGTTCAAAATCATCAGAACCTGTTTTATAGTCGATAATACGGATATATTGGTTTCCGTTAATCTCTGCCGTATCCACTCTGTCAACAAAACCGTTGACAAGAATTTTCTCTCCTGTGGGCAGCTCTATCTCATAGGCAGGGATACCACTGTTATCTGATGTTCCTATCCTCAACTCAAAATCAACGGGACGGAAGGAATCCTTTTTGAATTGTTCCCTCATTCTGCTCAGTACCATAAAAGCATTTTTTCTGATTTTTCCACATATTGCATTGAAGCGGCTGCTTCTTTCCTCTTTGTCACCAAGAGAGTCTATATATTCATCAAGATATTTTCTGATTTCTTCTTTCAGTTTTTTATCATCAAAGCTGATAAATTCGTCTATGGAATTGCTGCTTATTATTCTTTCAAATATATAATGCATTGCCGTTCCGTATAATCCGCCGTCCATCACCGCTCTTCTCAGCGACTGTGCTTCAAGACCAAATTTGCAGAAATAAGCAAATTTACAGGCAGCATATTGATCAAGCTTTGTGCTGGAAATTTTCAGCACTTTACCATAGAGTCCTTTGATCAGTTTATCGTCTTTCAGTTGAAAGGGCTCTTTGTCCGCTGCCCTCGCCGTTGCAAAAGCCCTGTCACAGTATTCGTCCGAATGGAAATAATGATCCCTGAGCGTTGCGGAACAGCTGTTTTCGGTATTCCACAGTTCCGTACAGATATCAAAACTCTGCCGCTGTGTAAAGAAAACTTCAGGGTCGGCAGGAGCATTGAAATCCACAATTTTCTTATGTTTGATCTCTATATCGGGAATGACTGATACAATTTCACTTTTGATAACGGAAGCCTCGCACGATGCCCCCGAAAGACTTTGTGTATACCAGCTGACATACAGTTTTTCCGATGGTGCCGTAAGTGCCGAATACACATGCATTTTCTCTTTCAACGAAGCACCGAAGATTCCCTCATATAGCGGTAATATTTTATCCTCGTGCTGTTCCTCACGCAGAAAACGCCGTTCACTGTCCGTAAAGATTCCCACAGCACCCGGCTGAGCCGGAAATATTCCTTCCACCGCTCCCAGAACAAACACAGCCTTCGGATTGGCACTACGTATGTTACCTGCCGTTCCTGCGGTAACGCTGTTGACTGTTCTTGGAATATCGGAAATCGGACTTTTTCGGATATAGATCTTCAGAAGGTCAAGATATGCTTTACTCTCCACTCTTTTATTGCCCAGAACGTGATACATTTTATCAAGGATCGTCATTGCACTGTCCCATACAGAGGCCTCACGCTCCACAAATATCTCGCTGACATTCCCCTGCAATTGTTTGATAAAGCTTCTGAATTTTTCCCTGCATGAAAAAGCTTCCATTAAGCGGTAAAGTGCATGACTGATCTGTGCACCTGTTGAAGCATTTTTTATTTTGGTTTCAAAAGTCATCAACGGATCAATCAACCTTTTTCTGATATCCTCTATGTTTGCTGTTTCTTTTTCATCTTCTTCCGCCTTTTTTGCACTGCGTTCACCACTCGGAGACATAGTAAATTCATCTCTCCAGCGTTTTCCTCTTATGTTCCAGACATATACATAGTTTTCCAGAGAGAAAACCTCTTCTTCTTCAAGCGGTGTCAGACCTGTTTTCGCAATACGCAGAACAGCTTCTGTATCAAATCCCGAATGAACAACATCAAACGCCGTAAGCATAAGCCTGATCAATGCCTTATTTTCAAGACTTTCGGGATTTGAAAGAAAATACGGAATATGATATTTCGGAAATTCCGATGCAATAACGCTTTTATAGCTGTCAAAGTTTCTTGCAATAATTTCGATATCACTGTATTTGTATCCGTGTTCATGCACAAGCGTATAGATTTTTTCCGCTGTATTGCTTACTTCATCATACAAATCAGATGCTTCATACAGTTCCACCGAACCGTCATTTTCAACGGTGACTCTTTTTTTGTCCGGGTCATTTCTGCTAAGTCGATAACCATGAAATATTCCTTCTTCGATTGCTTTCAGCGCATCCGTTTTAAATCTGATCCCTTCCCTTTCAGGCTGGATAATATGACACTTCTGCCCTGTTTTTTGTGCAAGACGAAGAAGTGTTTTGTAGGTTGTATCGGGCTCTGCAAAGATAGAATTCTCATTATTCAGTATTTCTCTATCACAACAAAGAGAAATATACACCTCTTCTGCCTGAGAAAAAATACGCTCTATAATTCTGAATTCCTGTGCGGAAAAACCGCTAAAAGAATCAATAAACACATACATTCCATTAAAATAGTCATGCTCGCCCAGAATATCATAAAGCTTTGTCAGGTCATCATCGGGGTCGGCATAGCTGTTTTCGAGAAGTGCGTTATATGCTGCATAAATTCGTGCGCTGTCCCTGAGTTTTGAAGCCAGTACCTTGTTTTCAACCGTTTTCGCCGTTTCACTGAGCTGTTCGGGTGTAATCATACACATTTTATATTCGTTAACCGCAACCAACATTGGTTCGACAAGATCCATTGTTCTTTTCAGATTTCTTTTTCCTGAACTTTTGTACAGCTCCAGTTCACCGCCCTCGGCAGGTGCATTTTCGATTGCCATGCTCATCAGCACCGCCTTGATACCGTCATCGATCCTTTGTTCGGTGATACCCTTGTATTTGTCGAAAATATTGTTGCAAAGACGTTTGAAGCTTAATACCTCGGTAAATTTCGCCTTTTTTGCCCCAAGGTTATCAAGCAGCTTTTTCTCATTCTGAAACGAACTCTGTTCGGGTACGATCAGTACCGCATTCTTTTCCTCGGGCATTTCTTTTATATACTGATGAAGAAGCTCACTCTTGCCGCTGCCGCTTCTTCCCAAAATTAAATAAGCCATACTACCTCCTCCATATCAGAGACTTTGTCTCCGAAGCCCTGCGAGGGTTGCTTGCCCTCATCTTCGGCAGAAGCTGAAACCCCTGCACCCTCAATTTTCAATGTCTGTTAATTTCCACTTAGATATAGTCGTACGCCAAACACTTAATGTATTTGGCGTACAAATTATTGTATATTATTTTATTCAGTCTCAGAAAAATCTTCGCTGAGCTGGTTCAAGCTTGCGGCTTTCAAATAAGCATTGATAAAGCCGTCAAGGTCGCCATCCATAACGGCATTGACATTACCTGTTTCAAAACTTGTCCTGTGATCCTTTACCATTGTATACGGCATGAACACATAGGAACGTATCTGTGCACCCCATGCGATTTCTTTCTGAACACCCTTGATATCTTCAATTTTGTCGAGGTGTTCCCTTTCTTTAATTTCAATCAGCTTTGATTTCAGCATGGTCATTGCTACATCTCTGTTCTGGTACTGGCTTCGCTCCACCTGACTGGCCACAACGATACCCGTGGGGATATGCGTCAAACGAACAGCAGAAGATGTTTTGTTGACCTTCTGTCCACCTGCACCACTGGCACGGTAAACGTCCATTTTAATGTCTTCGGGGCGAATATCCACTTCAATCGTATTGTCAATTTCGGGCATTACTTCAAGAGAAGCAAAAGAGGTATGTCTTCTTCCCGATGAGTCAAAAGGCGATACACGAACAAGACGATGAACACCCGATTCACTTTTCAAATAGCCATAAGCATTTTCGCCTTCAATTAAAAGTACTGCACTTTTCAGACCTGCTTCTTCGCCGTCAAGATAGTCTACCTCTTTGACCTTAAAATTATGACGCTCTGCCCAATGCATATACATTCTGTAAAGCATCATAGCCCAGTCCTGCGCTTCTGTTCCACCTGCGCCTGCATGGAAAGTCAGAATCGCATTTTTGCTGTCGTATTCACCTGTCAGAAGTGTTTGCAGACGCTGTGATTCCAGGCTTGTCTTGATTTTCTCCACCTCTGTCTGTGCCTCTTCAAGAAGGGAAAGATCCTCTTCTTCATTAGCAAGCTCGATCAATGCCATAGTATCCTCATAAGCGGCAACAAGACCATCATATTCGGCCACCTTATTTTTCAACGCACCTGTTTTCTGGAGTATCGTCTGTGAATTTTCAACATCATCCCAGAAGCCCGGCTGAGAAGCTCGCTGCTCAAGCTGTTCAATCTCCATTTTCAGCTTATCAAGACCAAGCGCATTGGCAAGGTCAAGAATATCAGGGTGCAATCCATCAAGCTGTAATCTTAATTCTTCAAACTGTATCATCACATTCACCGTTTCCTGAAAATATTTTATAAAATCGTTTACCTATCATATTATAAGATAAAACAACCACATTGTAAAGACCTGATTTCTCATTTATACCATAAATTGTAAATATAAGCAAAATAAAAAGTCGGGACAGAATTCTTTGTACACTATTCTGACATCGGTTTATCATTTACACAAATACACAAAATCATCTCTTGTACTGTCTTTGGATTCACACTCTTATCAAAATGTGATAAATCCAAAATATGTACGACGGCAGAGAAATGAACAAATTCACTCCCCAATACAGTAGCTTATGATAGGTCAATTTGTATTTACCAAAAATCAACGGCATCAATATATTGAGCACAACTGCTCCACAGAATGTCATTATGATCCCCATGAACAGCGAAAACCAATCATCTCCCGAAAGGTTAATACTGTCCGAAGTCAGACAAATCACAAAGCCGATAACATTCATCCAGCTAAAAAAAACAGCATACAACAAATTCACAGAAAAAGATAAAATATACGGCAATTTTCTCGGCTTATTATCACTCTTTGTTTCATTCATTCTTTTCATATAAAATGCCTCCATTTACACCTGACTCCCAATCCCCGGTCCTTCGATTCTGATATCATACCCGTTGCTGAGCCCTGCACGGTAGTCTTCGACAGCTTTTCGGATAAACCAAAGTGTTTTTTCTTCACCAATATCTTTAAGCATGATGAGAAGCTTTTCAAGAAGTGCTGCCGTTTCGGGATGAATGATATAATGTGACTTTGATTTCATATAATAATTGTAAGCGTCTGCATCGGTGTAGTCCTCACCACGATAATTTTTTGAAGCGGCCACCCTGTCACAGAACATTTCAACCACATACTGAAACGGCATTTTCATGCCAACCATGGCATGACCTTCCTGCAGTCCGTAGTCAATCCAGTATTCGAGATGATGCTTGTTTCGGCCTTTGTGGTGAAGCCATGCACTGCTGTAGCCTTTTGCTTCACGTTCGGCATTATTCGGGCTGCGTGTTCCCTGATAATATTTTGCTCCGACAAATAATTCCACCGGAGAATATTTCGATAAATCATGCAACAAACCCTGTTTGTATAGTCCGACTTGAAAGCAAAGCTTCATAACATATTTTTTATGTCGGTTGATTGTTTTCAGATGGTCAGTAAGTCTCATAATATTTCACTTCCATGTTATCAGATGGTATATTTCTATTATATTATCAAATCACCGGAAAATCAATATTACCATTAAATATAATTATTTGTGAATTATGTACTGTTTGATGACTGTTTTGTTGCAATTCTGTCAAAAATATGGTAAATTAATAATTAATACTAAAGTCAGATTTAAGTAGAAATCCTGTGGAAGCATTTAATTGCTAATTGAATAAAGGATGGGAGATATGGAAATGCCTACGGTATATTTTGTAGTGCCATGTTATAATGAAGAGGAAGTCTTGCCGGAAACAATCAAGCGGCTGACAATTAAGCTTGCAAAGCTCATCAAGACAGGAAAGGCAAGCGTTGACAGCAGGATGATTTTTGTTGATGACGGCAGCAAGGACAAAACATGGGAAATTATTGAACAATTTCATCAGGAAAACAGATTTGTCGGCGGCGTAAAGCTCAGCAGAAACCGAGGTCACCAGAATGCACTTCTGGCAGGTCTGATGACGGCAAAGAAACACTGCGATTGTGCGATTTCTCTGGATGCGGATTTGCAGGACGATATAGAAGTCATTGATCAGTTTATCGATAAATATAATGAGGGCTGTGAAGTTGTATACGGTGTACGCAGCAACAGAGAAAAGGATACTGCGTTTAAAAGAGGCACAGCACAAGGCTATTATAAATTCATGGCTATGCTTGGCGTGGATATTGTCTACAATCATGCCGATTACCGACTTATGGGCAAACGAGCATTGGATGCTCTTGCGGAATATAAGGAAGTCAATCTGTTTTTAAGAGGTATTGTACCGTTGATCGGCTATAAAAGCGATTATGTTTATTATGAGCGTAATGAACGCTTTGCAGGGGAGTCAAAATATCCGCTGAAGAAAATGATTAAATTTGCTGTTGACGGTATTACCTCATTCAGCGTAAAGCCGTTGAAAATAATTTCAAATATTGGTATTATCATGTGTCTGCTCAGCGTAATATTTTTTATATATGCAATCATTTCATTTTTTAGCGGCAGCAGTGTGGCAGGTTGGGCATCAATCATGTGTTCCATATGGTTTCTTGGCGGTTTGCAAATGCTCTGTATCGGAATTGTGGGAACGTATGTGGGCAAAATCTACAGCGAAGTAAAACAAAGACCGAGGTTTACTGTTGACAAAACAATTATCAATACCGAATCAAAAAAAGAATAAAAAAATTACGAATTTCGGATAGGTCGGATGGTTGAAATCATTCCCCACATTCCGAATTCCGCATTAACAAGGAGATGGGATTATGATTTTCGGTGAGAAAATATTTGATTACAAAGAAGAGATCATTCGTGATTTGAACGAGCTGATTTCAATCCAGTCTGTTTCAAGCACAAATGCAGAGGAAGCTGAAAAAGCATTGGACTTTATACTCAGCAGAGCAAAAGAAATGGGCTTTGAAACAAAAAAGATCGGTAAAGTGGCAGGTCATGCACAATTTGGCGAAGGACAGGAGCTTGCAGCTGTTCTGGCTCATGTGGACGTTGTTCCTGCCGGCGAGGGCTGGAGCGTTCCGCCTTTTGAACTGACCGAAACGAATGGCAGATTGTACGGCAGAGGTGTTGTTGATGACAAAGGTCCTGCCATAGTTGCACTTTACTGTCTGAAAGCTTTGAAAGACAGCGGTATAGAACCGAAACGGAGAATCCGGGTTATTTTCGGAGCTGAAGAAGAAATCGGGATGAACGATATGGAAACATATTTTGCCGCTGAAGAATTGCCCGATATGGCATTTACACCCGATTCCGAATACGGCATTTGTCTGAAAGAAAAAGGCATTATGCAGCTTGAAGTATCAGCACCTAACCATGACGGAACAATACTGACAGAGTTCCAGTCGGGCGGAGCGGTCAATGCTGTACCTTCAAAGGCTTATGCGCTTGTTGATTGTACAGAATCCGAGGATAATCAATTACGCCGTTTCGCCGATGCTAAACCCGGCGAATATGATTTTATCTATACTATGGACGGACTGCACATTTCTGCAAAGGGAAAAGCGGCTCACGCCTCTACTCCCGAACTGGGACTAAACATGGCAGCACACCTGATCAGAATACTTGCGGCAAATTTCGGACAGTTTGCTCTCGGTAGTCTTTGCAGCTTTATTGACGATACAATAGGACTTGAAACAGACGGTTCCTCGTTGGATATTGCCTGCTCTGATGAGGAAAGCGGTTCACTTACTGTCAATCTTGGCAGAGTTGATATTAATGATAAAATCTGTCGTGCACTAATCGATGTCCGTTATCCGGTAACGGCAGACAGCGGTAGAATTCTGCGCAGAATCAGGCAAAGAGCAGCCTATGACGGTCTGAAAACAAAGCTTGTAAATCATGAATATCCGCTGTCTGTGGAAAAGGATGCACCTGCTATATCGATTCTTTCACAAGCTTATGAAAATGTAACAGGCGAAAAGCCCAACTTGTATTCTACAGGCGGAGGAACTTATGCAAGAACCCTGAACAACAGGGGTGTCGCATTCGGGCCGACCTTTCCAGGAGATGAAACACATATTCATGATGTTGACGAAAGCATTGACAAGGAGAATTTCTGGAAACATGCGCAAATCTGTCTGGAAGCAATAAAAGGAATGACCGAAATAATTGTATAAAAAGGAGATGTACAATAATATTCTTGCAAAAAGGCTCGAATATTTTAAGAATTCAGAAAAAAGCCTGCGGAACAACCGCAGGCTTTTTGTTATTCCGTATTGTTAAGAAGGTTGCGACAGGCACAGAATATGATAAGCGATACTGCTATATTCCATATCAGCACGGGAGTACCGAGAAGGGTAGTCGCAATATAACCGTAGGAACCGGCAAAACTTGACAGCACTATAAGACCAATCACAATTCCCGGGATAAGCGTCAGGATCATAACTGACATATAGAAAGTAATGAAAATACCGCCTGAGCTGTCTAATCCTGCAATCCGCTGAGCAAGGACATTGGTTGCGATATAAATACTTCCGAAACTACCGTAGGCGAGCGCACAGATGATAATATCAATCGGATGGCCTCCTATAAAAATTGCCATCAGTCCGAAAGTGATGATACCGTCAGTAAAAGGCTTGATCAATCCCGTAGCCGCCGCCATGATCAATTTTTTTACCGCACCGTCGGGTATCAGGTAAATATACGGTTTAGTGAGCTCCTTCACCCAATCCCCCGAAGCACTGAAGAAGAACTGCACATAAGCACATATCACTCCTGCTGCCAGATAGATAATGGTGGGCTCAATATCAGGCATACCGTGCTTAATTCCGAAAGCTGTGACAAATGCCACAAATATCAATACAAATGTATTGATATTGAAAAACATAAATCTCGAACGCCTTCTACCCTCCAGTATATGCTTATAGAAAACGGCACTTGCTCCCCTTCCCTTTTGTATGCCCTTTTTCCGCAGTTTAATCTGTTTGTTACCAAGCATCATTTTATCGGATACCGTGCCTGATCGAATATTTTCTTTGAATTCATGGTAGCTTTCTGCTTGAGAAAGAACATCCTCGTAAAAGTCAAGCTTTGCCTTAAACAGCGTTATAATACTTGCAGCAGCAGCCAGCACCATCAATGCGCCGAAAATAATGATTTTCATCGTATTTGCTTCCAGTATACCAAAAAGCAGTCCGTGCATCCAACCGATAAACGGTACATATTCAAGGATAGGGAGAGAAATGGCGTCAAGCATGGATTCTGCCGACATTTCATGCGTAAAGATATGTATCAGAGCCGCACCAATAGCAAAAAATGCCATTGCAAAAATAAAATATTTCATTACAGTCGCTCTGATAGGGTGCTGACTTGCAAGGCAGAATATCATCAACGTAACAAGCTGCACCATCACAAGCATAAGAACAATTCCCATAATCAGCATAAGCGTCTGGGTAACCGTCATACTGAACATATTGATAATCATTCCGCCGTAAGCAGCAAATGTCACAACAAGCACAAGCATCGTCGCAAGTTGTCTTCCAACACCATATATCAGAACAGTACGCTGCTTGATCGGTGCAACAAACATATTGTTAACATCACTGAGAGAAAAAAAGCTCGTTCCCGAGCTGAGACCTTTCAGCATGATCGGAATACTGATAAAATAGAGGACCGCTAAATATGCACCGCTGAGAAGTCTGCTGTCGCGGAGTATTTCCGACTGTCCCCCGAGATCCTCCGAACTTGCGGTAAAACCTCTTACCGCTCCGTATACCATACTCACCGCAATAAATGCGTACAGCAGAAATTTCAGCGGATGCCGCAGTGTATCAAGTATCTCGTTTTTCACATTTTTTCGCAATAGATAAACAATCGATTTCATTTTTTCAACTCCGTCCGATTCAAGATAATGTTCAAAATACACAAAATTTATCATCAAAAAGCCAGAATGTATATAAGAAAATTATAATATATTACTATTTCATTGTCAATATGCTATACTATTATTACTGTCCAATTAGATCTTGAAGAGTTTATGCGTGGGATAAAAGTCGAAATAAATCCAAGGGACAGCCGATATTACATTATCGGCTGTCCCTTTTGTTTGATAAAAGTATATTATTTTTTCAGAAGCTTTTTGATTCTTTCAACCGCTTCAATAGTTTTTTCTCTGTCACCAAATGATGTAAGACGGAAGAAGCCTTCTCCATTGTTACCAAATCCTGCACCCGGTGTGCCGACAACATTTGCTTCCGTAAGCAGATAATCAAAGAAATCCCATGATTTCATGCCGTTCGGGCATTCAAGCCAGATATACGGAGAATTTTTGCCACCTGTATAGTAAATACCGAGTTCGTCAAGAGCCTCGCCAATAATTCTGGCATTTTCCTTGTAATATTCAAGATTTACCTTAATTTGCTCTCTGCCTTCTTCACTGAATACAGCAGCAGCACCACACTGAACGGGGTAAGATACACCGTTGAATTTTGAACCCTGACGTCTGCCCCAGAGCTGTGAAATGCTCACCTTTGTACCGTCAGAAGCCTCCACTTCAAGCTCATCAGGGATAACGGTATAGCCGCAGCGCATACCTGTAAAGCCTGCAGTTTTGGAAAGTGAGCAAATTTCGATAGCGCATTGTCTTGCACCTTCAACCTCGAAAATACTTCTTGGAATATCGGGCTCTGTAATAAATGCTTCATAAGCGGCGTCATAGATAATGATTGCCTTGTTATCAATCGCATAATCAATCCATGCTTTAAGCTGATTCTTTGTAAATGCCGCACCTGTGGGGTTATTCGGCGAACAAAGGTAAATCAAGTCTGCATGAACATTTTTATCGGGAACCGCACAGAATCCGTTTTCCTTTGTGCAGTCAGCATATATTACCTTTCTTCCGCTCATAAGGTTAGAATCAACATAGACAGGATAAGCAGGGTCTGTGATAAGAACCACATTGTCATCTGCAAAAATATCAACGATATTACCGCAGTCGGATTTTGCGCCGTCGCTGATGCGTATTTCAGAAGGCTTCACATCTGCGCCAAAGCTCTTGTAATAGTTCGCAACTGCTTCTTTCAAAAAATCATAGCCTGTGCCGCTGTCTTCATAACCCTTGAAGGTTTCCTTAACGCCCATTTCTTCTGCGCCCTTTTTCACAGCTTCCACAACGCATGGTGCAATCGGAAGAGTAACATCGCCGATACCCATACGGATGATATTATCCTTCTTATCAGGGTTAGCTTCAATAAAAGCATTAATTTTCTTTGCAATGTTGATAAAAAGATAATTCTTTTCAAGCTTCAAAAAATTTTCATTCAGTTTTGGCATTTTCCTTACTCCTTTTCATATCAATAAACACTCTACAAATGTGTCATGTAATTATATTCTATAATATTTTTGCAATTTTCGCAATAGACAATTGCAATTTTTTCTATTAAATAGTAAACAACAGAAGTCAAACGCGAATCGGGTGCGGCAGCGGAGTGCCTCCGCTGTCAATTCGCGCTCAAATTTGTTTATGTAGGTTAGTTTAATGCCGCGCCTTTAGTGTAAAACCAAAGGCACAGCGAAGGATTTGAACTCCCCAAAAAATGACCACAGGGAACGACTATGCAAATCATCCCATGCGGTCATGCACTGTCAACAGCGTACAAAAAGATATTTCTTTATGCGCGGCGAAGGACTTGAACT
>ONGS01000201.1 GCA_900317395.1 uncultured Eubacteriales bacterium | reverse complement strand
TTGGCGACATACAGCGTTACTCTTTAAAAGGAAATAATCAATCCGGAACGATTATATCAGATCCTGAACTGTGTAAATCAGGGGAGTTAAGCCGAAAAGCCAGAGTGAGTAGGCAATAGTTAAAAACAATTCAAATTTTAAAATTATGAACAAGATTTTTTTGAATGTTCTTCACGAAGAAGAAAAATTAGAAGACGTATCAATGGACGTGCTGAAAGGCGGCCTTGTAATCAATGATTGTGGCTGTAATACTGGCAATATTGAATGTCGAACAGCGTCAGTCTGCAATTATGATAAATTTTAAACAGTTAGGGTGGGCTATACCCACCTTATTTTTTTAAAAATAGAAGATATGAAAAAGTCATTATATACATACCTATTTGATCATAATGATACATATTATTTGTATAATAGCCTTACAGGATTCTTAGGTACAATATCAGGACCAATGTATGAAGCTTTATATAATAATGATTTAGAAGCGTTGACAAAGGATGAACTGGAATTATTAAAAGATAAGGGTATAGTTGTTGAAAATGATCACATTTATGATTATTATTATACATCACGTTTTGAGTATCTTTCTTCTATTGGACAAGATGAAATATTAAATCTCGTTATTGCACCAACTACAGGTTGTAATTTTGCCTGTCCTTATTGTTTTGAAGGTGAGAAAGAAGATAAGAAAATGACTCTAGAAGTTATTAAGGACTTAATAGTGTTTATAAATAGTTTTCAGAAATCAAAGAAATTACAAATAACTTGGTATGGTGGTGAACCTTTAACAGCATTTGATATAATGACAGAAATAAACTCACGCATTAAAAAAGAATGTAAAGTTCCAATTACCAGTCAGTCATTAATTACAAATGGCTATCTTATAGATGATAAATTGATTACATTTATGAAAAGTAATCAATTCAAAGATATGCAAATAACTTTTGATGGAGCCGAAGAAAGTCATAACAAAACTCGATGTCTCAAAGGCAATAAACAACCAACTTTCGACAGAATTATGTCAAAGATGGATATGGTTATTGCGGAAATGCCCCTTGATTTTAGTTTGTCTGTGAGGATAAATGTGAATAAAGACAATGAAATGGACTTTATCACTATGTATAAATTACTTAAAGCCAAGTATCCATTAAAAAAAAATCTTCACGTTTATCCTGGATTTATAAGGGAGCCAAATAAAGATAATAGTATGATGTGCTATAAATCTTTATTCGGAAAAAAGAGATATGAGTTTTACAAAAGAATTAAAGAATATGGCCTGATTGTAGATTTTTATCCAAAACGTGTTCCAAAAGGGTGTATGACTTGCCAAAATGAATCACTGGTAATAGGGCCTATGGGAGAAATATACAAGTGTTGGAATGATTTCAATCACTCAGATAAGATTGTTGGATATATAAAAGATAAAAGAATAACAAATCCAAGTTTAATTAGTCAATACACATACGAAACAACAATCTTCAGTGATCCTAAATGTAAAGAATGCAAAATATTTCCAATATGTGATGGTGGTTGTAGTTGGTACAGATACCAGAATGTTATTGAAGGAAAAAACTACAATCTCTGTACTTTCTTGTCCGATAATTCAATCCTTGAAGAATGCCTTTTAGCAGAGGTTGTAGGAAAAGACAAGAAAGCCGTAAAAGCACGTTAAAGGAGAAAATATAATAAAGATTGTTTTGATATTGACAAAAAGTCTGTCTATTATATGTTGTAATAATAAAAAAGTAAAGAAGAGATGATGAAAAGTTTGTTTTATTTGATGATAGGTTTTTGTGTTGAGGCGAATGCTCAGGACATCAGCGGTATTGTTACTGACGAGAAGAATGAGCCAGTTGCTTTTGCAAGTGTGGCTCTGTTGCAAGCTAACGATTCAAGTTTTGTTGCAGGCGTTACGACGGATATGGACGGACGGTTCAAGATAAATGGGGATCCAGACGGTAAATTACTGAAGGTAAGCTATGTTGGCTATGCCACACAGATTCTTCAACCAGCTCAGGACATGAGTATTGTATTGAAAGAAGAAGGTGTGACGATTGGCAACGTGGTGATTACAGGCAGTCGCCCAGGCTACAAGATGAAAGGCGGAGCACTGGTTGCTCCTGTTGAGAACACGGTCCTTGGCAAACTCGGCTATGCTCCCGATGTGTTGGCGCAGCTACCGCTGGTGAGCAAGAACAGCGGAGGTTATCAGGTCGTCGGGCGTGGTAAACCGCTT
>ONGS01000264.1 GCA_900317395.1 uncultured Eubacteriales bacterium | reverse complement strand
CATCACACTTACGAGCAGCGTATCTTTTCGTACAGCGTTTATTACATCTTCCAATCTAACAGCTCCGCTGCTGTCGGGATTTATATATGTCACGTCAAAGCCTTGTGACTCAAGCTTTTTGATAGGCTGCAAAACAGCCTTATGTTCAATTGAAGTTGTAACTATGTGCTTTTTCCCGGTCTTCTCAGCGTATTCATCTAATCCGAATATTGCTATGTTGTCGCTTTCGGTAGCACCGCTTGTGAAAAAAACTTCCGAACTGTTTACATTAAGGAGATCAGCAATACTATGCCTTGCTTTTTCTACGGTTTGACGTGCGCTGTCTCCGAATATATGCGTCCTGCTGTCGGCATTTCCAAACTCCTGCCGATACACATTAATCATAGTATCCAAAACATCCGGGTGTAGGGGAGTGGAAGCATTATAATCAAGATAAATCGCCATTTTTAATATCCGCCTTTAATGCCAAATTTACTAAATCATCACGGCTTTTTACGAAATTTGTGCCTGTCAAATAACCGATTCCTCTATCGAGATGCAGCTTGAAATATTTAGCAGCGGTTTCATTATCGGTACTCAATCCCTTTTCTCTGCACCATTCTTTAATTAGTGCTTCGTAGATTTCGTGGTACTCGCCGGCAAAAGTATACCACGACATTTCCAAATTGCTGTCTGCTTCGATCGGAATATCGGGAGGAACCGTTCCTTCACTTAAAGAATAACAAAATGCCCACCTGCACAGTATATTCCAATTTTGAATACCGGTCTTTGCCTTGAGCCGCGACAGTTTTTCTTTGTTTTTATTTGATAATCGGATTTGATTAATTATCATTCGTCATTCTCCTCAAAGTAACCTGTTCGGATAGATGAGCATTTTCTTTCTTCATCATAAACAAGCGTAAACTGATTGCTCGAGTTTTTCCTTAACAGTTTATAATAATCCCCGTAAATCTCCGAATCGGTAGACAAAATAATGGTTTGATCGCTTGCAAATGGAAAATATTTTTCAATTAACGCACGTCTGTGTATTGAATCCAACCGAGCCATAGGAGTGTCAATAATAACCGGCAGCTTTTTCTTTGAACACAAAGCAAGAGCCCATAGCATAGAAATAACCATAAGCTGTTTTTCCCCTGCAGACAGCGATGTCTTTGGAATTTCACTACCCTTGCTGTCAAGATAATGATAATCCAGTGTATCGTAGTCCATGGTGATCTTATAAATCAAATTTTTCTTACCAAACAGCTTCTTGTAGCACTCGGTCATAGTATCCGCAAGATTCTGCACCTTTGCTCTTTGCAGTGCTATTTTATATTTTTCATTCACTTCTTCCGCAAGCAAAGTAAAACTCAGCATACGTTTTCTTTCATCGTTTTTTTCGAAAGCATATAATGTTTTCTCCACAAACTGTGAAAACTCAGATTTTTTTTGCAGATAGTTCCCGTTGGCAGTTTTATGCTTGCTTCTTGAATTTTCAAGCTGAGCTTCCAAATCAGCCAATTCGTATTCAAGCTTTTTGATACGTCCGTATATTCTGCTAACTGCTTTCTCGTCAATATCTATGGAGAGATATCCGGCAATTTCATCGTTGCGTTTCTGCATTACAGCTTTTCTGTCGATCAGTCCCTTCACTTCATCGGAAAGCTTAGACAATTCAAACTCGGTCAATGCTTGAAGCTGATAATTTGCCATATCGGACAGATTGAAATATGCTTCCGACTGTGCATCGGACATTGCATCTTTAACATAAGCGACAAACCTTTCCAATTCTTCGTTAGACGATGATTTGGTTTGACTGAATAAATCAAACAGTTCTCCGATAGTTTGAGCGGCAATTCTCTTTCTCGCAATATCACGTTCGGTTTCGGACTGAATCAAAATTTTTTTCAAAAGCGGCATAACAAGCAACAGAGGCATTTGAGCTGCCGCTGCCGCTTCAATCTGCTTATTGATTTCCTCTAACTCTGCTTTGTTTTCAGATTGTTCGGAGTATAGATTCATCGCATTTTTAACTATATCCCCGCCCTTTTCTTGAAACCGATTTCTCTCTTTGTTCAGTTTCTTTTGTACAGCGGCAATTTTACTTTCCGTTTCGTTAATTTGCCCTTCCACAATTCTGAGATTTTCTTCGGCAGCCTCTTTTTCGGCACGAAGCTTTCTTAAGGTTAGTTCGTCAACATCATCAGCGCTGTCGTCCGTAAGCTCCTTTGCTATTTTTTTCAAATCAGAGCCCAAGGTATCCAATACGTTAATTCCGAGAAGCGCTTTTATCGACTCCTTCATTTGATTGCCCGTTTCATTTTCGGCAATCT
>ONGS01000202.1 GCA_900317395.1 uncultured Eubacteriales bacterium | reverse complement strand
TTTTATTGTATCAAACCATATTTTAATTTTACACGCTCAATTTTTTTGATGATTGGCTCGGCACATATGTATAAAAAGATTGCTGTTGCAACGCCGTGAATGATATCAAGCGGCAGGCCTGTCAAATAATACGCCTTGATACTTTCCACAGTCGGTTCGACATGAGACATGATCATTGCGGCCGGATCCATAATTCCTCCGTAAATGATCAGCGCCGCCAGAAAACCGAATACGGAAAATGACAACTTGTTTCTCGGTATCAGATTCCTTCCGAACAACATACCCGAAAGAAAACCAATAATGCCCATGGTAAACATCTGCCACGGCGTCCACGGTCCCTGACCGAAAATAACATTTGATGCAAGTATGGACACGGCTCCCACAAGAAAACCTGATTCCGCCCCGAGAGCCGCCCCCGAAATAATCACAAGCGATGTCATGGGCTTAAACTGCGGAAACATATAAAACAATCCTCTTGATGTAACACTTAATGCACACATGACAGCAATCAAAACAAATTCACGGGTTTTGATATGACGGTTTTCAAATACAGCAAAAAAAGGTATGGTACATTCCAGCATGATCAATAAAGAGATAAACAAGTATTTAGAATCAGCGAAAAAATATATTCCGACAAATATCGTCAGTGGTATTGCCGCCAGAATTAAAAGTATAGATAATGCCGTCAGTTTTGCACTATGATGGATACGCCGGATAATAATATTTTCGCTTTTACTATGCGCCTTTATGCCGAGAACAATAAAACCCACAGCAGAAATCAACATCACTGCACAGCTGACATACATATAATTGGAAATATACGGTATTTTAAAAACATTCAATACCGCAAAAACAGATAAAAGAAATGCCACAAAAGAAACATTTCTGAAAAATGCCGCCGCCGTTATTTTTTTCTTTGCTTTTTGTATTGGCTTATGCTTTTCGTTTTTCAGTAGTTTCTCAATTACATTACGATCTTTCTTGTAATTGTCATTGAAATCATTTTTGATTTTCAGTACCTTCAATATATCCTCAACAGTAACTGTTTTTTCCAAAATATCATACGACATTCTTCTTGCCGCTGTTGTATAAAAGGTATTTTCTGAAAAGAAACGGTGCGGTTCGTCCATACCTGTTATCTCACCGTCAAAAAATAATGCACATCTGTCCGAATACTTCGCACTGAAATCCATATCATGACTTACTATGATAATACACAGCCCTATGTCTGCCAGTACTTTCAGTATCTCCCCTATTTCCTGCTTTGAGCGAATATCCAGTCCTTTGACCGGCTCATCAAGTAACAATATTTCAGGCTTTGTCAGCAGGATTTTTGCTAGAGCCGCTTTTTGCTGTTCACCGCCGGAAAGATCATAAGGGTGCCGATTTTTCAGCTTTTCAAGGTCGCAAAGGCTGATAACGCCCTCCACAAGCCGCTTTCTTTCGACATAGTCTGTATCGGTATTAGCAAATATTTCATACAGATCTGATTCCACTGTATCATTTAAAAATAATGCCTGCGGATTCTGCGGAAGTAATGCAAGTTTTGGCACAGAACTGTTTTTTCGGGCAGAAATACCGTTCAGTATGATCTTTCCGCTATAGGGTTGATTCACTCCTGCGACGGCTCTTAGCAGTGTTGTTTTGCCTGCACCGTTTCCTCCGAGTATCGAGATAATTTCACCCTTATATGCTTTTAGGTTCACACCCTTGATGATATCATCGGAAGTACGATCATATCTGAACCAAAGATTTTTGATTTCCAACATGGGTATTTCTTTTTTTTCATGTTTCTTTTCAAAAAAATCCAAATCGGCAAGTTCTTTATCATTCACAAAATCACTTAACCACTGTCTTCCCTCGCTTACGGTAAGCGGTGCAGACTGCGGCTTCTTTTCAGCGTATATATAAACTTGCGAAGGTGCCGGTAAAGCCTCAAACATTCCGCTCGTTTTTTTATTCAAAACAGATGCCGTATCCTTTGGTGAAGTATCAGATATAATTTTTCCGTTATCCATCACAATAATTCTGTCGCTTACGGCATAAACCCGATCAAGAGAATGTTCACTGAGGATGACTGTCGTACCGAGTTCTCGGTTGATTTTTTGCAGCATGGTGATAAATTCATCAGCCGCTATCGGGTCAAGCTGGGCGGTAGGCTCGTCAAGAATCAAAACAGACGGTTGCATGATCATCACTGCCGCAAGATTCAGAATTTGTTTTTGTCCGCCCGAAAGCTCATCAATTCTTTTATAAAGCCGGTCGCCAATACCAAAAAAAGCCGCCATTTCCGCTGTTTTTCTTTTTATCGTTCCGTTATCAAGTCCCAGTCCCTCCAGACCAAAAGCGAGCTCATGCCACACCTTATCAGTGATACTCTGATGATCGGGCGACTGCATGACAAAACCTATTTTGAACGCTTGTTCAAGCTCGGGAACATCCTCAAGATTTTTACCGAAAAATTTTACTTTTCCGATAATTTCACCATACGGGCGAAGGGCGGTTTTCAGCTGACGAAGAAGCGTACTTTTCCCACAGCCCGAAAAACCGCACAGTGTAATAAACTCTCCGCTTTTGACAGAAAAAGAAATATCGCTCAAAGCCTTCTGCTCTGCCTGTGGATATGTAAAGCTTAAATTTTCGATTGAATAGACTTCCATTTTAGGTTCTCCTTTATATCTGCAATCAAAGGCATCAGGCACAGCAGAAAAAACACTACAAACAGTGTCAGCGTATAAATGCCTGAAATATCAATTTCAATCATCGGATAATAGCTGTAATACAATGCCTCGTTCCTGATTCCAATCATCATGTATAAATCCGCCAACAAGATAAGCGATATAAAAATAACATCGTGCCGCAGAATTTTATAGATAGAATAGCTTGTCCGTTTTTTTAATCCGTACCCTCTGCTTTTCATAGAATCCGCTGTGTCAACAGAATTTTCAAGCGACCATTGTATCATAGCAGAAAGTATACGAATGCCGTTTCTGACACGCTTTATCAGCGAGCCTGTCGAAATATCATGCCCGAGTGTATACTGTGCTGTTCTGACCGTTTTTAACTGACTGATAAATTTACTGACAAAGCTTAATGTCATTGAAAGGAGCAGAGCAAGCTTGGGCGTAATTCTTCCGAAAAGATAGATTACTCTGTCTGAGGTGAAAATTTTGTTGACAGAATAAAACCATTTTAATGTACAGGACATCAGTAAGGCTGCCGCCGCTCCGAAAAACAATGATTCAAGTGTGAAGGGATTTCCATCGGGCAGATATGCAAGAATTGTCACTCCCCCGTGGCTTATCAAAGGATTGATCAGTACAATCATGACAGAGGTAATAAACGTAAGCTTGAAAGTCTGAAAATATCCTTTTGCTCCGCCGATATAAAAAACATACAGCGAGCCGGCAAATAGCGATATCAGAAGGATGAGCGGATGCATAAAAAACATGGTAAAAGACAATACAGAAGCAAAAAATAGCAGCTGTGTCAAAGGATGATATGACATAAAACCTGTTTTCATCATTTATTCCTCTTTATAAATATTGCCGATATCTCCGCCAAGGTTACAGCTATATAGAAATGATACCTCATCCCCATCGCACAAATAATATTCCGAACAGCCGATATTCGGAAATTCTCCGTTGACTCTGTACATCCAGCCCGATACATTTCCACAGTCAAATTCATACAGATTATTGATACCCTTGATATATTTTCCACCCGTTAGCGGAGTTGTCACAGCATCAAAATGAATATTGTTCTCTTTACAAGCTTTGCTGATAATATCGTATGCGGAAGCTCCCTCATTGAAATAAACCTTTGCATGATTCAGTATCATTCCGTCAGAAGGCAGAACAGAACGCTTTGCCCTTGAAAGACTGCTATTATTAACAGCTGTTGCACATGAAATAGTTAATGTACAGCTAAGATCACCCTGTTCGTTTTCTGTGGAAGGCTCGGATATGACAACAGGTTTTGAGGACTCTTGTTTATCGGTTAATTTTTCTGTCGGCTGATTCGTTGTGTCGTTTTGTTGGATTTGTTGTTTTGTCGGAATTGAAGTCTTTGTATTTGTTTCAGCAGTACCGGATTGTTGACTTTTTGAGGATGTTTTTGAGGGTGTAGGATTATTTGTATTTTCTGATTTACTGTTCTTTTCAGTAGCAGTTTCCTTTGGCTTGTCATTGGAAGGGCGTGCTGTTTCAGAATCGGAGATACTGCTTTGATCCGTATTTTCGATCGATGAAGAAAGTTTGATATCGGCACTTTCGCTTTTTGAAGAAATACTGCTTTCTTTGGAAATTTCCGAAATAGACTTTAAAGATTCTGCAGCTGATGTACTTTCTGACGTTTTTTCAGAAGGCACAGCGGAAGTATTTTCCGAAATTTCTTCCTTCATCTCATTATCGGATGATCGGGAATGTACAGCTATATTTGATCGTTCGCTTGTTTCGCTTGCAACAGGCACATTATTATTTGGTTCTATTTGACCGCCGACCAAAAATGCCGCCGACAGTACCATGATAATGACTGCGCCTATGATCAGTTTTTTGTAATTGTTTTTTATCCAATCTTTCATATGACCCTCTGCTATACACCGCAAAGGCTGTCCTGAAATTCAGAACAGCCTTCACTGTAAATTAATTTTCTGTTTTTCTCAATACAAATACTGCACAAGCAGAAACAACAACCACAAATATCATTGCAATGATCGGTGCATTATCGCCTGTTTCAACAGTAGCTGTATCACCGTTGTTAGTGTTATTGGCATTGACACCTGTATTGTTATTGCTTGCTTCATCAGAAGATTCAGAACTTTCGTCCTCTTCTTCGGAAGCGTCAGCTGTGCTGTTTTCATCCTCTTCATAGCTTGTTTCATCAATGTCGCTGTCTTCTGCACTTTCTTCACTTGTTTCTGCGAACTCGGTTTCAAAGCTCACATCAGACATATCATACAGAGAAGTCTGATTATTGGTCAGACGGCTGAAAGCACAAAGTGCATAATATGCTTGGTCGGTGGAGTATTTATTATAATCTCCTCCCTGTTCATGAGCAAATCCATTCGCAGAAGAAACATAGAAAAGTTTCAGTCCGTCTATAGCACTATTACCGTTTTTGATAAATCTTTCATCTGTATCGGGATTGATTTTAAGGGCTGAGAGTGCTGTTACAACCTGAGCTGTGCTTTCACAGTTGTTCGAACCGTATGAAGTATAGGCACCGTTATCTTCCTGAACCTTTGACAAAAGCTCTACCGCCTTATCGACCGCAGTCTTTACCTTATCATTTGTTTCATAATACGGCGCAAGTGCCTGCAAAGCCATGCCTGTCATATCAGGGTCGTATACATCACCATAGAATGTCCAGCCGTCGTCTTTAAGCTGAGCAGAAAGTATGGTATTAATAAGCTCATCTCTTGTTGTCTGAGTTGCACCTTCGGGTGCTTCGGGAATATCATAATTATGTGTGTCAAGTGCAATCAGTGTATATACTGTGCCGTTAATTCCCTGCTTTGAAGCAAAATCAAAATCAGCCAGCGGCGCAACAAAATCGTATCCTTCAAAATCTGTTGCATCTACTCCCAAAGCTGTAAGTGTAATAACAAGCTTTGCATAGTCTGTCGCATTGGTAAATTCTGCTGTGCTTAAAGTTTCCTTCAAACTGCTTAAATAGGCATTTTTTGTATTAACGTCAAGAGAATTAAATCTTGCCAGGGTCAATATTTCCCATTCATTGCCGGCAACAGCTACTTTTTCGTTGGATTTGATCTGAGCAGTTGTATCTTCGATGATCTTATCAACTGTGATATCGTCATTATTGTTTACTTTTGATTCTTCCTTGGAAGATTCCTCTTTTGACGATTCCTGTGAGCTTTGCTGTGTGTTCGGTATGCTGACATTCAGCTTATATACTGTTTCCTCTGCTCCGTAAGCATCATGACCAACGCCGATATAAATTACATCTCCGTCAGACACAGGGATATCCTTTGTGCGCTTATAATCGTTATCCTGATCGGGCGTATATTCAGTTTTGTAGATCCTGTATCTGTAATTCTTGTTTTCCGCAGTCGGTGTAAGCTTTACAGTGCTTGAACCTTCATTGAGTGTGAGTGTATATTCCGTTGTTTCGGAAGAAAGTTCGGGTGATATAGTACCGTTATCTGCTTCGAGGGTTTTCAGCTTAGTGCTTGTGTTGTAAAAATCACTGCCGATATCCACACCCATATTCAACGAATAAGAAATAAACAGCTCATCACCGTCAGAAATATTCAATGTTGAAATTCCGCCGTTGCCGTACCAATCGTCATAGCCAACAAGCCAACCCGGATACGCACTGCCTTCAAGGTTGGAACCGTCTCCTGATGTAAGTCCGTCAACGGATGCAATATAAGCACCGTACTGGCTATCCGTTATCGGATCGGCATAGCCCTTTGAGGTAACAACCTCTGAAATAATGCTTGCCGCCGTTGAATCGGATTTCAGCTCTACCCATTCGTCAATCAGTGTTCCGTCCCATGCCGCACCGTCAGCCTTTTTAAAGGTATTGTTTTCTACAACAACACGAACCTTACCGTTGTCGCTTTCTGCAAAAACTACAAAAGGCAGAGCAGAGCAAAGCAGTGCCGCCGCCGTGGCGCATGATAAAATTTTCGTTCTCTTCTTCATTTTTTCTCCTCCTGATTTTTTTCTGAAAGAGCATTATCGGGATTCAATGCGGATAGTTGTCTATTTTTCTTTCTGTTCCTGCGGCTTTTTTCACGCTTCATACGGCTTTTTTCTTTTGCCGAAACAGCAGGCGGTTCTTTCAGACCAGCCGCTTCCAGTGCCCTTGGCCAAGGACCAAGTTTCTGCTTAATCAGGCACACGGTCTCTCCGTCAAAATCACTGCGCTTCGGAAGTCTGCCAAGTTCCGAGTATTTATCTTTCAGCAACACAAGAGCATATGCTTTTTTATCCTGTTTTTCCATCACATCACCAAAAAATGCTTTCTCTGTCAAGACACAAAGAAAGCACAACTGATCAATCTACAAAATCAAACCGTCCCGAGATCCTGAAGAAGAAACACTCCGACACAGCTGATGTATGACCGGTTGCACTTCTTCATCGTCCAAGCTTGCATTACCCGGATTTACGGAAGTATTCTGACTTATGGCACACGCCAATTACAGTAATGACGGTTGTTCCGGATTTTCACCGGATTCCCAATTACCTACCGGGCAAAAGCCTTTCGCACCGTAAACCGATAATATTAACTTTGTAACAACTATAGCAAATTTTTCTCCTGTTGTCAAGAATAGAACTTCATTTATCCTTTCCACATTCCGCTAAAACAGAAGTACGGCAATGAATTTGACTGCACACATCGGTACAGCTATATACAAAGAAATATAATACTAA
>ONGS01000203.1 GCA_900317395.1 uncultured Eubacteriales bacterium | reverse complement strand
CTAAGACTGCCACAAGATTGACAGTTTCTTTTTCGGGCAGTTTATCGCTTGAAATGACTTTGGAAAATTCAAAGAAGGAATTAATCATAGAAAATACGGGAAACACATATTACAAATAATTACAATTAGCCTACACACCCTGTTGGATTTTCGATAATGATATGATAAACTGTAATTGATCTTATTTGAAAGGCGTTAGTATGAATGTCACAATAGAAAATATGACGAAAGAACGAATCGTCGATTACGCCGAGCTTTATATGTCCGTGTTCAATGCTTCACCGTGGAACGATTCGTGGTCGGAAGACACGGCACACTGCCGTATCTCGGAAATGATGTCGGCTGATACCTTCATCGGCAAAGCAGCATACATTGATGATGTTCCCGTTGGATTTATCATCGGTCAGCGTGAGCAGGGCGACATTAGCGTACAGTTTTGTTTGAAAGAGTTTTGTGTTAGGACATCGGAGCAAAGCAAGGGCATAGGCACGTCGCTATTGAACGCATTGAAAGCAGATTTGAAGGAGCAAGGTATCACTCACATTTATCTTATCACCTCTCACGGCGAAAATACGGAAGGCTTTTATCAGCGGAGAGGATTTAAGACGGTGAGTGAGATCGTGATGACGAATGATTTTGAATAACATAAAAACAGCACCCTGTACCGCCGATTTGGTGATACAAGGTGCTGTTTAATTATGTTCTGTTGTCGTTGGGCTTTGTAATGTGCAATATGATAAGTGGAACCTTTGTGGCACACGGCTGTCAGTTGTACGAGGACGGCACAATAGAGTGGGACGGCTCAACAGGCGGATATTTTGAGGAATGATACCGCACAAATATCAAACAAACGGTCTTTCCAATGGGTGAGTATCAGCATAGTTTTCATCTATGAATACTTGTGGGAACGACTGTCCTTTGGTTGTGTCTTTGAATGAATTTACCCAAGCATACTTTACAATTTCACTCACACTCTGATTCACTGCTTCAAAATGTTTCTCTGCACAATTGATCTTTATTATCTCGTCTTCGGAAAGGTCACCTTTTTCTTTATCCCACTTCGTTTCGGCAACAAAGTACATTGCAAAAGTGTCTTTTGTCTTTTGATATACGATAGCCCAGTCAGGTGAGTAGTTTCCGGCAGGTGTTTCTATAACAAAACCGCCTTTTTTCAGTTTGGTATAGAGAAGTACATTTGGATCTTCATCAAGTGCTTTTGCAAATTTTAACTCTCCTTCACTGTCGAATTTGTATTTCAGATTCATTGCTCTTCTGTTTGACGGCTTTGGTGTAAATAGATACTTTATTTCGGATTCGTTGACGATTTTATCAACCTCGAAAATGTCTTTTTCAAGAATGGATACACCTTCTATCAGCTCGGCTTTAATAAACTCACGACTCTTGAATTCTTTCAGCTTATTTTTGATAGTCTTTATCGCTTCTTCCAGATAATCCTGATTGTTTATCTTATTTCTTGCATCAGCAGACAGTCCATTAATTATCTTGATAATTGCTAATCTCGGCAACATCGTGTTTGCCATAATGATGTTGACAATATCAAATAAAGGTCTTGTTTCATAAGTTATTGTATGGCTTTCGCTGTCCTCAACTATTTTCTGAACGCCGGACATTTTCATTTTACGAGAATCGTTAAAATCAACTTCGGCTTTTGTTACTTCAAACTGTATAAAATCATTTTTACGCCTGAGCTGATTCTCTATCTCTTGTGTCACGCTTTTTATAAACTTATCTTTATCGAGCTTGTATCTATATACAGAACGCTTTTGAAGTATAGCAAGGAGTTTTTGATACATAGTGTAGAAAGTACTTTCGCTGATATATTTCTGTACACCGTTTTCAAAAGGCGGTTCATCACCATTATTAATTTCAATTTTCTTGCTGCCTTTGTCTTTCATTGCATTTACGAAGGACTCTTTTATCTTCTGAGCGTGTTCCATAAGTATAAGATCGTTAAACTGAATATTCATGAAATCTTTGTCCGACTTCTTCATAATGATTTTTCCTGATTTATCGACCTTTACATAATCAGACGCACAAAGCTCACGCTTAAATGCATCGTAGGCGGCTTCTACTTTTTCTTTCGGTACTCCTGCATCAATAATAGCCTTTTTGATAATATCGGCGGTTACTTCTTCCTTGTTGAATCCTGATGAAGCGTTATAGTCCTGCTGCAAAGAATCGGCAAAATGGTCATAATAATCATTTGCAACGATCGTCAGTTCATTGATAGAGCTGTCATAGCATCTTGCACCGCTAATATCAACAGGCAAACGAAGTCCTCTGCCGACTTCCTGTTTCTTTGCTATATCGCTGCCTGTTTCCTTAATGGTAACAAGGACAAATACATTCGGGTTATCCCAGCCTTCACGCAGAGCTGAGTGTGAGAAGATAAACGAAAGCGGCTCATCAAAACTTATTAGCGCATCTTTTTTGTTAAGTATAAGGTCAATACCTCTGTCAACATCTTCCTGTGCCTTAGCTTTCAGTTTTACATCTTCATCATCAATATCGCTGTTCCAACCCTCAACGTCTACTGCCTTATGGTTTTTATCTACCGCAAAATAACCTTCACGGATTTTAGCAACAGGTACATCAGGATCAAGAATGGAAAATTCTTTAGGATATTGATTCAGTACAGACTGTTCTATCAGATTTGCTTCGGAGCGTATTTTTTCAAACACTCTGTCAAACATTTTCAGATAGATACCTCTGCCGTCACCGTCACTGCTTCTGACCTTGCTTACAGAATCGACAAAGAAAAGAGTAAGCACTTTGATTTTCTTTCCGCTTTGAAGTATTTCAGCTTGTTTTTGAATATGTGCTTTTATAGCAATTTCCATTTGTTTCTCGACTGCCGCATCGTGATCCACTTCATCATTGCTTTTACCTTCGGCAATATATAAAACCTCTCCAGTGTCGGTACTAATCTGTAAATCATCATTCTTTCGTGGCTGTGCTGATATGTACCAATTATGATACTGCGGCAGACCTCCCGAAAGCTCCTCTAAGGACGCATTGTTATCAACATCAAATTTCATACACTTGATATCCTTGCCCTGTTCCTTATGGAATATTTCAATAATAGCCTGCAAACTCTTTGTATCGAATTTAACATATCTGACATAAGGGAAACTTTTGGGTGTAAGGCTATG
>ONGS01000204.1 GCA_900317395.1 uncultured Eubacteriales bacterium | reverse complement strand
GGAGTAACCTAATATGTACAATCGAGTACTAACTTGTGTTGAAATATGTACAGGCGCTGGAGGTCAAGCATTAGGTCTTGCAGAGGCGGGTTTTTTTCATGTTGCATTAGTTGAATATGAACAAGAATATTGCGATGTTTTAAAATTCAACCGCCCCGAGTGGAATGTAATATGTGCTGATGTTAAGAACTTTAGTGGTTCGCCATATAAAGATGTTGATTTGCTCGCAGGTGGTGTACCCTGTCCTCCGTTTTCTGTTGCGGGAAAGCAATTAGGAAAAGATGATGAACGTGATCTTTTTCCCGAAGCAATTCGACTAATAAAGGAAATTCAACCTAAAGCTGTTATGTTGGAAAATGTTCGTGGCTTTTTAGATTCTCAGTTTGATGCATATCGAAAAAAAATTATGGATGAAATAGAAAGCATAGGTTACCACAAACCACATATTTCACTATTAAATGCTTCTGATTTTGGCGTTCCTCAGCTTCGACCAAGAGTAGTGATCGTTGCTATACGAAACGATATTACTGATAGTTTTGATTATCCATTACCATCATCAGAACCAACCTCCACGGTAGGACAAACTATTTTTGACCTTATGAAAGAGAATGGTTGGCAATATGCTGATGAATGGAAGCGTAAAGCGGATAAAATAGCACCAACTATAGTTGGTGGATCAAAAAAACATGGTGGACCTGATTTAGGACCAGCTCGAGCAAAAAAAGCATGGCTTGAACTAGGTGTAGACGGTTCGGGTGTAGCTAATGAAGCCCCTAGTATAGATTTTTCTGGTAATCCTAAGTTAACACCTAGAATGATTGCTCGTATACAAGGTTTTCCGGATTCATGGATGTTTGGTAAGAAAAAAACCGCAGCGTGCAGAATGATTGGGAATGCATTTCCCCCTCCTGTTGCTAAATCTGTTGGAGAAGAAATAAAGAAGGTGATATTGTGAATCCTATAATTAAAGAAGCACGCGAAAACTATCATAGAGCACTACTTGATAGCATATTAACAGTAGATGCTAATGGTGTTGCATCGAATGCTGATAAAAGTAGTAGACTGTCAAAAGAGATTGCTAAAGGAATTACTGATATTCTCCTTGCCTTTACACAAGAAAAGTCACTTGGACAAACCAGTGGTCGACAATTCGAAGAGATAAATATGGAATTCTTGCGCAATACATTTCCAAAGCTTTCTAATCTAAGACCAGGTTCTTGGGAAATTATCAAGCTTGGAAACAACAATAGAGTGAAGACTTCTGATTTTTCACAATATGAACATCTAGCATACTTAAGCGCATTAACTAAAGCAAACACCGAATTAGCGGCTGTTCTCGGGAATGATTATATGGTTTCTCCAGATGTGATAATTTATAGAAATCTTTGTAGCGACGAAGAAATAAATACCCCCAATCCTATGGTGGATAATAGTGTTTCTTTAGCAACTGATATCCGACGATCTAATGGAGGAAAACCTATTTTGCATGCTAGTATTTCTGCAAAGTGGACTATCCGAAGTGATAGGGCACAGAATAGTCGAACAGAGGCGTTAAACCTTATTCGAAATCGAAAAGGACATTTACCTCATATTGTTGTTGTAACAGCTGAACCACTTCCTTCGAGATTAGCATCTATAGCGATGGGGACGGGCGATATTGATTGTGTATATCATTTTGCGTTATATGAATTGATACAAGCGGTCAAGCAGGCTGGTGCAGAAGATGCTTTAGAAATGCTAAACGTATTAATTAGTGGAAAAAGATTAAAAGATATTTCGGATTTACCTCTTGATTTATCTGTTTGATTTGATTAAAAGATTATGAAAAGGGAGACTCTTACATGGCAAACAACACTGCAAACGGTCAACCAACTAAAGAATTCTTTGTTGAGATGCTTACTCGGGATATAGATTTAAATGATGCCATTCTTGATCTGTTAGACAACTGCTTAGATGGTGTTGTAAGATTATCTTCGTCTCAAAAGAATAAACTTGAGGATTCTAATTTCTATAAAGGTTATTCTGCAGAGATTAACATTTCAAATAACAAATTTTCGATTAAAGACAATTGTGGAGGAATTCCAAGAGATATCGCAGAGAACTATGCGTTCAGGATGGGAAGAGTTCAAGAAACTGATACTGATCATCCAACAATCGGAATCTATGGAATAGGTATGAAACGTGCTATTTTCAAAATAGGAAAAGCAGCAGTAGTTCATACAAAAAGCTCCCAAGAAAAATACACGGTCATAATACCATCTGATTGGGCAAGGTCTTCAGATTGGACTTTTCCTATTGAAGAAAATTCAGAAAAGAACACATTAACAAGTGATGGAACAGAAATTATAATTAGCCCCTTAAATAGCAGTATTTCTGATTTATGGAAAAATGCTTCAAATTTAAATGCGTTTGTCGAGAATCTAAGAAAAGCTATACAGGAGAGTTATAGCCTAATAATTCAAAAAGGGTTTTGCATAAAAATCAACGGCCATAAAGTGGAAGGAAACCCTGTTGAACTGTTGGTCAAAAAAGGCACAGACAAAGAAGGTGTTCGACCATTTGTTTTCACCAATCAATATGGATCTGTAAACGTGAAATTAGCAATAGGGTTTTATGCTCCTATGGCATCAGATGATGACATTGATAAAATGAATGAGTCGAAACGCAGCTCTTATGATGCCGGTATAACTGTTGTATGCAACGACAGAGTTGTATTGTATAATGATAAATCCAGTCTGACCGGTTGGGGAATTGCTGGAGTTCCAAATTATCACAACCAATTCATCGGTATAAAAGGAATTGCTGTTTTTGAGAGTAACAACCCGAAAGATCTTCCAATGACAACAACTAAAAGAGGTGTTGATCATTCTTCAGCAGTGTATATAGCTGTTAAAGACAAAATGTGTGAAGGCTTAAAAATGTTTACAAACTATACTAATCAGTGGAAAGGTCGAAACGAACAAGAACGCACTTATTCCACAGTTGCTGAAAAAACAAGTTTTGATGATCTTTTCTCGGAAAAAGCACAAAAAGAATATGGTGTTACCATGCGCCATGAAGCACGTGGAAACACTTATCGCCCAGCTCTCCCAAAACCTAAGATTGAAAAGCCATATCGTGTTATACGCTTTTCAAAAAGCATAGATGACATAAAAACGGTATCTATTCACTTATACGGTGACGTCGATGAAAAGATCACTGCTTCAATGGTCGGAGAAAAATGTTTTGATGCAATTTTGGATCAATCAAAAAATGGAGGATAGAAAATGTCACAACCTTTTTATCATCTTCGACCTAATAAATATGTGGATAGGTTTTTGTTTGTCAATTGCCTATCTAAACTTGGAGAGATAATAAACATCAAGTCACATCGTTATATTGGTTTTGGCTCATATTTGTTTGATGATTTCAAACAAATACATGATAAGATTAATATTACGTCGATGATATCTTTAGAAGAAGATCCAATAGTCTACAAAAGAGCATGTTTTAACACGCCCTACAAATGTATAAAGGTTATTAATCAAACAAGCACCGACTTTATCTCAGGAGGGGATTGGGGAAACAAAAATAGTATAATATGGTTGGACTATACTTCCCCAGCGGAGATTTCTCAACAGTTTAGCGACTTAGCTGCGTTAACAAGTATCGTAAATTGCAATGATATAATCAGAGTGACTTTTAACGCTAATGTATCTTCTTTAGGCGTTCCAGATGATAGTAGTATTTCACTAAAAGGATATAGGCTAAATCGACTAAAAGAACGAATTGGTGAGTATGTTCCAATAGATGTTACTGAAGATCAAATAACAACCAAAGAGTATCCTATTGTACTTTTGCGTTGTTTACAAAAAATGATTGAAGGACTGTTTATAGAAACTCCATTTGATAAACGTTTTCTTTTTCCGTTATTCTCTACCGTATACAAAGACGGACAAACAATGATTACTTTTACAGGTATAATCCTTGAAGATCACACACGAGAAACAGTTATAAAAAAAGCTTTCCGTGAATTAAAGTATGTGAACTTCAAATGGGATTGTCCATCGTCAATAAGTATTCCTGAACTTACAGTAAAAGAAATTGTACATATTAATAAACTGCTTCCTAGCAAGATAGCCAAAAAGCAGTTGTCAAAAAAATATAGCTTTGTGTTTAGCGATAAAGATACTGAAATTGATAGCTACATATCATACTACAAGTATTATCCAAGTTTTCAAAGCGTTAATTTTTGATAAATTGCTGATAAAACTTGTTCTGCTACAATTGGAGAAACACTATTCCCAATCTGCCGGAAACTATGCCAGATAGTTTCCGGCAGTTTAAACCAGTCTGGAAACCCTTGAAGTCGGGCTGCTTCACGAGGAGTAATAACACGGTTATATTTATAATGGATTGGACGAACTGCTTGGTAACTTCCCTTTTCGGGTCCCGTTCCAGCTCGAAGTGTAGGACAATATCCATCTGGATCTAAACGTTTTGACTTAGATACTTTATCTTGTTCATTATATTTTAATTTTGAATAGCGTTTTTTTACCGCCTTAGAATGATTTGTAGGAATACAGCCATCTACAAAATGATGAGTTTTATATTCTCGAATATATTCCTTGTTTCCTACAGTAGCTGGTATTCGGGATGTTACTCTCTCATAAAAAAAATCCGATTGAAGATGATTATTGCTTGAATAGTAACTTCTAGACAAAGCTTTGGAAGATTTAAAAGTGGAAGTGTATCGAATATCTTCTTGTAAACCTTCTAATGCCTGCCTTACAGTTGTCTTTTTTGAAACTTCAACTTTTTGCGCTTCGATATCTGTTATGCTAAAAGGATGAATTAAGTCGCATTCTCGGAAACCAATGAAAAAAACTCTAGTTCTAGTAGTAGGTGCTCCATATTCGCTGGCATTTATAGATAAAGGAGGTAGTATAACATAGTTGGGAATTCTATTAAATGCATCTTCTTTGATAGGATTATATTTATCTTTCATTATCCCAGGAACATTCTCGGCAACAAAAAATACTGGTTGCAACTCAGAAACAATGTCAAAGAATTTTATGAATAATTGATTGCGAGGATCATTGATATCGCCATGTCCAATGGAACTAAATCCTTGACAAGGAGGACCACCAATTATCCCCAAAAAATCATCGTGATTAATGTTTGCCTGATTCAATATATCTGCACCAGTTAAAGTAGTAATATCTTTTTGAATATGTACAGTATATGGAAAGTTGCATCTATGAGTTTTCATAGCATGTTCATCTATTTCAACAGCAGCACCCACAGTAAATCCCGCACGAGATGCACCCAGACTTAAACCTCCTGCACCAGAAAAAAGATCAATAACTGTAGGCATTCTTGTTTCACCTCTTAATGAAAAATATTCCATTAAAGTATATCATGGGTAAATAAATTTTTCAACTATTATTCGTAAAAATTCTAGACTTCTCAAACTAGTGTGGTATTGATTGTTGCTTAAAAGGACGGTGAGATTATGACCACACTGGAAAACATATACTATGGCAACATCGCTCCGCATGATTATGAGGTTCCACGTGACAGCGAATACTACACCATAGCACAGCTGGTAGTACGTCACGAAAATGAACTGTCT
>ONGS01000205.1 GCA_900317395.1 uncultured Eubacteriales bacterium | reverse complement strand
CGTGGTGCGGAACAAAGCTTGTTAAGGATTGTAAAGACAGACATCTGATTGGTGAATTCGGTTATTCCATGAGAGATAACAGGCATTTTGAAATATGTTGTCCTCAAGAGAGTTGTTATTTCAATCCGACAAAACTTCCCGTGCAAATCATTGACGAAGAACTGTATTTAAACCCGCCGACTTTGCTGTTTGGTACCGTAGATAAATTCGCCATGCTCCCATGGAAAAAGGAAATCGGAGCCTTTTTCGGATTGCACAGCAACAACCGCGCACCCGAGTTGGTTATTCAGGACGAGCTTCATTTGATTTCGGGACCACTCGGTACAATGGTAGGTTTATACGAGTCTGCAATTGATTACCTGTGTGCATCAAAGGGAGTAAAATCGAAAATCGTAGCCTCAACCGCTACAATTCGCCGCGCAGCCGAACAATGTTCCGCGCTGTATGACAGAGACGTCTGCCAATTCCCTCATCCGGGTTTGGACGCGGAGGATTCGTTCTTCGCGCGTGAACTGCCGATTGACTATAAGTCAGGAAAATACGGAAGATTGTATGTCGGTTTAATGCCCGCAGGCAAAACAAAGGCGATGATGGAAGTCCGCTCTATTGCCGCTCTGATGCAAACAATAAAGATAATGTCCCTTGACGATAATATTAAGGACAAGTATTGGACTCTGACAGTTTACTTTAACAGCTTAAAAGACCTTGGTAAGTGTAACACGCTTGTGGAAGATGACGTTAAGGATTTTATCAAACGTATTGCCAGACGATTATCTACCGATAAAACTGCAAGGACAATAGCGTTTGCAGACGAGTTAACAAGCCGCATATCAACAACGGAGTTAAACGAAACACTCGATAAACTTGAGAAACTGGAATACTCCCGAGAGAATATAGAGAACAAAAAATACGCTTCCTCTATTCTGATGGCTTCTAATATGATATCGGTAGGAATAGATGTTGCTCGATTAAATGTTATGTTACTTATCGGTCAGCCGAAATTGACATCGGAGTATATCCAAGCATCCAGCCGTATCGGAAGATCGTTCCCGGGCGTTGCGTTCACGCTGTATGACGGTTCAAAAAGCAGGGATCGCTCTCATTATGAGCAGTTCAGGCAGTATCACGACTCATTTTATAAATATGTTGAACCGACCGGGGTAACACCTTTCTCGCAACCTGCAAGAGATCGTGCGTTAAAAGCAACAATCATATCGTTGATAAGGCATTTGATCCCTGAGCTTTCCGATGATAAAGCTGCCGCTGATTTTGACAAAGAAAAATATTCGGACGTTATTCAGAGTATCAAAACGTTCATTCTTAATCGCAATCGTCGGATAATCGAAAGACAGAATTCGGGCATGGATTGCGAAAACGAAGATATCGCTTCGGAAATTACTACTTTTATTGAAGATTGGGACATAATGGCAAAAGCATATGATCCTGAAAAATTCACTTACGGTGAAAAACTGATGCAAAAGCATCCAGAGGACGGTTTCGGTCGTTTAATGAAACCGTATGCATCAACGGCATCGGATCCCGCTTTTGATGTTATGACATCCATGAGAAACGTTGACACGGCAGTGCCGGGTAATATTCTAATCTGGGAGGAGTAACCATGTCGGTAAAACAATCTGAAACATTCCCGCTTAATCGTGTAACTTACGCTGTCAGAGCCTCTCAAGCCGTGTTGCAGTACGGAGTCGGAGCACTGGTGGACTTTAAGGACCAAACCCTGATGACCGCTGCTCCTGAAAAATGGGCAAAGGATACCGTTACGATTCACGATGAACGATTGGAAAAGCTGCTGAATGTTAACAAATTCGGTATGCCTACCGGGGAGGACGGACATCGAATAGCGTACTCCCGCTTTCCCGAATGGTACTTCTGCCCCAAATGCAGAAGATTCAAGCCTATAAAGAAATGGATCGAAGAATACAAACGAAAAACAAAAAGAGAGACACTTGACAGAGACCCTTATATGGTCAACCATATGAGATGCCCTACCTGTAATCAAAGTTTGGTTGTTGCTCGTATTGTGACCGTGTGCAATCACGGTCATATCAACGACTTCCCATGGGTAGAATGGGTGCATTGCAGAAACACCGGCGGCGCAAAAAGAATATGCGGTAATCCCGATATTCGGTTTAAGACCGGTTCATCTGCCACAGAAGGATTAGAGGGTTTGATTGTAACCTGTGAAGCCTGTAAGGCACGTGCATCACTAAAGGGCGCATTTGATACCGGCGTATTTAAGCGACTTTACGAAAAAACAGGCGGTCAGTTTGATTTTTTATGCAAAGGTCGCCATCCATGGAAAAACACCACCGAAGCTTGCGAGGAGTTTCCTCGGGCATTACAGCGAGGCAGCTCATCCGTGTACTTCCCCGTCACCGCAAGCTCACTTGTTATACCTCCATATTCCAGCAAGTTGACCGAAAAAATCGATAACAGCAGTTCATATGCGGATTTTCAGAGGGCCGTTTCGTCTACAAGAGAAATATCTGGCATGCCGGCAGAATTTCTTTCGAGATTTCTGGCAGCTCAAATTGAGCAGTATTCACATAATATCTCCATTGAGATTGACGAACCCGATCACAAGATCAAAGAAATACTTGAACGTAAAACCAGTGCGACGGACGATGTAGAAAACACATCGAGCGTTAAGTATCGCGCGGAAGAATTCGATGCTCTTACGGGCAGAATTATTATTCCGCATGAGCTTGATCGTGACTTTATGCGAGAAGATACAGATATATCCGATTATAATAATTTGCCGTTTGTACGAGGAGTTTCTCTGATTAACAAAATTCGCGAAGTTCAGGCGTTAATCGGATTCTCCAGAATAAAACCTGCGGATCCCTCCGAGTCACCCGACAAGCAGGGAAGCTTTGTATGTATTAAGGAACCGAGAACCGATTGGTATCCAGCATATCAGGTTCGCGGCGAAGGTATTTTTATAGAATTTGATTATTCCGCAATTCGCAGATGGGCGGATAAGGACGAAGTAAAATGCCGCATTGAGATCATCAATGATAATTACGCAAGCTCTTTTATGGGAGAAACCCGTCCTCGAACAATCACACCCGAGTTTGTTCTGCTCCATACTCTTTCCCATCTGCTGATAAAACAACTTAGTTTTGAGTGCGGCTACAGCATTGCGTCCGTCAAAGAACGCATTTATTGCGGAACCGAAGCTGAAGGTAAAGAAATGGCAGGTATTTTCATTTATACCGCAAGCGGCGATTCGGAAGGAACAATGGGGGGTCTGGTACGACAGGGTCGCCCGGATACATTCCCTAAAATATTTAACAAAGCACTGCGTTCCGCTATGTATTGTTCAAATGACCCGGTTTGTAATCTCAGTCTCGGTCAGGGAAGAGATTCTTTAAATTTATCGGCGTGCTATTCATGTTGTTTAATTCCCGAGACAAGCTGTGAAGAGTTCAATGTATTTCTTGACAGGGGTTGTGTTGTCGGAACATATAATAACGAAAGCATCGGCTTTTACGGCGATTACCTGTCCACGGGAGATACACGACCTGTCGAGCCGGTTTCAACACCGAAAACCGAACCTCCGAAAGATAAAGCAGTAACCGCTACTCCAGATTTGTCGGGGGCTACCGATCGGACGGACGAAAACTACGCCACTATTTGGAACAGTTTGCTGGAATGGTCAAATGATAAAATCGAGAAAGCTCTGCTGAATTCTCTCATTGAAAAGCAATCACTCTTTACGCATAAGGAAAAGCCTTTCGGTGAAGCGGATCTGTATTTATGCGGTAATCTGGAACCGCTTCGTTGCGAGCTGTTATGGAAAAAATCAAAAGTCGCTTTCTTCATGTCTGATGAAGTTGAATCTTACGAAAAAGCGCGCACCTGTGATTGGACATGCTTTTGCGGCAATGATCCCGAATTAACGGCCGAGATGATCGCCGACTCATTAAAGGAGGCATAATTATGGCTGTTATGATCCCAAAAACGCCTCGAGAATTTGATGCTGCAAGTCGTGAAGGGTTGATGTTTGAGGCACTTTCTCTCCTTTCGGACAATTACTATGTTTTTCATTCGTTTTCATTAACTCGATTGAGCGGAAATACAATAACGCAGGAAGAAACCGATTTTTTGATTTTTAATCCCGATAAAGGCATTATTTGTATTGAAGCAAAAGCGGGGCGCATAAGATACGAAAACGGTCAATGGTTATATTCTTCGGGGATTCCGATGAAGCACGGTGGTCCGTTTAATCAGGCAAACAGAAATAAGTTTGAACTGATGGACTACATCAAAGAGAGCCGTTTGGCCGAATTGTTGTACAGGTGTAAATTTTTGCATGCTGTTTGGTTCCCCTCACTGTCTTTATCGGATTTGGAAAAAATGAACTTACCTCCCGAGGCAGACAAAAAACTTGTATTGACTCATGAAGCTTTAACGGAACCCGAAAAATATATTGATGAAATTTTTAATATCGATTTGCCTTCAAAACGATTCACTAATCTTAGTGAGAATGATTCCAACCGATTGATCAAAGAAATTCTTTGCCCCACGTTTGACGTATTCCCCTCGGTTTCAACGGAAATCGATGTAAAAATGACTCGTTTTCACCGTTTATTAAAGGAACAGTCCGCTATCCTGAATTTTTTAACCGAACAGCAAACGGCAGTAATTAACGGCGCTGCGG
The DNA here is from genome assembly GCA_900317395.1 of uncultured Eubacteriales bacterium. Taxonomy (GTDB): domain Bacteria; phylum Bacillota; class Clostridia; order Oscillospirales; family Acutalibacteraceae; genus UBA1213. The sequence goes on along the minus strand of ONGS01000205.1, from coordinate 2,774 downwards.
GAACAGGAAAAACCGTCATCGCGCTGGAAAAAGCAAAGCGTCATGCCGAACAGGGTGAAAGAGTACTGTTTTTGTGTTTTAATGTTAAATTAAAAGAGTTCCTTGCCGAGAGCTGCAAGGATGAAAATATCGCTTTTTATACAATTGCGGGATTGGCGTGTAAGTTGTGCAATTCTATGACTCCCGATTATGGTAAACTGAAAGACAAGCTTGAAAGCATGTATTTTAGTCACAACTTCCCGTATCGACATATCATCGTTGATGAAGGTCAGGATTTCGGAATGGAAAATATTGAGGAAACGGACATTCTTGAGATGTTGCGAGATATCATAACAGACGAAGATGGTTCTGGCGGAACATTTTATATTTTCTATGACCGACTGCAAATGATTCAATCGGAGCATTTACCGGATATCATAGAGAACGCAGATTGCAAACTGACACTGTATAAAAATTGCAGAAATACAACGAACATTGCAACCACATCCTTGAAACCGATAAGTTCGAGGAAACCCAAACTGTATGAAGGTTGTGTTCCGGGTGCTCTCGCAAGGATTCACTTTGCAAACTCTCCTGAGAAAACCATAGAGATTATCGATAACACGATTGAGTCTCTGAAAAGCGAATCGTATTCCAAGATTGTTATTTTGACCTGCAAGACGGAAGAAAAAAGTCTGCTGAAAGGATTAATTAATAATCACAAATACAGAGACTGTCTATTTACGACCTGCCGCAGATTCAAAGGTTTGGAAGCTGAAGCTGTCATACTGACGGATGTTGACGAAAGCACCTTCTACCGCGAAAATGTATTGTTATTCTATGTTGGTGCATCCAGAGCAAGATTAAAGCTTGAAATAGTAACCTCAATGGATGATTCGGCTTGTTCTACCGTTCTGAGAGATTATTTAAATTACAAAGATAAAATCAGAAAACCGAAAAAAGATTTTGCGCGCGCGTTAAATGCTACTGCTACGCTTTCATAAGAAAAAGCATCAGACCTCTGTTCAGTCTGATGCTTTCATCGTATTAGTCCTAATATGTTTTCGGCCAACAGTTTAATGACGGGAACGCACACCGAATTGCCGATTTGTTTGTATGCGCTTTTCAGTGGTATATCTGCAATCTTAAAACTCCGGGGAAAACCCATCAATCTCAAACATTCTTCAGGGGTAATGGTTCGGATTCCGTAATAATCTTTTATCATGGGTACACGGTTATACCAAGTGCCCATATTCGCTTTTAGGGTAAAACAAATGCCGTCTTTGCTTTTTTGTATACCGTAGTCCGAAAAACGATAGATCTGATTATCGTCGGTAATAGCTTCAGCAATTTTTTTGTATAATGGTGTGTTTTCTGGAAGATAAAAACAATCATCGACTTTTTCGGATTTATCAATAATGTCAAATATCTGTTTTTCCAATTTTATTTTTTCAGGGAAAAAATAGGATTCACATTTCTCAACTTCACGAAATGCAAGAAGATATGTTCTGGTGCGATGTTGAGGAATACCGTAATCACAAGCGTCGGCAACCAAATAGCGCAGATAATACCCTCGTGACACTAATTCGTTATGTATCACATTAAAAGTATGTCCTTTCTCGTGTTCAACAAGATTGGCGACATTTTCAAGAAAAATGAGCTGAGGCTTAACAACATCGGCAATACGCATTATTTCAAAGAACAGGTTGCCACGATTATCACTAAAACCTTTTTGGTTACCGCATACCGAAAACGGCTGACAAGGGAATCCCGCAGTAATAATAGCTACCTCTTGAAGTAAGGAAGCGTCAAGCTTCCGAGTATCACATTCAAAAACAGTTGTATCTGGAAAGTTTAATCTATATGTTTTGCAGGCATCTCTGTCTATATCGTTAGCCCACACAGTTTCAAATCCTGCTTGTTGAAATCCAAGATCAATTCCACCTATTCCAGAAAATAGACTGATGACTTTTTTCATTTATTTTTCCTCGGTTATAGACAAACAAATGTATGTCTGTTAGAATAGTGGTGTAAATAATGAAAGGAGCATTAACATGGCGAGTGCAAAAGATAAACTACATTCATATTTTTTAAATCATCTCGGTGAAGATATACCGCGTGAAACTTTAAGAGAGGTTGCAGGAAATATACAGGATTGGCAGCGTTCTTTACGTTCTTTAAGACAGGAAACGGGACTTGGAATAAGAGCTACCAAAACCGGTTATATTCTTGAAAGTGCGGAACCTGTTACGGAACCGAAAATCAGAGAGCCAATAAACGACAAGCTAAGATATGCTGTGTTGCAGCGTGACAATTCAAGATGTCAAAGATGTGGCAGAGGAATCGAAGACGGCGTTAAGCTGGTGGTTGATCACCGCATTCCCGTAGATATGGGCGGTTCAACAACAATCGACAATCTATGGACGTTATGCACCGATTGCAATGGCGGTAAGAAGAGTTTCTTTTCCGATGATGAAACTGAACTGATGAAAGAAATATCAAAACTCTCAAGCGGACAGAAAAAACTGGAAGCTTATTTTCTCGCTAATAAGGGAAAATTGATTGATCCGTATAAGCTTCAGGTAGTAGCTAATGTCAGAGATTGGGAGAGAGCCTTGAGAAAGCTCCGACAGGACACCAGTATGAATATTGTTTATGTGCGTCCGTCAAAAGAAAACCCGATCGGGGGATATATTTACAAGGATTAAGACATAAAAGCGGCTCTGTTATTGAGTCGCTTTTATTGTTTCTTTTATTTTTTCTGCAATCGCTTCAATGACATTCACGGTAACGCT
>ONGS01000208.1 GCA_900317395.1 uncultured Eubacteriales bacterium | reverse complement strand
CCATTATGCTATGATTAGCAAGTAAAATTCAATACGGCATGACGACACACGTATTACCACCTTTCGGTATGTAAATCTGATCACGGAACATGATTACATTTATCGAATCGTGCTTTGAAGATATGTGTGTTTTTTTGTGCCTGAATTATCGTAAAGGAGAAATAAAAATGCCAAGAAATCAATTTCAGCGAATGGTCTTTGCCTTCATCACAGTCGTGATCACCGTACACGCATTTGTGCTTTACAGTCTTTGTTTTGTTAACGGGTCTGTACTGATGGAAATTAACGGTACAAACAGTGTACTTAAAGCAATCGGAAAACAAGGCGGTGTTTATATGTGCGGTAATTTCGTGCCGATCTGGCTTGTAATTATCACGGAATTCGTACTTGCCTATTCTCTTGAAAACATCCTTGGAAGTCCTTTTTCATTCAGAATTGCTGCAAAACATTTTAATCCCATGCAGACAAATCCGCTGATTTTTGAAACAGTGATCATTGCGGCTACCGTTGCTATCATGTGTCCGTCAATGAGTTTTATTGCTGCTTTCCTGTATTATCCGTATTACGAAGGTTTTAATGTCATTACACTCCTTGCCAACTGGTTCAAACTCGTATGCTGGAATCTTCCTTTTGCATTTTTCTCACAGCTTCTTTTCATTCAGCCGCTGGTAAGAAAAATCTTTGGTCTTATTTTCAGCAAGGATATCAAAGCACGCACAAATCTTCCCCAGACTGTTACAGCAGCAGAAACAACATAATTAAAATGCTTGCAAAAACTCCCTTCGGCACGGATAACCGAAGGGAGTTTTATGTTTATTTTAACATTCATCAAACCGGATGAATGTTATTCTTCAGATCTGCTGATTCATTGATACCGATTTTCTTATCTCTTCTTTTCTTGAAGAAACCCGGAGCAACCTTCGGGAACTGTGCATAAGTAAGTACATCTTCTTCCTGCTCGATCCATTCAGGAATCTCTGCACGGAGCTTTTCAAGTTCGGGCTCAAGAAGATCGGCAGGACGACAGTTGACAGGTTTCTGGTCACCGATAATCTTTTTCTGGAATTCCGGGTCAACCGGTACAGGAGTTGTGCCGTATTTGCCTGCTACAAGATCCTTGAACTGGTCGTTGCACATCTTGTATCTTTCTCCAAGAATAACATTGAACACTGCCTGTGTGCCAACGATCTGTGAAGTCGGAGTAACAAGCGGCGGATAACCTGCATCCTTACGAACTCTCGGAACTTCCTCGAGCACCTGTGTCAGCTGGTCTTCCTTACCGGCTTGTTTCAGCTGGCTGAGAAGATTTGACAGCATACCGCCCGGTACCTGATAAATGAGTGCTTTCGCATCCGTTGCAAGCATTTTCGGATCAAGAAGTCCGCTATCGATATATTTCTGACGCAGACCCATGAAATACTCTCTGATTTCTGCAAGGAGAACAAGGTCAAGACCCGTATCATACGGTGTACCTTGCAAAGCCGCAACCATAGATTCTGTCGGTGCGTGTGATGTACCGTTAGCAAGCGGTGACATAGCAGTATCGATCCTGTCTGCACCTGCTTCTATACCTTTAAGCAAACACATGGAAGCAAGTCCCGATGTATAGTGTGTGTGAAGCTGAACGGGAATATCTACTGCTTCTTTGATTGCACCAACAAGCTCTGCGGTATAATACGGAGTCAGCAATGCAGCCATATCCTTGATACAGATAGAATCAGCACCTGCCTCCTGTATTCTTTTCGCATAATCAACATAATATTCCGTTGTGAAAACAGGGCCTGTTGTATAGCTGATTGCAACCTGAGCCTCAACATTAGGATTTTCTTTCTTAGCTGCCCTTGCAGCCTTAATAGCCGTTTGAAGATTCTTGATATCATTCAGAGCATCAAAAATTCTGATGATATCGATACCGTTTGCAACACTGCGCTGTACAAAATATTCAAGTACATCGTCCGCATAATGACGGTAGCCAAGCATATTCTGACCTCTGAAAAGCATCTGGAGCTTTGTGTTCGGGCAGTTCTTACGCAGTGTACGCAGTCTGTCCCACGGATCCTCATCAAGGAAACGAATACAAGAATCGAATGTTGCACCGCCCCAACATTCCAATGAATAAAAGCCGACTTTATCCAGTTTTTCCAAAATCGGCAGCATATCACTCAACGGCATTCTCGTTGCGATCAAAGACTGATGTGCATCACGCAGCACAGTTTCGGTAACTTGTATTTTTTTCTCCTTTACTGTGTTTTCAGCAGGCTTTGTATCCTTAGCCGGTACGGATTTTTCTGTTACTTTTGTTTTTTTAGCCATTACGACCTTCCCCTTTCTGCATTATAAGGTCATATCTCAGTTAAGAGTGACAAGAACTGTACCTGTGTCAACCGATTCGCCCTTGTTGACATTGACGGAAGCAACAGTTGCATCTTTCGGTGCTTTGATTTCGTTTTCCATCTTCATTGCTTCCAGAACAACAAGAACATCTCCAGCCTTGACTGTCTGACCTGCCTTTACGGGAACATTTACAATTGTACCCGGCATCGGAGAATTCACAGGCTCACCGTCAGCGGGTGCAGCTGCCTTCTTTGCAACAGGAGCAGCCTTCGGTGCGGCTGCCGGAGCTGCGGCAGGTGCCGTGGAAACAGAAGAACCATCTGCTTCCTCTACCTGAACATCATAAGCGACACCGTTTACCGTAATTTTTAAATTTTTCATAATAGTAAATTCCTTTCATTTATATATATCAGATATAAAGATTATTATGTTTTTTCGGGAGTGTCGAAACTCTCTTGTCAGCAAGAATATCAAGAGCTGCACTGATTTTTGCTCTTGCTTCTTCGGGAAGAATCACATCCTGAACATATCCGTTTGCGGCAGCATCTAACGCTGACAATTCGTTTTCCTTGAATTCAGCAACAATTTTTGCTCTTTCGGCCTTCGGGTCAGCTGCACCCTTGAGCTTTCCGCCAAAATCATCTCCCAGTGAGATCACAGCAGCTGCCTCGGGAGCGAGTGCAGACACGCTTGCACCTGCAAAAGCGAATGTGATATCCGCAGCAGCACCTGTTCCTGCAACAGCAATATAAACAGCACCGTAAGCGTCACCTGTGATAACGGTCACTTTAGCTGTTGTGGCTTCCGCATAAGCAGATGTCAGCTTGGCAGCAGACTTAATGCATGAGAATTTCTCCGCATCGACAAGAGTAATAACCGGTATGCCAAATGCATCACAAAAACGTACAAATCTTGCTGCTTTAGAGCTTCCCTGACCATCGAGGACCTTCTCCTCGGTCTTTACGATACCGACCGTTGCGCCCTCAACTGTAGCCAGAACTGTGCGAACACTTTTTCCGTACTCAGCCTGAAGTTCAACTGTGCTTTCACCATCAACAATATTTAAAACAATATCTTCCGAAGCAGTATCGGCATCGGCAAATTCAACCGTACCTGCATAATCCAGATTATTGGAAGGGAGCAGATCAATGACAGTTCTTGCCTTTGCAATAGCTGCATCCTCATTTTCGGCTGTAATATGAGCAACACCGTGAGCAGCGTTTTCTTCTACGGAAGCATTGCTGCCGTCTGTACTCAGCGAAAGCTGCGCATCCTTTGACAGTATCACGATATCACCGCTAACGGCAATTAGTGCCTGTGTACCGAAACATTTTCCCAACACAAGAGAAATCTGTGGAACAACGCCCGAAAGGTTGCTCGAATATTTCAACACATCTCCATAAGCACCCAGAAGGTCGCTTCCCTGATCGATTCTGCCGCCCACAGAATCATAAACAGCCACAACAGGCGCACCCGTTTTCAAAGCAAGGTCATAAACCTTTTTAATTTTAGCCGCCTGTGCTTTTGACATAGCACCGCCCGAAACATCGCTGTTCTGAGCAAATGCGTAAACGCCGATTCCTCCGACAGTACCTCTGCCTGCGACAACCTCAGCATAACCGCCTTGTGACTTGGCAAAAGCATCAATTTCCGTGAAAACACCATCATCGAACAATTTTGCCAGCCTGTCATACGCTTTGGTAGCGGCTGTTTTGCTCCTTGCTGTCTGAAGTGCTTCTATTTTTGATTCAACACTCATCCCTTTTCCTCCTTAACAAATTGAATAACGGGAACCTCTAAAAACAATTCCAAACATTATTATAGTATAATTTTGTCAAAATATCAAGTATAAAATCACTGCAAAAACACAAATATGTACAGATGTCAGGATTCCGGATTCAGGATTCAGACTTACTGACGCTCGCCATATGCCTACAACACTAATCTCTGACCACTAATCACTAACCATTTTACCGATTCTTTACGATTCTTTTTACTTTTTACTTGTATTTTTACTTGCTTTACAGTATAATTAAATATATATGTAAAAAAGCTAATTAAGTTTGAGATAAATATTGGAGGTCTGTTTAATGAAAAGACTTGCTGTAATACTGGCGGCTGCTTTGATCGTCATGTCCGTTTCAACTACAGCCTTCGCCGTTCCGGATGAGCAGTCCGACGACGAACAGACAACATCGGCTGTATCCGAACAGAACAGTGACGGAAACGAAGAGCAGGATTCTGCTGCCGATGAAAATACAGAAAATAATAATGAGGACTCCGAAGAATCCTCCAACAGTGAACCTTCCGAAAACACGGAAAGTACAGACGAAAACAGCAAAGCGGAACAGGAAAGCTCTTCAGCTTCAAAAATTGATATTAAT
>ONGS01000212.1 GCA_900317395.1 uncultured Eubacteriales bacterium | reverse complement strand
TCAGAGCAAACGGTAGAATCTTCTGTCCAACCTATTGAAGAATCCTCCGCTGAATCTATAGAAGAATCATCAGATAATGATGTTCAGGTAATTGTTACGAAATTTGAAAATCTTTGGACAGGAAATATCAGTGTTCAGGTGGGCAAACAGGTTGAGTGGTATGTTGATGTTCCCGAAGGAACAGATGTATACAGCGGCATGGGTGCAAACAAAGAGCTTGGCAGAGTATCCTGCTGTTATTCTGTCAAAATTCCCGAACTTGGACTGGGTACAGAAAATTTTGTTGCTGAAGGAGAAGAAGGACAAATCAACCTTGCTCCCGGAAGAAATCTTATCGTGAAGTTTACACCCGAACAAACCGGAGATATTCTGTTCTGTTGCTGGATGGGTGCGGACTGTCATTCCAACTATATTCATGTTACCGAGAATGGTCCTATTTCCGATGGAAATGACAGTAACTCAGACAATCAAGATAGTCACGAACAAGATGATGTGCTCAATGAATCTTCCGTTGTTTCCGAAGTATCTGACAATTCCGAAAGTTCAGAATCGGATAACGATGATACAACCGGCACAACGAACGATAATGAGAACATAACTACGGACAGTAATTCGGGTTCTTCCGCCGACGGCAGTACAGTATCACTTCCGCAAACAGGTGACCACACATTTGCGGTTGTTTGGATCTTTGCGGCGATAACCGCCGCTGCGGTGATTTTTAGTGTCAAACGAAAGAAGAATAAAATATGAGTAAAAAAACAAAGCTTACAACTATTATTCTATCCTCTGTGGCTGGTGTGTCAGCATTATTGACGGTTCTTGCCGGTGTGCAGATACTTGGCGGGATTTCGATTTTCGGAGCCTTCGACAGTATACAGGAAAATACAGCGACATATTTCAACGGAAGACAGACAGTGGAAGCTCCTATTACCAATAGGGGCTTTACTTCCGTTATTGTACAAAGAGATATTCCGTGTGATATCAATTTTAAGGTTATGACGGCATTGGATGAATGTAACAATGAGGTGGTCATACCGCAGTATGGTATTGATCTGAAACTTACCGAAGGAGATAATATCATTACTATTATGCCCGATGAGGTAGGTGTGTTTGATTATACCTGTGGTATGAATATGTTACAAGCAAAGGTCACGGTTGCACAAAATCTTGATTATGACATTGAAGAAGAATCATCAGCTCTCAAAACCGATGAAACTTTAAAAACAACTGACACCCAAAATGAAAAAAACGACTCTCAGCAACAAAGCAAAACAATCGTTCACGAAGATAAAGAAACCAACATGAATGATTGGATGGAAAATCAACTTATGCCGGGACAAAATGACGATAATGCTTCAAGAGAAATACAGACATGGCAGGGCTGGATATTTGACCGCTGCTGTATAGGAATTGATCCGTTCAATCATACAAAATCGTGTAACCTGATGGGAGGTTGTTTCCGCAGTGGTTTGGGGATCATTCCCTACATTCCGGGAAAAGAATTTGACACCTATGCCGCACTGGATTATTATCTCAATTTTGATGCTTCCAGCAAAGCATTAGCCGCAGAATTTCTCAAAGAACTTCCCGATGACTGGAAAAATAATGTAACCGTGTCGGTGACAGGGTATGTTGTCAATAATATTCCGGCAAGTGCTGACGAGCTTACTATTCCCGAAACAGACGACTCCAAAGTCGATCATTATCTGACAGGTATCCATATCACCAAAATAGAAGCCGCCTATATAGAAGGACTTTCCACCAACAAATTACCTGAACCGAATATCGTTATGACCCAGCAATAGGTGTAGGAAAGTGGGGAGTAAGGTGGGGTTGTAGCAAAGAAAACTTCATTACAGAATTTAAGCGGAAAAACAAACTTCCCCACGCACTCATTATGAATGATAGAAGGAGCGGATTTAATGCTGGAAATAGAAAATCTCAGAAAAAAATATGGGGATACCGAAGTGCTGAAAGGCATCAGCTTTACGGCTGAAAAGGGAGAAATCTTAGGGCTTCTGGGGCCTAACGGTACCGGAAAAAGCACAACAATGAATATCATCACCGGGTTTATATCAGACTTTGAAGGCTCGGTAAGACTAAATGGAACGGAAATTATCAAACAGCCTGCGGCTTTTAAAAAAAATATCGGCTATCTTCCCGAATTGAATCCGCTTCCGGTCAATATGACAGTGTATGAGTTCATGGATTTTGCGGCTGATTTAAAAAGTGTATGTAAAAAGGACAGGAAAGAACATATTGAGCAAATTCTTGAGTCAACCGGTCTGCTTCATGTCCGAAAGCGACTGATTCGGAATTTATCAAAAGGTTATAAGCAAAGAACCGGTATTGCTCAGGCATTGGTAGGAAATCCCGAGCTGATTATTCTGGATGAACCGACAGTCGGTCTTGATCCGAAACAGATCGCAGATATCCGAATTCTTGTCAAAAGTCTTGCGGCTGACCATACGGTAATTTTCAGTTCTCATATTCTTTCGGAAGTAAATGCAATATGTGACAGTGTTGTGATCATGTATAAGGGCAAGGTACTTACTCATGCCGCACCCAACGATCTTGTGAAAAAACTTGATAAACACGGCGGTATGCTCCTTTGTACGAAGGACGAAAACAACCAATCGGAACAGATTTTACAGCAGGCGGATTTTGTGAAGAAATATAGCGTTGTTGAAGTTTCAGGGAATATCAAAAAGTATTATATCAAATTTGATGATATTGATTTCAGCAAAAAAATATTCTTTGCTTTTGCCGACAGACAAATCCCAATTATTGAACTTACACCCGATAAATTTACTTTGGAAGACGCTTTTTTGCAGTATCTGACCGCTGCGGAACAGGAGGCAGTATGAAATCTATCATAAAATATGAACTGCGGCATTATATCCATTCTTCCGTCACTTTTTTGTTTGGCGGACTGTTTTTTATGATTTGTGCAATTTATTTCTTTATTGATAATATTCGTGGAAGAAGCGGTGACCTGACAGCATTTTACAGCTCCGTATCAGTGATTATGCTGTTTATGCTCCCCGTGCTGACGGCAAGAGTGGTATCAGAGGATAGAAAGAGCGGTTTTGAGGTGATTTTGATTACTTCGCCGATCAGTACAGTACAAATGATTTCGGGGAAATTTGCAGCAACCTTCATTGTGATTATTATTATGCTTTCCTCTACTTTATGTTTTCCTGCATTCCTTTCTTTGTTTGCCGATATTGATGTTGTTTCTTTGGCAAATCGCTATCTGGCGTTGCTTTTGTTGACTGCTTCTATTGCCGCACTCGGAATCTTTATTTCCTCTCTTACGGAAAGTCAGGTGGCAGCCTGCGTGCTGAGCCTGATTTCACTTCTGGTTTTATTTGCGGCAAGTCCGATAGGAACTGCGGTAGGCGGAAATACAGCAAAAATTATTTCGGCCGTTTCTATTTTTTCACGATTTACAGAAATGAATCAAGGCATGTTTACTGTCGGCACTGTCGTTTATTTTATTAGCTTTACTTTTGTATTCTTGTTTCTTACCGTTCAGACAACCGCCTATCGCAGAATACACGGAGGTGGCAGATCATGAAAAGAATCAATGCTGCCGGTGCAGACATTATCATTACAACATTATTGGTATTGGGAATCGTATTTCTGATCAATGCCTGTGTCAAGGTGTTTCCTGTTGAGCTTGATTTTTCGGAAGGCAGATATTATACGATTGGCGAACAGTCAAAATCGGTATTGAATGAGCTCGATACGGATGTAAAAATATACGCACTTTTTGACGAGGGAAAAGCGGATTCCGAATATCAGAAAATTGATACACTGTTAAGATCATACGAATCACTTTCAAACGGTAAAGTTCATGTGGAATACAAAGATCCCGATATTGATACAGAAATCATTGCAAAGCTTGACCCTGACAGTGAACTGGGGCTGACCAAAAATATGTTTTTGGTGACAAGCGGAGATAAGGCAAGAAAAATAGAGTATTCCGATCTGTTTGAAATGGAATATGATGAAAGAACCTCTGCATGGTTCAATACCGGCTCGAATGCGGAGCAAGCCTTTACCGATGCGATCAATTATACGGGAAAAATAGAACGCAGAGTGATCTATAACGCAGCCTCTTACAGCAGTGATGAACTAAACCCCGAATATTTGACATTCTGGAACGATATGATATCTAACGGATATAAGCTTGCAAGTCTGAATATTGAGGACTCTGTTCCGTCAGATGCTGCCGTCATCCTTTTTATTGCTCCGAAAAAGGATCTGACCCAACATGAAACGGAAATCATCAAAGCATTTCTTGATAACGGTGGGTCGGTTGCATTATTTACCAACAGGATTGCAGCTGACTGGAAGGGATTTTCTTCTATTATTCATGATTATGGTATCAGTATCAATGATGATATTCTGTATAATACCGATCAAAGCGCCGAACCGGAAAAAGAAGGGAATCGTATTCTTCTGAACGCCAAAGAAAGCGACAGTATTCCGCTTGAAACCTACGGTATTTCATTTACCGATGCTGCATCGTTGACAATTACGGAAAAATCGCAGACGGATATTGCTCCGGTTATTATTACCGAAGAAAACATTTCTTCTTCCGAATATGATAAAGGAGGAACATATACTGTTGCGGCAGTGTCGGAAAAAAGCAACGGTTCAAAAGCAGTTGTGTTTGGCTGTGCCGATTTTCTGAGTGAAACAAATGCTAAGGAAATTTCAGGATATTTTCCTATGGGGCTATATGTTGCGGAAAGCGTGGTCGATTGGCTTAATACACAGAGTATCAAAATAGAAACAAAACAATTTAATTCATCGGAGCTTATCATTTCCGATGATAAGGCAAATTACATAGGTCTTGTTACCATAGGGATCATACCAATCTATATTTTCGCAGCAGGCATTATTATATGGAGAAGGAGGAAATTTTTGTGAATATAAAGCGAATTGTAAGTCTTGGTATTGTACTTGCAGGGCTGACCGTATTATATATTTTCCTTCTTCATGTGCATTCAGACAGTAATACGAAAGATATGAAATTAATCACTTTCAGTGTTGAAGAAATGGCGCGGATCAGTATAGAATATCCCGATGATGAAAGTCTGATTTTTGAAAAAACAGATCATCAGTGGATGTTGACAACACCGGGAAATCTTGATTACAGTCAGGATCTTGTCGATGCGCTGCCCATGACGCTTTCATATGTTTCTGCTGATAAGTATATTGATCATTATTCAAATCAAACATCAGAATATGGCTTTGATAAGCCTGTCACGATTACTGTCAGGTCGGAAGCAGAAAACGAAAATAAAAT
>ONGS01000213.1 GCA_900317395.1 uncultured Eubacteriales bacterium | reverse complement strand
TTCAAAATTTTGTAATATTTCTATATAAGTCAAATTATATTTATTGATTTATACTAATGCTTACATCTTGAATTATGTTGATTATAACGATAATGTTATTCACAATATACTTTTTGTCTAATCGATTGGTGATATCAATGTGCAATTTGACATTGATGCTTAATTTTTTTCCATAATAAAGCTATTTGTGTGCAATTTGCTTATTATATAAATAAATTTGATATGTACATATGTTCAATTAAAATCTTTTTCAGATCTGTTTCTTTAATATAATTGAAATTAAGCAGGCAGATTCGGAATTCATTTTCCGAAAATATTAAACCATAGTTTTCAACAAAAGAAGACGATGAATCAGTAAATATTTTGAACTTCACAAACTAACGTGAAAAAATCAGTTGACAATATGTTTTTGGTGAATAAATTAATTGATTTTACATAAAATGGGTGTTATAATGTTTTTTGGATTAAATACAAAGGAATGAGAGTAATGAAAAATATTGTTTTAATAGGAATGCCGGGTTGCGGCAAAAGTACAGTCGGAGTAGTACTTGCAAAGACAATGGGATACAGATTTCTGGATTCCGACCTTGTGATACAGGAAACGGATGGCAGACTTCTCAGTGAGATTATCAAACAGGAGGGGCTTGACGGTTTTAACAGGATTGAAAATGACATCAACTCGAAAATAAAGGCTGAGCGTACCGTAATTGCAACGGGCGGCAGTGTGATCTACGGCAAAGAGGCAATGACACATCTGAAAGATATCGGTACTGTAGTCTATATCCGTTTGCCGTTTGAGGAAATCAATCATCGTTTGGGAAATCTCGCAAAAAGGGGTGTTTCTATCAAAGAGGGTCAGACTCTGCGTGAACTTTTTGACGAAAGAGTGCCGCTTTATGAAAAATATGCTGATATTATTGTAGATGAGGAAGGCAGAACCATCTCTGAAACGGCACTTTACATAAAAGAAAAGTTTAGTGAATATTCTGAATAACAATGGGGATGAATGATGATAACAAGTAAGGACAACGAACTGATCAAAGAAACGGTTAAGTTGATAAAAAGTGTAAAAGCGAGGAAGGACAAAAGGCTTTTTGTTGCCGAGGGTCTGCGGCTTTGCAGGGACGCGGCAGAAAGTGGAGCGCATATTGTCACTTTCCTATATACAAAGCAGGCGGAAGAGAAAAACAGCGAGGATCTTGCATTTATCCGCTCTGTTGCCGACAGAAGCGATGAAATAAGCTGTGAGCTGTATAATAAAATTTCGGACACGAATTCTCCGCAGGGTTTTTTGTGCGTGATCGATACAAGGCTGAATACAGTAATGACTGAAATAAAAAAAGGCGGAAAATATGTGGCACTTGAAAATATACAAGATCCATCCAATCTCGGTACGATACTGAGAACGGCAGAAGCTCTGGGAATAGACGGCGTGATATTGTCCCGTGACTGCTGCGATATTTATTCTCCGAAAGTTGTCAGGGGGAGCATGGGAGCAGTATTTCGGCTTCCATTTATGCAGAAGGATGAATTTACCTCATGGATACGGGAACTTACTAAAAGCGGTATCAATACTTATGCTTCTACTCCGCATGAAGCAGAGAATATCAGCCGTATGGATTTTTCGGGCGGCGGTATTATGCTGATAGGAAATGAGGGTAATGGGCTGAAAAACGAAACAATCGCTGCTTGTACCGGAAGAGTAAAAATTCCCATGCTTGGAAGGGCGGAATCGCTTAATGCTGCAGCTGCGGCCGCTATTCTTATGTATGAACTGATGAATCATTCCGGACGAGGATAGGGGGCAGCATATTGGAAGAAAATATTGAATATTGGGTTTGGCTTCAATGCTGTTTAGGGATCAATAACAGAAGAATGAAGGCAGCTGTCAGATATTTTGAATCGCCGGAAAATATGTATCGTGCGGATGAAACGGAACTGCGCCTTTACGGAGAACTTTCGGAAAGGGATATTGAAAGGCTTCTGAATAAAAAACTTGATAATACCAAAAGAGTTATAGAACGATGCATAGAGTATGGATTTGGAATTATACCTTATCAGAGCAGGATGTATCCAAAAAAGTTGGCGGAGATCACTTCACCGCCAATTATTTTGTACGTCAAGGGATGCTTGCCCGACAGCAGCAAGCCGTATATCAGCATTGTCGGAACAAGAAATCCTGATGAAACAGGCAGACAGCTTTCCTATAATTTCGGATATGATATTGCCAAAAGCAATGCTGTAGTTGTCAGTGGTGGTGCATACGGTATCGATTTATATGCACACAAGGGTGCGGTTGATGTTAAAGGGGAAACAATCTGTGTTCTTGGCTGCGGACTTGACAGTTTTGAAAATAAGACCGTTAACTTTATTATGAATGAAATTCCGGAATATGGTGCTGTGATTACCGAATATCCTTTGGGATTTACTGCATCAAGAAGCACATTTCCGATAAGGGACAGAATTATATCGGGTATTTCCGATTGTTTGGTTACGGTTCAGGCAGGATTGGGCAGCGGCGCATTGATTGCAGCAAAGTATGCCATACAGCAGAATCGGAAGCTCTTTGCTGTGCCGGGGTCTGCAAGCAGCCCGAATTCAACGGGGTCCAATCTTCTTCTGAAACTTGGATTTTCTGCGGCGCTTGATCACAGAGATGTTTTAAAATGGTGGTATGACGAAAAACAGAATCCTACACCGTCCGAAATGATCAATCCGACGCTCTCGGCGAGACAAATCAAGGAATTGTCTGTAAAACCTGAGGTTCTTTCATTCAGAGATACAGACGGAAGAAAATTGAAGTCGCCTATCGGATACGAGCAATGTGTTGCTTTGGATGAAAATTTAAGAAAAAGTAAAAAAACCGGTTTCGATGAAA
Source organism: uncultured Eubacteriales bacterium (assembly GCA_900317395.1). GTDB lineage: Bacteria > Bacillota > Clostridia > Oscillospirales > Acutalibacteraceae > UBA1213. The sequence goes on along the minus strand of ONGS01000213.1, from coordinate 15,923 downwards.
GACAGATACAGCTCAAAACCTATGAAGATAAACAAGAGACGGTTTCGGAGGAACAAAAAACGAAGCCAATGACTGAAAGACCTGCTTTGTCTGGAAAACGACCTGAGACGATAGAAACGATGGAAAGGAAATCTGTTTTTGAAGAAAAAATGCCTGCACCGGCAGTGGCAAAAACCGAAGCTGAGGAAAATCTCCAAAAGTCAGTCACACGAACGAGTGAAAAAAAGAATATCAAGAAATATGATGAAAATAAAATGTATAACGGTCTGCCACAATCGGAAATTGCATTTGATTACATTCATCAGCAGAATCAGTTGCAAAGTCTGTCGGACTCAGGAATGGCGAGTATGTTCGGAACAGAAGATACCGGCGGTATGATTCGGGTAAAAAAGGAGAACAGCAAAAAAGCAGAATCGAAAAATAATGAAAGGCGTGTATCTCAGAGTCGAAATTTAAAGAGAACAGAAACGTCAAAAGTAGAAAAGAGCAATCATAAGGTATCAATATCCAAAAATGAGCCAATCAAAGATGAAAAAGAGGCTGTAAATGTCAAAATTAAACAAATCGAAAGAGAAATTTTATCCGAACAGTTGACAGAAAAGGCTCTGACGGTGTATGATACAATTTCGGATATACCTATTCATTCAGATGCAATTAAACTAAAAACCGGTTTCAGTATGCAGGATGTATTATCATCGCTTACAGAACTTGATGTGATGGGATATGTCAAAGAATTGCCGGGAAGAAGATATATAAGAAAGTCTTGATTCGGAGGAGAAGTAATGTCAAAACTTGTTATAGTGGAGTCGCCGGCCAAGGCAAAAACAATCAAAAAATATCTTGGCTCGGATTATGAGGTCGTAGCGTCTATGGGACACATCAGAGATCTGAATCCTAATCGTCTGAGTGTTGATATAAAGAAAAAGTTTGCACCCAAATATGAAATTATCAAGGGAAAGGAAAAGCTTGCAGATGACCTTATAAAGCTTGCCGGTAAAAGCGATTATGTTTATCTCGCAACTGACCCCGACCGAGAGGGAGAGGCAATATCATGGCATTTGGCTTTTCTTCTTGATCTTGATTTGAATGATTCCAACCGTGTGACATTTAATGAGATCACCAAAACAGGTGTTACCAACGGCATGAATTCACCCAGACAGATCGATATCGATCTTGTCAATGCACAACAGGCAAGAAGAATTCTTGACCGACTTGTAGGTTATAAGCTCAGTCCGTTTCTTTCTCAGAAAATCAGAAAGGGACTTTCGGCAGGAAGAGTCCAGACAGTTGCAGTCAAGATTATTGTAGACAGGGAAAGAAAAATCAGAGCATTCAAGCCGGAAGAATACTGGACAATCGATGCAAAATTTATTCCGAAAGGAAGTAGAAAGACATTTCCGGCATCTTTCTACGGTGACAGAAACGGCAAAATTAAAATTGAAAGTGCTCAGCAGGCAGATGAGATCCTTGAAGCAATCAAGGATGAACAAGCAATCGTTGAAAAGGTCAAGCACGGTACTCGCCGCAGAAAGCCGGCACCGCCGTTTATTACCTCGACCTTACAGCAGGAAGCATCAAGAAAACTTGGTTTCCAGTCAAAACGAACTATGAAGGTTGCACAGGAGTTGTATGAAGGTGTCGATATAGAGGGAATGGGTTCTGTCGGTTTGATTACCTACATGAGAACCGACTCACTTCGACTCTCGGAGGATGCATTGAACGCAGCGGAAGCCTTTATCCGCAGTAAATGGGGAGAAAAATATCTGCCGAAAGAGCACAGACATTTCAAATCCCGTTCAAATGCACAGGATGGACACGAAGCAATTCGTCCTACCATGGTTGATCTGGAGCCAATTAAAGTAAAAGATAGTCTGACATCTGATCAATTCAAGCTTTATAAGCTGATCTGGGAAAGGTTCATTGCTTGTCAGATGGCAGAATGTGTGCAGAAAACCACACAGGCAGATATTGCCATTAAGGATTATATTTTTAAGGCGTCCGGTTACAGAGTGGATTTTGACGGTTATACCGTTCTTTATGTTGAAAGCAAAGATGACGGCAGTGATGAAAAAGAATCCGAGCTTCCGCCGCTTGAAAAGGATATGCCGTTGAAAATCAAGGGAATCGTACCGAATCAGCATTTTACCCAACCGCCGGCAAGATATACCGAAGCGAGTCTGATCAAGGCACTTGAAGAATATGGTATCGGCAGACCGTCTACCTATGCGGCGACCATCAGTACCATTACCTCAAGAGGATATGTGAAACGAGAAAGCAAAACACTTATCCCGACAGAGCTTGGCGAAGTATCCACAAAGCTAATGGAGGAACGTTTCCCAAAAATCGCTAATGTCAAATTCACAGCACAAATGGAGCAGAACCTTGATACCGTAGAGGAAGGTCAGTATCAGTGGGTACAGCTGCTGACTGATTTTTATGGAGATTTTGATAAAACGCTGAAAAAGGCGAAGGAAGAAATGAAAGGTGTCAAAATCGAACTGGAAGAGGATAAAACTGACCTTGTCTGTGACAAATGCGGTAAGCCGATGGTGGTGAAATACGGAAGATATGGAAGATTTATTGCCTGCTCGGGTTACCCCGACTGCAAAAATATCGTGAAGGTAGTCAATAAAATCGGTGTACCATGTCCTAAATGTAACGGCGATGTTATTGTGAAAAATACCAAAAGGGGCAGACAGTTTTTCGGTTGCTCAAATTATCCTAACTGTGATTTTGTTTCATGGTATGAACCGACAACGGAAAAATGTCCTCAGTGCGGTGCAGTTCTGTTTAAGAAAAAGGGCAAAAAACCAAAACTTTTCTGTAACGCCGAAGGTTGTGGCTTTGAAAAAGAGGCCCCGGAAGAGAATTAACACGCTACGCAAGTTTTTATTCTTGTATTCAACTTTATATGTCAGGGCTGATTTTTAAGAGAAAATCAGCCCTGATTTTTTACAAAAACCTACACCCCCGGGATAAAACTGTTACGATCGACGATATCCCACCTGACACACTTATATCCGTTGTTATTTATGATATTCTTAATGATTTGAGCTTAATTGTAAAATGAGCAAAACAGAAAAACTTTCTGCTTTTTATAGACCTAAATTTAACGCCGCTCATATAATCCCAAATTTATTTTACACCATCTTGCGATAAGTTTTAATTTATGGTAAAATAGGTAGGAATATATTTTAAGGATAGAATTTGGCGGTGAAGTAATGTATATTAATGTTCTGGGGGCTGGTCTGGCAGGCTGCGAAGCTGCATGGCAGATCGCCGAAAGAGGGATATCGGTCAGGCTTTTTGAGATGAAGCCCAAGAAAAAAACACCTGCACATAAAAGTGATGATTTTTGCGAGCTGATCTGTTCAAACTCACTCAAAGCGGCAAGAGTGGAAAGTGCCGCAGGACTTCTGAAAGAAGAAATGAGAAGGTTCGGTTCTTTGCTGATGAGCTGTGCTGATCAGTGTACAGTTCCGGCAGGCGGTGCGTTGGCTGTGGACAGGGAAAAGTTTTCTTCTATGGTTACCGAAACGATACGCTCGCACCCATTGATTGAAATAATAGAAGAAGAAGTAACAGAACTTCCTGACGATGCCGTTACAGTCATAGCAACAGGACCGCTGACAAGTGACGCACTGGCAGAGAAAATAATAGAACGTTGCGGGGGAAGCTTGCATTTTTTTGATGCAGCTGCGCCGGTAATTACAACGGAAAGTATTGATATGAATAATGCTTTTACCGCCTCAAGATATGACAAGGGCGGTGATGATGCTTATATCAACTGCCCGATGAATAAAGATGAATATGAAGCCTTTCATGCGGCACTGATTTCCGCGGAAAGAGCACCGAGACATGATGTAGATGTGATGAACCCGAAAGTATATGAAGGCTGTATGCCGGTTGAAATATTGGCACAAAGAGGACTTGATACACTTCGTTTCGGACCGATGAAGCCTGTCGGATTGCGTGACCCGAGAACAGGACACAGACCGTGGGCAGTTTTGCAGCTGAGAACGGAAAACAGCGAAAAAACGATGTATAACCTTGTCGGATTTCAGACAAATCTGAAATTTTCCGAGCAGAGGCGAGTTTTTGGCATGATCCCTGCACTGAAAAATGCGGAATATGTCAGATACGGTGTTATGCATAGAAATACGTTCCTGAATTCACCGAAAGTACTGAATGCTGATTATTCCATGAAAGATGATCCGAATTTATTTTTTGCCGGTCAGATGACAGGTGTTGAAGGCTATATGGAATCGGCATCGTCGGGACTTTTGGCAGGAATCAATGCGGTCAAAAGAACGAGGGGTGAAGAAACTCTGATCCTCCCGATTGAAACAATGATCGGTGCGCTTTCGGATTATATCGCAAACGCACAGACAAAGGATTTTCAACCGATGGGTGCTAATCTAGGTATTCTTCCGCCGCTTGATACGCATATTCGTGACAAAAAGGAAAGAGCCGCTGCATATGCAGGCAGAGCACTGGAAAAGCTTGATAAATATCTTTGGGCTTGAATGATGATATATAACTGTGATTTCGGAGGATAGATATGAAAATTTTGGTTGACGCATTCGGCGGAGATAATGCTCCGCTTGAAATTATTAAGGGATGTATTCTTTCGGCAGAAAAAAATCCCGATATCAAGATCGCTATGGTAGGTAATATAGAAAAAATTAATCAGTGTGCCAAAGAAAACGGATTGGATATTACTGAGTTGGAGTTGTGCGATGCCGAAGGTGAGATCACTATGGAGGACGACCCCGGTGTCGTGTTAAAAGAGAAAAAGGGAAGTTCTATGGCAGTGGGACTGAAACTTACTGCTGACGGAAAAGGAGATGCGTTTATTTCGGCAGGAAACAGCGGCGCAATCACGTTGGGTGCTACTATGATCGTCAAGCGGATCAAAGGAGTGAAAAGACCTGCTTTTGCACCTATTATGCCGACATCAGGTGGACCTTTCATGCTGATTGACGGCGGTGCTAATGTGGAAGTTCGTGCCGAAATGCTCAGACAGTTCGGAATCATGGGTTCGGTATATATGGAAAAAATTATTGGTATCAAAAATCCCAGAGTGGCTCTTGCTAATGTCGGAACAGAAGATCACAAGGGAGGACCGCTGCAGCATGAAGCGTTTGCACTGCTGAAAGAAACCGACCTCAATTTTATTGGCAATATCGAAGCAAGAGATATACCGTCAGGTGTGGCGGATGTAGTGGTTGCAGATGGCTTTACGGGCAATGTTATTGCTAAAATGTACGAGGGTGCTGCCAAAGAAATCGTAGGGATGTTTAAGAGTGTTTTTTATAAGAATTTCAAAACAAAACTGGCTGCCTTGGCAATAAAAAAAGAAATGCATGAGCTGAAACAGTATTTAGATTATAATCGTTACGGCGGTGCTGTGGTAATGGGGGTCAACAAGCCTGTGTTCAAGGCACATGGCAGTGCCAATGAAGTAGCAATTGCAGCAGCAATTAAAGCAGCTGCTGATTTTGCAAAAACAGGTGCGATTAGCATCATAGCAGATAAAATATCGGAAATTAAAACCAAAGAGGAGTAAGAAATGAAAGAGCTGGAAAAGCAAATAGGCTATCAATATAAAAATATATCATATCTTGAAAATGCATTGACACATTCATCTTTTGCCAATGAATCACGTCACGGAGCAAAAAGCAACGAGAGACTGGAGTTTTTGGGCGATGCAGTACTGAGCATTGTTGTTTCCGATTATATCTACCGAAACTGTCCGAAACTGCCAGAGGGTGAACTGTCAAAACTGAGAGCATCGCTTGTATGCGAAAAAAGCCTTTGCCGTTTTTCGGCGGCTCTCGGAGTAGGAGACCACCTGCGTCTTTCAAAAGGGGAGCGTAACCTCAAAGGTCACGAAAGACCGTCTATTCTTGCCGATGCTTTTGAAGCAATCATTGCCTCAATCTACCTTGACGGCGGAATGGAAGAAGCGAGAAAATTCATTCTGCGCTTTGTTGAGCCTGAAATCAAAAATCCCAAGCCGAGAGCTTTCAAGGACTACAAAACAACCTTACAGGAGATTATTCAAAGAAATCCCGAAGAAAAGCTTTCCTATGCTCTTGTTGGCGAACAGGGTCCCGACCATGACAAGCATTTCTTTGTTGAAGTACATCTTAATAACAATGTCATCGGCAAAGGCGGCGGCAGAAGTAAAAAAGAAGCCGAACAGCAAGCTGCCCGAGAAGCACTTAAACTCATGGGCTACTGAAATGATTCGTGATAAATATTCCGCATCAAAAGCGGAACAGAATTTCTTGATAATATATTTGATTTGGGGAGAGATTTTTGAAACATTCCAATATCGCAATTTTCGTTCCTCATAACGGCTGTCCGCATCAATGCTCATTCTGTAATCAGAAAGAAATCACGGGGCAGAGTTTTCAGCCGCACCGTGAAGATGTAATAGAGGCGATTGAAACGGCAAGGAGAAGTCTTGGCGAAAAAACAAAAAATGCGGAAATTGCCTTTTTTGGCGGCAGTTTTACAGCAATCGACAGGGAATATATGCTCGAACTGCTCTGTGCGGCTTCACCGTTTGTCAGAACCGGAGAATTTTACGGTATCCGTCTTTCAACACGTCCCGATTCAATCAATGAAGAAATTCTTGCTATACTGAAAGAGCATGATGTAACTGCGATAGAACTTGGCGCACAGAGTATGGATGATGAGGTTCTGAAACTGAACAAAAGAGGACATACAGCAGAAGATGTTGTCAAAGCTTCAAAACTGATACATCAATACGGATTTTCTCTTGGTTTGCAGATGATGACAGGTCTTTATGGCAGCAACGACAAAACCGACACAGAAACAGCGGAAAAGCTTGCTGCACTAACTCCTGACACGATGCGGATTTATCCTACTGTTGTCATGAAAGGAACAGAACTTTTCGATCTTTACCAAAGCGGAAAATATTACCCGCACACACTTGAAACAGCTGTTCCTTTATGTGCAAAGCTGTTGAGATTTTTTGAGGAAAGAAACATCAATGTGATAAGGCTGGGACTGCATGACAGCGACAGCCTGAGAGAAAATATGGCGGCAGGTGTTTTTCATCCTGCTTTCAGAGAATTATGCGAAAGCAAAATTATGTATGAAAATACGTTGCAACTACTCAGCGATAATCATATCAGCAGTGGCAAAGTTGAATTCACTGTCAATCCGAAATCTGTTTCCAGATTTATCGGACAGAAAAAAAACAATGTTCGTTTATTAGCTGAAAGAGGGATCAATGTAGTTGTGAAACAGGATGAAAGTTTGAATTTGTATGAAATCAGGATTCAGGATCAAAAATTTGGTTAATCTGATTAAATGAGAAGAGCAAGCGTTTCTATACCTTTAAATATTGCAGAAGGATATGTAAGGTATTCGTTTAAAGAATATATTAAATTTTTGTATATAGCAAGAGGGTCAAGAGCAGAACTTGAAACACAGCTTATGATATGTTAACGATTAAAATATTTATCAGAACAACAAACACAAAAGACCGTTTTTCTATGTCAGGAAGTAGGAAAAATAATTAACGGTATTAAAAAAAGTATCAATAAAATTTGAATTTGGGATTAGCTGAATTCAGGAACTTGAATCCTGGATCCTGAATCCTAACGAAGTGGTGAGAAAGTGCGACTGAAAGCATTAGAGGTGCAAGGCTTCAAAACCTTCCCGGATAAGACAAAATTGAATTTTACAGAAGGAATAACGGCAGTGGTAGGACCGAACGGCAGCGGAAAAAGCAATATCAGCGATGCAATTCGTTGGGTTCTCGGTGAGCAGTCGGCTAAAGCCTTGCGCTGTTCCAAAATGGAAGATGTTGTTTTCAATGGAACACAGCAGCGAAAGAAAACAGGCTATGCACAGGTGACACTGTCATTTGACAATACGGACAGGACTTTGCAGTATAACGGTGACGAGGTTGCAATCACAAGGCGTTATTACCGTTCGGGCAACAGCGAATATCTGATTAACAACACAGCAGTAAGATTACAGGATATTCATGAGCTTTTTATGGATACGGGTCTTGGCCGTGACGGCTATTCTATGATCGGTCAGGGTAAGATCGATTCGATTGTTGCGACAAAGGGCGAGGAAAGACGTGAGATATTCGAGGAAGCGGCTGGTATTTCAAAATTCCGTTACAAAAAAGCAGAAGCAGAACGCCGTCTTGACAGAACAGAGGAAAATCTTGTCAGACTCCGTGACATTATGACCGAGTTGGAAGGCAGAGTTGAGCCGTTGAGAATACAGTCCGAAAAAGCAAAAGCTTATCTTGCCTATGCCGAGGAAAAAAAGGGACTGGAGATCGCATTGTGGCTGAAAACACTTGATAAATCCGCCGCCGCTGTACGAGAGCAGGAGGATAAATTGGCAGTTGCAAGTGCGCAATATAATGATGCGGTGGCAACGCTTGAAAAAATACAGCAGGAAAGCGAAACGATTTTTGATAAGAAGAATGGCTTCTCTGCACAGATCGATGAGCTTCGCCGCAGTATTTCAGAAAGCGTAGATGCGGCGAATGAAAATCGTTCCCATGCAGCAGTTATGAAAGGTGATGTCAAGCATAATACCGATACGGTGGAAAGAATCAGAAACGAAATTCTTTCGTTTGAGGATTCCGGAAAGCAGCTTATCAGTGAAATTGAGGAAAAAACAAAGGCAATTGAAAATCTGAATTTACAGCTTGTAAAGCAGAATGAAGAGCTCGAAAAGCTGACGCAGGAACTGTTAAGGCTGCGCACAGGCGAAAGTGATTCCGCAGACAAAATAGCGGAGATTAATTCCTCACTGGCAGAGCTTACCGCCAAGGCTTCGGATGCGAAAGTAAAATATATGACTTCCTCCTCATCCATCAGCGAGTTGACCGAGCGTATGGAAGTAGTGGAGAATACAATAAAAGCAAGGCGCTCACAGATTGAAACGCTGGAGAATATTATTACAGATTATCAGAAAATGAGTGATGATTGCAAAAAAAATATTCAGGAAATCAAAGCAGAGCAGTCAGCAAATGAAAAGCAGACGGAAGAGCAAAAAAGAATTTGTGCCAACATTAAAGCACAGGCAGACAAGCTGGAACTTTCTGCTCAGCAGCTTTCGGGAAAAGCAAGGATGCTGGAAGATTTGGAAAGGAATCTGGAAGGTTTTGCTCACAGCGTTAAAATTATCATGCGTGAGGCAAAGAGAGGTACTCTCAGCGGTATACATGGTCCTGTTTCAAGAGTTATCAAAACGCCGTCAGAATATAGCACGGCGATTGAAATTGCTTTGGGTGCTGCTATGCAGAATATTGTTACCGAAAGTGACAGCGATGCCAAAAGAGCGATTGCATATCTGAAACAGAATAATGGCGGACGTGCAACTTTTTTGCCAATGTCGACCATAAAGGGCAGAGAACTGAATGAATCCGGACTTGAGCGGTGTGAGGGCTTTGTCGGTATTGCGGCAGAGCTTTGTTCCTGCGAGGACTGCTATAGAGGGATACTGCTGAATCTTCTTGGCAGGATCGTTGTTGCCGAAAACCTTGACAGGGCGGTTGAAATTGCAAAAAAATACAGCTACCGTTTCAGGGTGGTAACGCTGGACGGTCAGGTCGTAAATGCAGGCGGTTCGTTGACAGGTGGTTCTTTGACAAAGAATGCAGGTTTACTCGGACGTGCTTCGGAAATAGAGAAGCTGAAAAAGCAGGCTGTTGAAACTAAAAATAAAGCAAAGGAAGACTTTGACCGTCTTGCATCGGAACAGAAAAAACTTGGCGAATTGGAAGAATCGGCAAAGCGTTCCGGTGAAGAATTAAGCACGGCACAGGGAGATATGATCAAGCTGGAAGCAGAAATACGCAGCCGTAATACCGAGCTTGAAACAACGGAAAAATCCTTGCAGGAAACGCAGACCGAGCGTGAAAGTTCCGTAGAAAAAATGAACGAACTCACGCAGGCAATGGAAGAAGCAAGAAAAGAACTTGATTCCTACAGAAAAGCCATTTCCGAAAATGAAGAAAAGGCCAGAAAACTGACAGGTTCTAAAGATGAGCTTGTTAAGGAAAGAGAAAATCTGAGCGAACGTATGCAAGAGATCCGTTTACAAATTCTGACCACAGAAAAGGATATTACATCGGCAGAATCGGATATCGAAAATGCAAAGTTTCGCAGAAGCGGTGCAGACGAAAAAATACGTCTCGGACGTGAGGAAATCGAAGCGATTAACAAGAAAAATGAAGAGCTGAAAGTGGAAATTGAACAAAGTGAAGCTAAAGCGGAGGAGCTTGCAAAATCCGCCGAAGAAAAAAACAGCGAGATTGAAAAGCTGAACACGGAGCGCACAGGGCTTGACAAACGTTTGGCAGAGCTGCGACAGCTTGAAAGAGATAAAACAAGCGAACGTGAAAAGGTTAGCGGCGAACTTGCAAGGCTTGAAGAAAGACGAACAAACCTACAGAAGCAATATGATGATATTACATCAAAGCTATGGGAGGAATATGAGCTTACCAAAAAAGAAGCCGAAAAAAATGCTACTGAAATTGAGGAGGTAGGAAAGGCACAAAGACGGCTTGCTGAGTTGAAACAGAAAATTCGGGGTCTGGGTACTGTCAATGTTTCTGCCATAGAGGAATATAAGGAAGTCAGCGAAAGATATGAATTCATGAGCGTGCAGATTGGCGATGTCGAGAAATCAAAAACCGAGCTTCTGCATTTAATCAATGACCTTACCAAGCAGATGAGGGAAATCTTTATTGACCGATTTAATCTTATAAACAAAAATTTCTCGGAAACATTTGTAGAACTTTTTGGCGGAGGAAAGGCCTCACTGTCACTGTCTGATCCCGAAAATGTGTTAACAACGGGTGTTGATATATCTGTTGAGCCGCCGGGAAAAATTGTTTCTCATATTGAACTTCTATCCGGCGGAGAAAAGGCACTGGTCGCGATAGCATTGTATTTTGCTATTATGAAGGTAAGTCCTGCACCGTTCTGCGTGATGGACGAGATTGAGGCAGCACTGGATGACGTTAATGTTTATCGTTTTGCTGAGTACCTCAGGAGAATGAATGACAATACACAGTTTATTTGTATCACTCACAGACGAGGTACAATGGAAGAAGCAGATGTATTATATGGTGTTACCATGCAGGACAGGGGAATTTCAAAGCTTCTGGAGCTGAAAGCAAGTGAAATCGAACAAAAACTTGGTATGAAGGCATGATTTTATATATGTATGTGCCGTAAATTTACATGAAGACTTGTAATGAAGATTAAACTGAATTATAATGAAGGTGCTGACGGATCTGTTTCCGTACTGCATGATCGGAGGGAGTATTATGGGATTTTTTGATAAAATAAAAGACGGACTGAAAAAGACAAGAGATGCGCTTTTCGGAAGAATTGACCAACTTTTGAAATCATTCAGCAAAATTGATGATGATCTTTTTGAAGAACTGGAAGAACTTCTTGTCATGGGTGATGTCGGAATGTACACCGCAGAAAAAATCTGTGACGAGCTGAAAAAGAGAGTAAAACAGGAGGGTATTACCAATCCGCAGGAGATACGCAGGCTCCTTGAAGAGGTAGTCACCGAAATGTTGAAAGGCGGTCAGGAGCTTGATATTAGCACTAAGCCGTCTGTTATCCTTGTAATTGGCGTTAACGGTGTGGGAAAAACAACTACGATAGGAAAACTTGCCGCTAAGTTTACAAGGGAAGGCAAAAGAGTAACACTTGCCGCAGCGGATACCTTCCGTGCGGCTGCCATAGACCAGTTACAGATCTGGGCGGAGCGCAGCGGTGCGGATATTATCAAGCAAAACGAGGGTTCTGACCCTGCCGCAGTTGTTTTTGATGCGATATCCTCAGCAAAAGCAAGGGGTAGCGATATTATTATTGCCGATACCGCAGGCAGACTTCACAACAAAACAAATTTGATGAATGAGCTTGCTAAAATCAACAGAATTATCGACAGAGAGCTTCCCGATGCCGCAAAAGAAGTTTTGCTGGTGCTTGATGCGACTACAGGACAAAATGCTGTCAATCAGACAAAGCAATTCAAAACCGCCGCAGGCATTACAGGTATTGTTCTGACAAAACTGGATGGTACAGCCAAGGGTGGTGTTGTGCTCGCCATCAAAGAGGAGCTTGATGTTCCGGTCAAATATATTGGTGTGGGCGAGCAAGTAGATGATTTACAGCCGTTTGATCCCGAAGATTTTGCAAAGGCATTGTTTGCCGATGATGAAGCAGTTGGGCAGGAGTCTGAAACGGTGATAGAAGAAGTGGCTGAACCTGAGAATACAGCCGAGGAAGAATTTAAGCCTGCCACAGCGGAAATCTGGGAGCAGATAGATGCAGAAGCCGAAGCAGAAAAGCAGGCAGAACAAGAAAAGGGCGAAGAACACCTTAAACAAGAAGAAGAAGCAAAGAAAGCAGCCGAAAAGGAAAAAATCGAGCAGAAGAAACAACGTGCCGAAGAAAGAAGAAATAAAGCTAAGGCGAAATATAACTGGAGTACTGAGCCAGCAGTAAAGAGTGACGAAGAAGATGATTGGTTTAAGCAGTGGAAAGAAGGCGGCAGCAGTTAAGTTATAATGTGTCAGTACAAGTATGGAAAAGGAATTAACGAGTGAAAGAGAAGGGGTAAATAATGAACTTTGTAATTGCATCTAATAATCATAAAAAGGTAGAAGAGCTTGAAAGGATCTTGAAACCGTTGAATGTCAGAGCAAAAACCGCTTCGGAGTTGGGTGTTGAGCTTGATGATGTGGAAGAGACAGGAGAAACTTTTAAGGAAAATGCCGAAATTAAGGCAGTAGCGGCGATGAAAAAAACAGGCATGCCTGCCATAGCCGATGATTCGGGATTGATGGTAGATGCTTTAGGCGGCAGACCGGGGGTATTTTCCGCACGTTATGCCGATACGGATGAGAAAAAAATTGAAAAGTTGCTTCATGAACTGATGGAAACAGGCAGTGAGGACAGAACAGCACATTTTGTATGTGTGATTTGTTGTTGTTTCCCGAGCGGAGAAAAAATCTTTGCCTACGGTCAGTGTGACGGCAGTATCGGTTATGCGCCGAGAGGCAACAACGGCTTCGGCTATGATCCGATTTTCTTTGTTGAGGGCAACAAAACCTTTGCCGAGCTTACCGAAACACAGAAGGATGCCATGAGCCACAGAGGAAAGGCACTCAAAGAACTCAGTGATCAACTGCTGAATAAGTTCAGTAAATAATTGAAAACGAAAGGAAATTATAAATGCTTACAAGTAAACAGAGAGCGTTTTTGCGCTCACTTGCAACGGATATTGATACAATTGTAATGGTAGGAAAGGGCGGCATGAGCGAGCAGATCATCAAACAGGCTGATGATGCACTGACCGCCAGGGAGATTATTAAAGGAAAAGTACTTGAAACAGCCGATATCAGTCCTCGTGAAGCGGCAGAGCATATTGCAGGTGCTACAGGAAGTGATGTTGTACAAGTGATTGGCTCAAAATTTGTGCTTTTCCGCCGCAACCCTGAAGCACCCAAAGTGGATCTTCCGAAAGCTAAAAAGAGAAAATAGTTGATTTCATAAGGAATGAGGAGTGAGGGATGATTTTGCTCCTCATTTTGTTATAATTTTAATAATTTATTATAAAATGGTGAGAATATGAGAATAGCAATGTTTGGCGGAAGTTTTAACCCGATTCATAACGGACATATACAGTTAGCGAAGGCGTTTGTAAATAGACTGTGCCTTGATAAGGTGCTGATTATTCCTACTTATATACCTCCGCACAAACAGAAGGACAATTCGGTTACACCTGATCAGAAACTTGCGATGTGCCGCCTTGCATTTGAAAAACTGCCCTTGTTTGAGGTGAGCGATATTGAAATAAAGCGTAAGGGCGCAAGCTACACTTATATGACTTTGCAAGAGTTATCGGAGATATATAAAGGCGACGGACTGTTTCTGATCACGGGAGCGGATATGTTTCTGACGATTCATGAATGGAAACATCCCGAAATTATTTTTAGTCTTGCAACAGTATGCGGTGTACCGAGAAATGATGAAGATATTAAATCACTGCAAAAACAGCAGGATTATCTGAGTGCGCTTGGTGCTAAAACAGAAATACTTGATGCGAATGTGATGACGGTATCTTCCACAGATATTCGCAATAAGGCAAAAAACGGCGAAGATATTTCCACACTTGTGCCAAGGGCAGTTGAAAACTATATCAAAGAAAACGGATTGTATTTGTAAGAAGAAGGATCAGCAATTATGGGTATTTTTGATATATTCGGTAAAAACAAAAAAGCAGAACAGGCAGAAACACCTCAGATGAGGATGAAGCGCTTTTCGGAGAAGGTGGTTACGGATATTATAAATTGCTGCTCTTCTTATGACAGCAGTGTGTCTGACGGTGTGATTCATTTGTCAAAACTTGACGTTACGATCAGACCGATGATTTATGAACTCAAGGACAGAGTAGTAACGCTTGGCTTTAAAGTAGCTTCTCCGCAGTGGGACAGAGAAATTTTTGAGATATGTTCGGGGTTGGGCAGTGATACCAATGCAGCACTGGGTATGGCACAGGGCAGTTTCATGTTTGCCCTGATGGATGCTGTGACAAGGCTGAATACAAACGACCACCCCGAAGAATTTGAAAGCGAATTTGCAGGAAACAAGCATAAATGGAAATTATATATCGGTAATATTTTAGGCGTGGGCGGCAAGGATGAAAATACAGACCTTGATGCTAAAATATATTGGAATGTGCTGAAAGAGCATATTGCCAAAAGACTCGGCAATCAGAAAATGTGCTATGTTAAAATATTTGCTTCCAATTCGGGTAGGGGAGATGCCATCGGTGAAGTGCGTATCAACAATCTGAAAAGCGAAGAGTTGAGTAAAATTGTTGAGGACATAGCGGCTAAATGGACGAATACCGAATTTAAATCACACAAGCAGTTTTTTATGTTTAAGCAGGAGGAAGAAACAACTTTGCCTTATCCGTACACAGAAGCGGATATTATCAGGAAAACAAAATGGGCAATGAAAATTTTCGAGCTATGTTTGCAGGAAGATAAGGTCGAGGCATACGGTGAAGTTCTGTACAGCGAAACCAAGGACGATAATCTGAGTGCGGAATTTTACAGATTCATTCCCGAAATATGCGCCGAAAGTGCAATAGAGCTTGCCTATCCCGAAACACTGGATCTCGGAATCGGTGATAAAACAAGTACGTGCTATAAGACCCAGCTGTATTCCTACAGTATCATTCATGATACAATTTTTGATACGCTGGAGGGAAGCGAGCTTGATGACCCGAAAAATGTAAGAGCATCTTATATCTGTTCCAGTGCCATCGGCAGTCTTGCTTCACAGATGATTGAAAAAGGTTATAAGCTTGAACAGCTGAAAGATTTGCAGTTCAGCATTACTTACAGTATGGGTAAAGATTATATTCTGAGGTGAAATGAATGGACTACACAGAAATTCAGCAATACATCAATAACCATGAGAAATGGAACAGATACACATTTCTAAGCACAAAAAATATGGATGTTGATAATTGAATATCTGCAAATCTGTTTACAAAATTAATTTTATTGTTTATAATAGAGTCAGAGAAAAGATGAAAGGAGAGTCTGTTTGGCAGAAAAAGATACTGTAACGAAGAGTCTTGAATCTTATAATGACGTTTTTGCTGATATTGTTAATGTATATTTATTTGGAGGAGAACAGGAAGTTGATCCCGGTGATATGAGTGCAGGAGATGTTTTTTCTCAATATAAAGCTGATGGAAAATTACGTTTTCAGGAAAGAGATTGCGCTAAAATCTGGAAAGATCAAAACGACGAAGCGGTGATTGCTTTGTTCTGTATTGAAAACCAAGTGGCAGTCGATAAATTTCTGGCC
>ONGS01000214.1 GCA_900317395.1 uncultured Eubacteriales bacterium | reverse complement strand
TTTTCAACTTTCGTCGGCACAGACGGTACTTCTTTGATTTTCGGCGGCATTGCCTCAAAATACTCACAAATACCTTTTTTGACAAGATTATCCGTCACAGCCGCTGTCACACCCGTAAAATAGCATATTTCCTTTACGGAAGCTTCACCGATCTCGCTAAGCACTTTCAATACTTCACTCTGGCTTACTGTATACTTCCTTTCGGGAATTTCGCCTTTCAGCCTTATCATCTTTACGGTGACATCAGCCATACGCTTTTTCACGGTTTCGGTTCTGATCAGAACGCCTTTTTGAGCAAGCTCACGCAAAATACTTTCATTTTCAAGTGAAAGATTCTTGATCAGTCTGTCCTCACGCATAGGTGTTTTTCTTGCACAAAGATAGGCGAATATGGTTTTCTCTTCCTCCGAGAGCATAAACGCTTCGGGGTCGATTTCCCTGTCAGCAGTGTAGCTGTATGTAAGCTTCACAGAAAGTCCTGTCGGCAGCATTGCTGAGCAGGCGTCGAAATAAGTGCAGTAGCACCGTTGTTTCATAAATTCCGCAAGTGAGAGTAATTCCTCTGACATGACAGGTTCTTTATCTATCAAATAAGATAATTTTTTCAGTCCCGAAATATCTTCGACTTCATGCAGGGACATAATCATTCCCTGCCGTAACCCGTGTCCAAAGCTAACCTTTACTCTGCACCCTGCCTTGATGCTGTCCGTCATTTCTTCGGGAACAGCATAATCATAAAGCTTGTCAAAGCTATAGCCTGCATTTTCCACCGCTACCGCAGCAGCCAAAAATGGTTCAGTCATCTACATCCGGCTCAAGAATCGCATATTTATGATCCTTAAATTCCTCAACGGCAACGATAACAGGCTTATCGCAAACCTTACCCTTGTCGCTCTGCATATCGTCTGTAATTTCTCTTGCTCTTTTAGCAACAGCGATTGCAAGTGCATACTTACTCATTTTTCCTGCAAAAATATCGTCTACCGATGGTCTTGTGTAATGTTCATACATAGTAATATCTCCTTTTTTATGAATGATATGTATAGGTTAATTTATATTTTTATAGGGCGGTAGCTTCATGCTCCCCCTTCACTTTCGTAGAAAAACTACCGTTTCGCAACTTTCTCCTACTATTGAAGTTGTTTGTTTAAATTCAATTCTTAACCTTGAGTTTTTCTGCCCTGATAATACATTTCACATCTTCAACGCAGTCCTCTAAAGCACCATTGACAACAACATAGTCATATTCTTTGGCTTTTGGAAGTTCTTCCTTTGCTCTTGCCATACGTTTTTGGACATTTTCTTCGGTTTCCGTTCCACGGCCACGCAATCTTTTTTCCAGAACCTCGATTGACGGCGGCATGATAAAAATACTGATACATTCAGGCTGGACCTTTTTGACTTTTTCGCAACCCTGCACTTCTATTTCCAGTATGACATCTCTTCCCTCATTCTGCCAGTTTTCCACCGGTTTTTTCGGCGAACCGTAATAATTTCCGAGATACTGTGCATACTCATAAAAGCCGTCCTCATCGATCAGCTCTTCAAATTTCTCACGGCTGAGAAAATGATATTCAACCCCATCTTGTTCCGCACCTCTCGGTGCTCTTGTCGTAGCAGAAATGGAAAGACGCATATTTTCGTCCTTCATCAGTTCCTTTACCACTGTTCCCTTTCCTGCACCGGCAGGTCCTGAGATGACAAGCAAAAGTCCTTTAGAATTCATTGATTTTTTCCTCCTCGCTGCTATCCGTATCAGCTGCTCTGTGCGAAAGTGTTTCGGGTTGAACAGCAGACAGCACCACGTGGTCACTATCTGTCACGATAACAGCCTTTGTTTTTCTTCCGCAGGAAGCATCGATCAGCATACCTTTTTCTCTGGCGTTCTGCACCATACGTTTGACAGGTGCCGCCTCGGGACTGACGATCGCAATAATTCTCGCTGCGGACACCATATTACCGTAGCCTATATTGATCAGCTGCATAACACCGCCCCCGATTTTACTCTATATTCTGTATTTGCTCTCTGATTTTTTCAATTTCCGCTTTAATGTCGACTACTTTGTGTGCAAGTTCTGCATCGCTTACCTTTGAGCCAATGGTATTGGCTTCTCTGTTCATTTCCTGAACAATAAAGTCGATTTTTCTTCCCACAGCCTGATTGCCCGAAAGCATTTCTCTCAGCTGGTCAATATGACTTCTCAGACGTACTGTTTCCTCATCAACCGCTGTTTTATCGGCAAAGATTGCTGCCTCGGTAAGAATCCTCTGTGGTTCAGCAGTTGTATCGTTTAAAATTTCGCTGATTCTTTCATACAATCTCTGTCGGTATTCCTCCACAATTTGCGGAGAACGCTTTTCAATTTCCTCTACAATACCGATAATGGTATCGCACCTGCTAAGCACATCTGCTTTCAGCTTTTCGCCCTCTCGCTCACGCATGGCGACAAAAGCTTCCAGTGCCTGTGTCCCAGCCTGTTGAACGATGGAACAAATCTTTTCTTCGTTTTCGGGAGCTTTGCGTACGGTAAATATATCATTATATTTTGCCACAGACGAAACGGAAATATCATCTGCCAGTCCGTATTCGTCCCTCAGTTCACGCAGGGCATTAACATAGCCTGTTGCCAGAGAACGGTTGAGCGTGACCTCTGCTGCAAGATTTTCATCTGCTTCTATCGAAACGAAAACATCCGCCTTCCCTCTTGTCACATAGCGAGAAACAAGATTTTTGATTGTTTCTTCCATAAAGCCACAGCCTCTGGGAGTACGGCATTGCAGCTCCAGAAATCTATGATTCACGGATTTGATTTCAAAAACGACATTTCTTCCG
>ONGS01000216.1 GCA_900317395.1 uncultured Eubacteriales bacterium | reverse complement strand
CTTTAAGAGGAGCGGAATATGTAGCATCTCTCTCTTTACATTCGGCTATGCTGTAATTTGGTTTTGTCGTGTCGAGCTTATAATCCACAAAGTCCAGAACGAGATTACCCGAGAAATCCGTAATTCCCGAGACATCCTCAAATACCTCACGAAGTCCTTTTTCAAGGAACCATTTATATGAGTCCTTCTGAATTTCGATCAGGTTCGGCATTTCAAGAACCTCGTCGATGTGTGAAAAGCTCATTCGTTCGGTCTTACCCAGACGAATGGGTTTGACGTTTACCATACAATCACTCCATTCAATTTATTCATTACTGAAATAAAGGGGACGCACCCGAGAAGCTGCTGAAAACCTACCGAGAATTATGTAAAAAATAATACTTGATTTTTTGCCGGAATTGTGCTAATATTCAGGTAAGTTCGGAGTAAATATGCTCCCGGAATGCCTGAAACGGCATACTTCTCTATAATGGTGCATTTTAAAAGTATAACACTAAAACAAATCGCTGTCAAGCACTTGACAGCGATTTTTCTCTATTTTGCACAGCACAATTCATATTTTTGACTTTTTGCACAAATTTCTGATCCCGTTTCCGTCACGAAACGCCCGACGACGTTGGCAGTTTTGCTGTTGCAGGATCTGATTTGTTGTCGTGACGGTATTGACAACTTATATTTTGTCAAATATAATCTTATCAAATATAATATTTGGATCAAGGAGGATTCTACTATGAGCATTTATGATTATTCTGTTACAAAACCAAATGGTGAAGAGGTATCTTTGAAGGAGTTTGAAGGTAAGGTGATTTTAATTGTCAATACGGCAACGGGGTGCGGATTTACACCGCATTATAAGGATCTTGAAGCAATGTATGAGGAATTCCACGACAAGGGTCTGGAAATCATCGATATTCCTTGTAATCAGTTTGCCGGTCAGACACCGGGAACGGACGAGGAAATCCATGAGTTTTGTACGCTGAAATATCATACAAAATTTCCGCAGATGAAAAAATCTGATGTCAACGGTGAAAATGCACTTCCGCTTTATCAGTATCTGAAATCAAAGCAGGGCTTTAAAGGCTTCGGACACGGCCCGGCAGGAATTGCACTTTCGGCTATGCTGAAAAAAATCGACAAAGATTATAAGAACAATCCCGAAATCAAATGGAACTTTACGAAATTTCTTGTTGACAGAAATGGTGAGGTTGCCGCAAGATTTGAGCCGACAGCATCTATGAAGGATGTTAAAGCAAACGTAGAAAAATTGTTATAATGTTATAATACAGAGATGTGAGAGTATGAATGATAATATAAATGAATATGACGGTCTGAAGCTTGAAAATCAGCTTTGCTTTCCACTTTATGCGGCGGCAAGAAAAATCGTATCTCTTTATACGCCGTATCTGAAAAAGCTTGGCATTACCTATACGCAGTATATTGCGTTTATGGTATTGTGGGAAAAAAAGAGTGTATCCGTCGGAGAGCTTTGCGAAAGACTTTTTCTTGACAGCGGAACAGTAACGCCGCTTGTTAAAAAATTGGAAAAGGACGGCTATATCACCCGTGAAAGAAGCAAAGAGGATGAACGTGTTGTAATGGTAAGACTGACCAAAAAAGGCGAGGCTTTGAAAGATAAGGCGAAAAGTATTCCTTATACGGTAGGAAACTGTGTACCGTTGGAGCAGAAAGAAGCTGTACAGCTTTATGCGATTTTATATCAACTTCTCGGGAGGCTGGAAACACATGAGTAAAGAGCGTTCTGTCAGAGAAAAAACGATCATCAGAACAAGTATTATCGGCATTGCCGCTAATGTTGTACTTGTGCTTTTTAAAGCACTTGTGGGGATTGCGGCTAATTCCATTGCTGTGATACTGGATGCTGTCAACAATTTAAGCGATGCTTTATCAAGTATTGTAACCATTATCGGCGCACAGATCGGTGCAAAAGCCCCTGACAAAAAACATCCCTTCGGTCACGGTAGGGCGGAATATATGAGTCAGGTTGTTGTAGCGGCAATTATTCTCTATGCAGGTATTACCTCAATTGTGGAATCTGTTAAGAAAATTATTGAACCGCAAGCGGCAGATTACAGTGCTCTTTCACTGGTGATCATTTCAGTGGCTGTTGTTGTGAAGCTGATACTGGGAATATATGTCCGCAAAAAGGGACAGCAGGTCAACAGCGGTTCTTTGGAGGCTTCGGGAACGGACGCTCTTTTTGATGCGGTGATTTCTGTATCGGTTCTGGCGAGTGCAGTGATCTATCTTCTTTTTGGTATCAGTTTGGAGGCGTATGTAGGTATTATTATTGCGCTTTTGATTGTGAAATCGGGCATTGAAATGGTACGCAATGCAGTTGATGAAATGCTTGGTATCAGGGAAGAAGGCGGATTGTCCGGAGAAATCAAAGCTACTGTGATGGAGGAGGACGGTGTTCACGGAGTATACGACCTGATCCTTCATAATTATGGACCTGATCATTATCTTGCTTCGGCACATATAGAAGTGGACGATACACTGACAGCGGCAAAACTGGATACAATGATGAGAAGCATACAAGCGAGAGTCTATGAAAAACATTCGGTCATTATGACGGCAATCGGAATTTATTCCGTCAATACAGTCAATGATGAAGCGGCGAAAATACGCTCGGCTATCCGTAAAACAGTGATGAGCTATGACGGTGTTTTGCAGTTTCATGGGTTTTATATCGACCCGAAAAGCAAAAGTATTACCTTTGACATTATCATTGATTTTGATGCCGACAGGCAGAAAATCTATGCGGAGATCCTGAAAGAAATCTGTTCGGCTTATCCCGATTACAATGTCAGGATTACCCTTGACAATGATATGAGCGATTGAAAACTACCACACAGACAATATAAATTGTTTGTTGTTCATAAACTTGCTCCTATTCATCATCTTAAACAATATCATGATACTTTCGTCCCGATATTTCAATAATTAAGAACAATATTTTATAAAATGCTTTTATACCGACCACTACAACTTGAAAAAAATGCCGATTTATTCTATAATCTAAATGAGCAAATATTATGATTTGTATGAACATAGGATTCAGGATTCGGGATTCAGAATTCAGGATTTGGTTTTTCGCTCAGTATCTGTTGCGGAATTGATACCTGATTACTGAATCCTTCCCCCTGACCCCTTACTTTGTATACAATAATAAGCTTTTTCAGCAATTAATTGCAATTTGCTAATTGACTCAGGGGGTTGTTTATGAAAGCTTTTTTTACAATATTGATATGTAAGCTTCTGCGTTTTGTGGGAAAGCTTGTCGGAAAGGGTAGCAGTCTGCCGGGAAAAATCGCATTGAAACTTTGTCCCGATATTCTCAGTCGCATTGAGCTGCCTGAATATATTATTGCTGTAACAGGAAGTAACGGCAAGACATCGACCGTTGAAATGATTGCCCATATTCTTACCGAAAACGGAAAAAAAGTGGCGTGGAACAAGGAAGGTTCCAATCAGATCGAGGGTGTGACAACGCTTGTTCTGGGAAGTGCTACACTTAGCGGAAAGGTGAAAAGTGATATCCTGCTGATCGAAAGTGATGAACGATTTGCGAGATATACTTTCAAATATATTAAACCAACGCATTATGTGATCACAAATCTGTACCGTGACCAGCTGACAAGAAATGGTCATCCCGAATGGGTGTATGATGCACTGAAAGACAGCATTTATCCCGAAACACAACTGATACTCAATGCGGACGACCCATTGGTTTCGCATTTCGGTTACGGAAGGGATAACATTATATGGTTCGGTGCCGGTAATCTTGAAACAGACAGCGAAGAACTTGTCAGTGTTTATAATGACGGTGCATACTGTCCTCATTGCAAATCAAAAATGACCTACAGTCGTTATCATTATAACCATATCGGACATTATCAATGTCCTTCCTGCGGCTACAAACGTCAGGATACGGAATATACCGTTACTTCCGTTGACCTTGACAACGGCGAAGCTGTTATCAATGGGAAATATGCTATTTCGCTTGCTTTGAAATCACTATACAATATATATAATATTCTTGCCGCTTTTACCGTTGCTTCCATTGTGGGAATCGACGGTGCAAAAATTGCGGAGGATATGAGCGATTATGTCATGAAAAACGGTAGAGTCATTACCTTTAATCTCGGCAAAAGACATGGTACGATGCTGACTTCAAAGCATGAAAACAGTATTTCATACGACCAGTCGATACGGCTTGCTTCTGAGGATAAAAGAGGCTGTGATGTGATGTTTATTGTTGATGCGGTCAGCAGAAAATATTTTACAAGCGATGTTTCATGGCTGTGGGACATTGATTTTGAAATGCTGAATAATGATAATGTCCATGAGATTATTCTTTCGGGTCAATACAGCAACGACCTTGCGGTGCGTTTCTCTTACACGGATATCCCGAAGGACAAAATCAAAATCTATGCGGATATCGGGGAAGCATACCGCTATCTCGACGGCAGTAGAGAAGAGTATATTTATGTTATTACCTGTTTTTCGGATAAAAATAAATTTCTCGGACTTTTAGAGTAAGAAGGTGAAGCAAATGAAAATTTTACACCTGTATCATGATATTATGAATCTTTACGGCGAATATGCGAATGTAAAGGCAATGGAAAGAATTTTTGGAAACAGCGGCATTACATATACGACTGACAGACTTTCTATTGGGGATGATGTTGATATTTCCGCTTATGATTTTATTTACATAGGCTCGGGAACGGAACGGAATCAACGAGTGGTTCTGGAAGACATGAAAAAATACAAGGAAGATCTCGAAAAGTATATTTATAATGGAAAAACGGCTTTGTTTACAGGCAATTCTTTTGAAATGCTTGGCCACTCTATAACCGACAGCAACGGACAAAATTATGAAGGCCTCGGGATATTTGATTTTACTGTTAAAGAGCAAAACAAAACAAGAATTACCGCAGATGCTGTGTTTGAATGTGATTTTTTGGATAAACCGCTTGTCGGATTTATTAATAAATGCAGTGAAATACAAAATATAGGAACACCGCTTTTCAACGTGAAAATGGGAATCGGAAATACTGCAGAGGACAATTACGAGGGAATAAGAGTTCAGAACTTTTTCGGTACGCACTTGACAGGGCCTGTGCTAATCAAGAATCCGTATTTTCTGGAATACATTGTTTCGCTTATTGCGGGTGAAAACGCAAAACTGAATACAGAATATCTTACATACGAGAGAGCAGGCTATGAAGTGACTTTGAAAGAGCTTGAAAAGCGTGTGAAAGAAACAAACGGATAAGAATGTAAAAAAGTAAATAAAAAACTAAAATTACCCTTGACAAAGGCTGCTTGCGTATGCTACAATCATAAATTGTAGGCGAGTAGCCTATTTTCTATGATTTTGCCGTGACTAATAACAAAAATCCGATGGTATCGGTAAAAATTACGGTAAAATTGAATAATATGCTGTTTATCGGGCAATATCATAATTGTCCGCTGAACATAAATTTTTATCATAGATGCAAGGAGGTGCAAGAATGCCAACGTTTAACCAGTTAGTTCGTAAGGGAAGAGAAGTTTCTGAAAAGAAAGCAAAAGCTCCTGCACTGCTCAAGGGCTGGAACTCCAAAAAGAGAAAAGCAATTGATCAGAACTCTCCGCAGAAGAGAGGCGTGTGCACAGCTGTTAAGACTGCTACACCGAAAAAGCCGAACTCCGCTATCAGAAAGATTGCCAGAGTAAGACTTAGTAACGGTATCGAGGTAACATCCTACATTCCGGGTATCGGTCATAACCTTCAGGAGCACAGCGTTGTTCTTATCAGAGGCGGACGTGT
>ONGS01000219.1 GCA_900317395.1 uncultured Eubacteriales bacterium | reverse complement strand
CGGGACTTAAATTCCTGAGAAATAAAAGATTGTACGGAGGTAAGAAGAAATCATGAGACAAAAATTCCATATAGATTTCATCAAGAACTCTAAAATCTATTTCTGTGTTTCTATCGCAATCATGCTGATCTGCCTTATCGTTAATATCTTTATTCTTCCGACAAGAATCGATATCCAGTTTACAGGCGGTACGATCGTAAAATACAGCTACAGCGGCAACCTTGAAGAAAAAAAGGTATCCGATGCTGCTCAGAAGGCTACAAAGGAAACAATTTCCTTCACCTTTGCCGAAAACCTTGCTTCTTCCGATTCAAACAGCCACCTTGTTTCTCTTGAATTTACCAATTCAAAGGCAATTTCGGTTGATGAGCAAGACGAAGTTACCGAAGCGCTTACAAAGGCTTTCCCGAAAAACAACTTTAAAGTTGAAGAATCATCCTCTGTTGATGCTTCAAAAGGCGCAAACTTCTTCTTTAAATGCCTTGCTGCCGTTATTCTTGCAGCTGTCATTATCATAGGCTATGTAGGCATACGCTTTAAGAAAATCGGCGGTCTTTCCGCAGGCGTTATGGCTGTCGTGGCTCTTGTCCATGACCTTATTATCGTATACTTTACCTTTGCAGTGTTCAATATGTCACTTGACGACAACTTCATCGCGGTTATCCTGATGATCCTCGGTTACTCGGTTAACGATACTATCGTTATTTATGACCGTATCAGAGAGAACAGAAGAAAAATGGGTCCGAAGGCTACCACAGCTGACGTCACTAATGCAAGTATCAACCAGTGCTTAACAAGAACCATCTGCACAAGTATTACAACACTTGCAGCTATCGGCTCTGTACTTGTAGTAGCACTTATCTATAATATCGATTCTATTATCAGCTTTGCACTTCCGATGATGATCGGTCTTGTTTCGGGTTGTTATTCATCTATCTGTATTGCTGTTCCACTTTGGGTTCGCTGGAAAAATTACAGCGACAAGAAAAAATCCGAAAACGATAAAAACAACAAATCGGATAAGAAAAAAGCTTCCAAACAAAAAGATAAGAAATCTGCTGAAAAGAAAACAGAGAAAAAGTCTGAAAAAAAATCTGTTAAAGCTGAGAAAACTACTGACACCGAAACAGCTGAAGAAAAAAACGATTCCGATAACAAAACAGGAGAATAAATTCCTTAACAAAGGCAAGCCCGTGTGGCTTGCCTTTTTACGTATCTACATAAAAATGTGTAGAAATTTACAAAAATATATGATATAATATTTGTAACAATTTAAAGGAGTGAGTGATTATGCAAAATATATGGCATGATATGGATTCGGCAAGAATTTCTCCCGAGGATTTTATGTGTGTTATCGAAATTCCCAAAGGCAGTAAGGCAAAATATGAGCTCGACAAACAAAGTGGTCTGCTCAAGCTCGACAGAATTCTGTATACCTCAACACACTATCCTGCAAACTACGGCTTTATTCCACGCACTTATGCAGACGACCTCGACCCTCTCGATGTTCTTGTGCTTTGCTCGGAGCAAATTTACCCCCTTACTTTGGTACATTGCTACCCTGTCGGCTACATTACCATGCTGGACAACGGTAGAAACGACTATAAGATTATAGCAATTCCGTTTGACGACCCTACATACAATTCCTATACGGACATTCATGAGCTTCCCAAACATATCTTTGATGAAATGACACATTTCTTCTCCGTTTACAAAGCTCTTGAAAACAAAGAAACTGTTGTGGATGAAGTAAGAGGTAAAGAAGAAGCGATTGAAATTATCCGTGAAGCAATCAATAGCTACAAGGAAAAATTCAGTACACCATAAATACTTTTACTGAAAGGATTTTATATGAAAAAAGAAAATCAGGAAAATAAACAGACCGTACAAAACAAACAATTTCCCAACATGGACGACAAACCTGCTCCAAAAGCTAAAGTGCCGCCCAAAAGAAAAAAGAAAAAGTTGCTAAGAACGCCTTCTCATATTATCAGGCTCTGTATGGTATGGGCATATGTGATTGCCATTTTTCTGCTCTCCTCCCCGTTTGTTTCAACAACGCTTTATATTAAGGAGAATCTGGAAATCACCAATTCCGCTTCGGAGGCTGACTTGAAATACGCTTCGCAAAAGGAAATTGACACAGCAGCCGATGAACTTGAAAAGGCACTTGACGGTCTGAAAAAAAGCGGTAAAACGGTTGAGGAATATCAGGATACCCTTGCACTTCCTTCTGCCTCTTTTGACTGGAAATATCATATTGAAAGCGGTATTAAAACCGACAGAATCAACAAGCTTATTTCTGAGTCCAGGGAAACTGACAGAAAACTTTATACATCCGAATCGGTAATGACCCTTAACAAAGCAACTTTAAAAGCACAGAGAACGTTGTGTGCTACAGTAACGGTTACACAATCTGCCTTACAGATTGTACTCGGCGGTACTGTTAACAATACTTCCACGGACAATATTTCGGGAATCATCGTAAGTGGAGCAATGATTTACGCATTGGCAATACTTCCTGTTGTTGGATTCTTTATCAGCAGCTTCGACAAAAGACGACATATCAAGAATGTTTACTCACTGATTTGCTCTGTTTTATGTATGATAGATATATTTATCGCAATTTATCCTAATATTGATATTGGTTCGGTTTTATCCGTATTTACCTATATTTTGATTTTTGTTCTTTCTATCGCAGGTTTTTATGCCAAACAGCAGGAAGACTATATCGTCAAACATCCTGAAAATGAAGCTGATTTTACAGAAAAACACCCCTACTTTGTAAAGGCTTTGATCAATTATAAATCGGTCAACCTTAATGAGGTACTGGCAAAAAGAGAAGAAACCGAAAAAGAAACGGCTGTCAGGAAAAACCAAAAGAAAAAGAGGAAAAAATAGAGAAATAAATCTCTTATTCGTGGTATAATAAGGAATACTTAGTTTCCTTAAATTTCAAACATAAAGGAGAAGATAATATGCCTGTAGAAATTACTGTTGAAAACTTTGAAGAAGAAGTACTCAGATCCGATAAACCTGTACTGATTGACTTCTGGGCTGCATGGTGTGGTCCGTGCCGTATGCTTTCCCCCGTTGTCGATGAGGTAGCAGAGGAAAATCCACAGATCAAAGTCGGCAAAGTAAATGTTGACGAACAGAGTGAGCTGGCAGCTAAATTCGGTATCATGAGCATCCCTATGCTGATGCTTTTCAAAGACGGCAAAAATATTGACAGCTCCCTCGGAGTTGTTCCAAAGTCCTCTATCGAAAAAATGATTGCTGAATAATGTGATACGATCACTTCGGAGAAAAGCAGAAATAACACCTGTTTTTCTCCGAAAAATACATTTCAAAAAAAAATTTAATTTTTTTTTGAAAAACCCTTGACAATACCGGAAAGATGTGGTATCATAATAACCGTCGCTGACACGCGGGTGTAGTTCAATGGTAGAACACTAGCCTTCCAAGCTGGTTGCGTGGGTTCGATTCCCATCACCCGCTCCATGTGCGCTGATAGCTCAGCTGGATAGAGCAACTGCCTTCTAAGCAGTAGGTCAGGGGTTCGAGTCCCTTTCAGCGCGCTTATGGTGGGT
>ONGS01000220.1 GCA_900317395.1 uncultured Eubacteriales bacterium | reverse complement strand
TATAGCCTGAAACGGATTTGTTTTGTGGAAAATGGCAAAATTAAAGTTTTTCGCAGTTTTTTCGCTTGCTTCAAAGCAAAGTCCGTTTTTTGGGACACCCTAATGTGCTATAATGAAAGAAGAAGCAAAAGATGAGTAAAAGAATCTCAGAGATGATTTGATAAGGAGGCGAGAACCTCGTGTTTGATTTTGGAACAGCCAATAAAGCTCAAAAGGATGCAATAACCACAACTGAGGGCCCCGTTCTTATTACAGCTGGCCCGGGAACTGGTAAAACATTCACACTTGTGAAACGTGCAATATATCTTATAAAAGAACGTGGAGTTTCGCCTGAGAGCATCTTTATTGCAACCTTTACAGAAAAGGCGGCTAAAGAGCTGATAACACGAATTACAAATGAATTAGCAAAAGAGAATTTATCAGCTAATATCAACGAAATGTATGTAGGTACATTTCACTCTCTGTGCCTTAGAATTATTAAAGAGAATTTGGAATATACTCAATTAAAGCGAAATTATCGAATACTCGATGACTTTGACCAAAAGTATACAATTTTTCAAAATATATATCGTTTCAATAAACATCCTGAGATTGAAGATGTACTTCAGAATCAAGGAACTTGGAGACGTTCTTGTGAAATTGCAGATTATGTTAATAATCTATCAGAAGAATTAGTTAATCCGGAAGAACTAATTGAGGACGAGAACCCCAAAATATCTTCATTAGGAAAAATTCTTGATATTTATAGAGATATTCTTGATGAAAATAATCTGATGGATTTTGCATCAATACAGACTCAAGCATATTATCTGCTCAAAAACAATCCTAATGTTCTAAAGACGCTCACAGATAGGATAACTCACCTTATGGTTGACGAGTATCAAGATACAAACTACATTCAAGAGCAGATAGTTTTCCTTTTGTCGGGTAATAGAAACAATATTTGTGTTGTCGGAGATGACGATCAAGGTCTTTATCGTTTCAGGGGAGCTACAATTAGAAACATACTCGAATTTCCAAGTAAATTTGATGAAGGGGAATGTAGTATTATTCCACTTGTTGTAAACTACCGTTCAAACAGCGATATCGTAAGATTTTATAACGAATGGATGCACACGACAAGTGGCGCAAATTTCAAATTTGAATGGCGAAACTTTAGATATGACAAGACTATAATTCCACATAAAGAATCGGTGCTTAAGAGTCGTGCTGTTGTTAAGTTAGATAGTCAAAATGATACAGAGGAATGGTATGAGAAGATTCTACTCTTTATAATAGAATTGATGAACTCAGGCAAGGTGACTAACTATAATCAGATTGCTTTTCTTTTCAGATCAGTAAAACACGAAAAGGTTCAAGGATTAGCTGATTACTTGGAGAAAATGAGTATCAAAGTTTACTCTCCGCGTTCCGATATGTATTTTCAAAGAGAAGAGATAAAGCTCATACTTGGATGTTTAATGTTGACTATTCCAAAATATATAGTTGAACTTGAGAATCTGTCGTATAAGTTTTTAAAGCCGCAACACTATTCATATTTCAGAAGTTGTGTTGAAAAAGCAAATGAATTTCTTTCCAAACCTGAGCACAAAGACCTTTTAGGTTGGATTCGTTATAAAGGAAGATATCACACCGGGTTACAGGGTACAACAGATTATTCATACTCTGGACTACTTTATCAGATGTTTGAATTTGAGCCTTTTGTCAGTATTCTCGATACCGAGATGGATGGTGGTGTTGTTGACATAAGGCCTGCGAGAAATCTTGCAAAAATGACTCAGATAATTGGAAAATTTGAGTACCTACATAGAATCGACGTATTGAATTCAAAGCATTTGCAAAAAGATACCGAGCGTTTGTTTAATCTCTATATTAGGTTGTTGTTTGACGGAGGAATATCCGAATATGAAGATGATTCCGAATATGCTCCGAGCGGTTGCGTGTCTTTCCTTACTATACATCAATCTAAGGGAATGGAGTTCCCGATAGTTTTTGTTGATTCACTATTTAACACACCGAAAAAACAAATCAACGAATTGATGGTTGAGATTGAGGAGAAGTATTATAAACGACCTGCATTTGAACCATACGAAGATACAAAGTATTTTGATTTCTGGCGCTTGTATTATACGGCTTTTTCACGAGCTCAGGATTTGCTTGTGCTTACTTGCAATAAAGATAAACGCACACCGAGCAAATCATTTAGAGATTTATATGAGGAATTACCTTCTGTTGATTCGGAAGCATTTGATATAAATGAATTTACATTCAATACAGTTAAAGATGTGAATATTAAGAATACTTTTTCTTTTACATCTCATATTTCTGTTTATGAGACGTGCGCACGACAGTATAAATTCTATAAAGAACTTGAATTTCAACCGGTAAGAGCAGGTGCAATGCTTTTTGGT
>ONGS01000222.1 GCA_900317395.1 uncultured Eubacteriales bacterium | reverse complement strand
TAGTTGCCTTAATAATGGTCTTCTCATTCTCTGGTTTTATGAGAACTTTGTCACCAGCTCTAAGCTTAGTGTTGTTCACTGTTGCTATGAGTTCGTAACAATTGTCTACCTTTGTTGAAACAAGGCACCCCTTGATGAGGTAACCTTGTTCCACTTTTTCTTCATCAGATAAGTTCTGATGTTCTTGTATGTCTCGTTCTGTCAGTTCTTTCTCCCTTTTTAGGTAATCAAGAATCTGGTTTTTGTATACTTCGAATGTCATCCTAGATAATACTATTTTTCCATACAACGTTTAAAATACTTCCCAACTTCTGGGTCACAGGCAAATATGAAACATCCTTTCTTGCCACGAGTTAGGAGAACGCGGTAGATGTTTTTAATATAATAATCAAATTCTTGATCATTACCATAGACAC
Organism: uncultured Eubacteriales bacterium; assembly: GCA_900317395.1. Lineage (GTDB taxonomy): Bacteria > Bacillota > Clostridia > Oscillospirales > Acutalibacteraceae > UBA1213. Next base: position 2,574 of record ONGS01000222.1, on the reverse strand, counting down.
TATGTGTTCCTCCATCTCTAGTAGCGACTAACCCATTTGTGCTTTTATCATATATCAAATCAGGCCCAATGATTATTCCGACATAATCTAATTCCCATCCTTGCATTGAAAAGATACATCCAACTTGATTGATACCCTCTAATTCATTTGCCCACATATCAGCATCTCTGGCATATTTAAATCTAAAATCACCTCTAGGCTTAACTTGGGTTTCCCATGGCATTTCAAAAGGAGGAAACTCATTGCCTTCCCAATCTTTACAGTACTTCTTATCAATAACAACTTCTTTCAACAAGTCACCATCGGGAGCTAAATCTTTATCAGACCAATTCCAACACCAACCAGCAGCAATTCTTGCCGTTTGTTTGGGCTTAAATCTTAGAGTTTTGTTAAAATAGTTATGTATTTCTTCGTACGTAGGTTTAGGATTCTTATCCTTTAATAATTCATCTACTTTACAAGCATATTCGTCTAAAGAGCGAATTTTTATATACATTTCATGAGGATTGTCGAAAACATCAAAAAGATACTTGTTTTTGTCGAATTTAATCTCACCTTTACCATTATTATATATAACATCATTTAGCCAATCAAGGTAATTGTCTGAACCATTGCAACGGAATTGATCTGGCAGAGTAAATTCAACCACAGGAATAGATTCGTTTTTAGATGTTATTTTTATAAAGTCTAATTGTTCTTTAGCTTTATCGAGTTTAATTTCTAGTTGTTTGATTTTATTTTCAATCTCTTCTTTTACTTTTAGATTACCTATACTTTCTGCATTAGTTCTCTTAAGATTATAATCTGCAATCTTAGTATTCAAATATGCAATACCATTTTTATTTGTTGGATCATTTTTAAAAAATTCAATTTCTTGTGTTAAACGTTTTTTGTAATTGCTTGCAGCATCTTTTATGCTTTGAGATGTTCCTATATTGGTATTTGTAATAGCTTGAAAATCATCAATGAAAAAAACACTGACACGAGAAGTATATAATAATGACATAATCTGTGTTAAAAATATATTATTAGGACCTCCATGCCTGTTTTTAGGAGATTGATTTCTCCAATTAGAACTGTTCTCAATTCTATGAGCTTCATCAACTATAATAGCATCTACCTCATTGTCAAAATAAGAATTGGGCTTAAAATCGTATGTGTTTTTAATTATATCAGATGCATTATTTCTACTCTTAGTAAGAACTTTTTTCAATATTTTTTTAAAACCATTTCTTAAACTCGTAGATCTTGTTACATAGTATGCAAAAATATTTGAATCCGCAAGAGCGGATACTAAATTTAATGCAATAACACTTTTCCCCGTTCCTGGACCGCCTTTTACTATTATAACAACTTTTTCATCTTTAGGCGTATCCATAATTGCCCCAAGAATATGATAAAATGCAGAGGATTGTTCCCCAATCATTTCAAACTCTCTAATACCTTTAAACATATTGGCAGTTGCATCTTGAAGTCGTTTTGTTGGTTCCCATTTACTCTTAGATACTAACTCAAAAACTTCTAATCCTTTCCCTAGAATAATTTTATTAAGTAAATCTTGTTCTAAAATTGCAGTATCTTCTTCGCAATAGATAGGGTATCTATTTAATACATCTTTGTATTCTTCAGAGAGCAAATCTACTTTATTGTAATTACGCTTATAATTATAACAATAAACTAAACCTGATAAAAGAACCTTGTTTGAAGATAGAACATCATTATAGTTCCAAAGATGGTTCTGATATTCTTCAACTTGTAGAGAAGGGTGTGATTTGAAACTCTTTCCACCACCTCTTCCCGTAAGCTCCACTTCAAAAGAATATTGGCTATAATATGTACGAACATTCTCGTTACTCCATTGCTTAAGTTCAATATGGATTGCATTTCCTTGTCCGTTTTTGTTTTTCCCAAAAAGCATGCAGTCAATACGTCCTCCAACAGGAATCCGATATTCAAAACAAACTATGACATCACTTGGTAACTTTTCAAAAAGGGAGCGCACGGGGCTATCCCTTTTCCCATAATCTTCCCATGCACGTACTTGAGAATCTTCAAAGGGTATTCCCCTTTTTTTTGACTCATCTTTCATTTTCTCAACGAATATGTTGTTCTTAACATCATCAAGAAACTCCCCTAAAGTTGCTGCATAAACAGCTTGATTTGTTTGTATCATATTGGTCGTCTGTTAGTTATTAATATTATTATGTATGTGCAAATATAAAAAAAAACTTAATGCAATCTGATTCTCTAAATAATTTTACCAATAAATAAACTTATTATGCCAGTTTCAAAAGGTGTTTCTATGACCTCCTGGCTGTATGAATGAAAAAGGTGCCAAGAATAAATCTTGGCACCTATATTCATGTTAAGGGATTAAAGAGGCCATGCTTCAATTGCCTTTTTGGCAATCCATTGATTTCTCGTTTCAATGGTCTGTTCGTTGAAAACGTCCAATCCTCGTGTAACGATTGCACTGGTATCAATCTCGTCAGCTCTCTCCTTCATTGCTATTTTTTAGCGAAGTTATCCCACTCATTTTCTTCTATGAGTGGGACATTTGTTTTCCGCTAATCT
>ONGS01000223.1 GCA_900317395.1 uncultured Eubacteriales bacterium | reverse complement strand
CAACTTTATACGGTACATATACATTATAAAGTGTCAGCAGATCTGAATATTTCTATATTTATTGGAATCACTCGTATATTATGTTGTTTCGGGGTGGAGTTCTTTTTCAGACTTTGTTTCAGCTTCAGGCGTTTTGTCTGACTTTTTCTCGTCTTGCTTTTTGAGTTTTCCCGATTTTTTAACGTGTTTGCCGATAATTTCGGAAACATCGCTGATAGCGATAAAAGCGGAGGAATCAACATTTTTGATGATATCTTTCAGCTCGTGAATTTCAAACCTTGTCAGGACACAGTACAGAACGATTTTTTTACCGCTGACAAGACCTTCGCCTTCCATAATGGTAACGGTTCTGCCTAAACGCCGGTAAATCTGTTCGGAGATCTCCTTGGAGTCGTTGGTGATGATCATAGCCGCCTTTGTTTGTTCCAGACCCGATTCAACGATGTCGAGAACTTTTGATGTGATAAAGTAGGTGAGAAGGCTATACATCGCTCTGTCGAAACCGAAAATACAGCCTGCGATGATAAAGATAATGATATTGAATATCAGAACAGTCTGACCAACGGGAAGCTTGAATTTCTTATTCAGAAGAATTGCTACAGTTTCCGTTCCGTCCAGACAACCGCCGAATCTGATAACAAGACCTACGCCGATACCGAGGATCACACCTCCGAAACATACCGCCAACAAATAATCTTCCGTGACATCTTTCATTTTAGCGAACACTTCAAGAAACAACGAGAACAGTGCCATACCGAAAGCGGATTTCACGATAAACATTTTTCCCATTTTTCTTGTTCCGATAATCAGAAACGGTATATTGAATATAACCGTTAGCATACTTAGCGGAAATTTTGTCAGGTTGTTGATCATAATGCTGATACCGACAACGCCACCGTCCAGAATCGTACACGGAACGAGAAATTCCTCAATAGCGAATGCCGCAATGACAGCGCCAACAGCAATGCCAAAGAAATCAACAATCAGCTTGAGTACATAATTTCTTGTGAGTTTTCTTTTCATTTCCTTTATCCTTTCTTAACTATTTATTATATTATAGCATATAATTTTTTCGATTTTTTGACCCTAATGTAAATTTTTGTTTCAAGGAGGAAATAATAGTAGGGACTATGGATAGACTCAATGTTGCTACTTACTTTATGCTTTGGAAAAGTAGTGCTCAAAATCAAAGATGATCTACTATCGTACAGTTACAAACGACGAAACTCCAGCTCCTCCAAATATCAATTTATCCCAAATTCTTCCGGCTTTTCTGCCTTTGCTTTGTTATGATACCGAAAATGCAGTTAACTGATTGACAAAGCTGTATGAAAAAATTATAATAAAGATTGTTATGATAAAAACTGGTAAATGATAGGAATAGTGCTTATGACGGTTTCTTTGTGCATAATTGCTTATAATGAGGAAGAGGTTCTGCCCGGATTGCTTGAAGAAGTTTATGCCCAGACGTTTGATAAGAAAAAAACAGAGCTGGTATTTGTGGACAGCGCTTCGACTGACAGAACTCATCAGATTTTTAATGAATTCAGAGAAAAATATAATAATGAATATATAAATATTATAATTGCGGATAATCCGAGAAAAATTCAGTCCGCAGGTTGGAATACTGCTATAAAGACAGCTTCAGGCGATATGATTATACGACTTGATGCCCATGCATCGATACCGCAAAATTTTATTGAAAAAAATGAAGAACTGATTGCAGCGGGAGAATATGTTTGTGGCGGCGCAAGACCCAATAATATAGATAAGCCGACTGCATACAGAGAAATGCTTCTGGCGGCGGAAAGTTCTATGTTTGGAAGTTCTTTTGCCGGCTACCGCAGACAGGGGAAGGGAAAAAAATATGTCTCTTCGCTGTTTCATGGTGCATACAGACGAGAGGTTTTTGCAAAAGTCGGGGGATTTAATGTTTCTCTCGGCAGAACAGAAGATAACGAACTGCATTACAGAATCCGACAAAACGGATATAAAATATGTCAAAGTGATGAAATTATTTCATATCAGAATATTAGACCGACTCTCAGGGGAATGCTTGCACAGAAATTCGGAAACGGTAAATGGATAGGACTGACAGTAGGCGTTTGCCCGAAATGTCTTTCGATTTTTCATTTTGCACCGTTCTGTCTTGTAACAGTTATCATATTGTTTTTGATACTGGCAATATGCGGAATATTATCGGGACAGACACTGCTTTTTCTGCCGTTGATTCTACTTGCAGCGGTGTATGGTTTGGGTGATTTGTGGATCACGGCCGCAACGATAATTACATCAAATAAAAAAAGCTTATATATGTTACTTCTGCCGATGATTTTTCCGATGCTGCATATTATATACGGCATAGGAACATTGACAGGATTTGCAATGCTGCCGTTCTGGAAAAGCAGTCTGGACGGCTCGGCAGAAATAGAAATTCAAGAAGTCAAAGAAAGTGTAAAAAAGCGGAGTGCATAAAGGATGCGTTCAAGACAAATGATGGAGGAATGAGTATGACTAACACAGCAGTCAAAAATCAGGATAAGCCGCAGGGCTTTTTTGGCAGAGTAAAAGACGCAATTTTACAGATCCCGAGAGAACATAAGGGGTTTGGCAGACAGACCTTCATGCTGGCAAAGGAAGATCTGATCAAAACCTATAAGGGCGCTGTCATAGGACCTCTCTGGGCAGTAATGAAGCCGCTGTTTCAGCTATTTGTATACTGGTTTGCCTTTACGATAGGACTGCGTTCTTCAGGACGTGAAGAAATGGGCGTACCGTATTTTGTTTTTCTGCTTGTGGGATTTATCCCGTGGGTTTTTATGAGCGATACGGTCAACAGAGGTTCCAAATCCATTAGCGGAAACCGTCAGTTTGTCACAAAGGTATCATTCCCCGTTTCTGTTATTATGACATATACAACAATATCAAAATTTTATGTACACATTTTTCTGTTTTCGCTGACTTATATTTACCTTCTGATCACGGGATATCAGCCGACAATCTATGATCTTCAGATTTTGGGTCTTGCTCCGGTAATGTTTTTCTTTTTCCTTGCCGTTTTGTGGTCTTTTGCGCCCATGAGTGCGTTCAGCAAGGATTTTGCTAATCTGATTACAACCGTTATGTCAGGACTTTTCTGGCTTTCGGGAGTTTGCTACGATTCATATACGCTTGAGAACGAGGGAATCCGTATGGCGCTCCTTTTCAACCCCATGACCTATTTTGTCAATGCTTACCGTAAAGCAATTATCTGTAACAAATGGGTATGGGAAGCACCGAGCTATACTGCGGATATGAAATATGCTCTTCATCCACTCTGGGAAAACGGTATCTTTCTCATTGAATTTGCCGTTGTTATTATTTTCGGCCTTTACAATTACAATCGTCTCCGCAAAGAACTTCCCGATGTTCTTTGATAATGAAAAAATAAATTTGAAAATTATGGTAGAATTTTTAATTTGAGCCCGGAGGGAAAAATGGAGGAAAGTTTTTTTCAGAAGCTGCAAAGAGTGAAAATCGGGGATATTGGTCATGTATTTTTGTTTGTACCGGCATTGCCGGTCGCACTTATATACAGGCTTTTCAGTCCATGCATTGGCTTTTGGACGTTTATTTTGAAGAAGATTGGTGTCGGTTAGAAGATAAAGATGTTCAGCAGAATCTGAATATGTTATGTAAAGCAGCTTTGAATCTGATCAAGCTTTATAAAGCCGGAACATCCTCTAAGAAAGCACTGTCTAAAATCATGTTCGATTGCTTGAACTACGCAATATTCTTAGAATTTTAGATTTTTAATTTTCCTTTATAGAAAGTTGATTTTCGTGATATCGGCGGCTCGTTCCTTGACAAAATGCATAAAATGTGTTACAATATAGTACATATATAACAATTTCTGATGATTTTGAGGAGATGTTATCTGTGAAATTAAATAAACAGTTTTTCGCACTTGTAATGGTGGCAGCTATGATGATATCGCTTTTTGCGGTGTTCCCGACAACTAGTGCGAAGGCAGCGTCTGTTACGGTGAATGTGAAGCTTATGGGCGGGAAGAACAGCTCGGCGGCACTGACGAATTTCAATGCGATAGAGTCTGCACTGCTCAAAGCCGACGGCAGCACGACTGTCAATATTGTGCTGCCAAAGAACGGAACATATTATGTGGATACTCCCGGGCGTTCGCTTGCCATAAGATCCAACACGACAATTAACCTGAACGGCTCGGCGCTGCTCAGATACGGAAAAATGATCGATCAAAATATGTTCCAGAATGCCGACACAAACGGCAACCGGACTACGGGAGGATATACTCTTTCAAAAAATATTACCTTAAAAAACGGAACGATAGACGGAAACGGTTCAATGGCAGAATCAGCAAAAAATCTGATCAACTTTGGTCATGCTTTAAATATAATGATTGATAATGTAAAATTAAAAAATGTATATCAGGGTCATCTTATAGAGCTTTCGGGCTGTAAGGACAGCACTGTAAAAAATTGTACATTTGAGGGCTTTTACGGTACACCCAACGGAGCAAATGAAGCAATACAGCTCGATATAAGCAAAAACTCCTGGAACGGGATATATAAATCTGACAATACTGTGTGCAGCAACATCACCGTTACAGGGTGTACATTCAATAACTTCCCTTCGGGTGTCGGAAATCATCATACGCTCACAGGCAGATACCACAACAAGAATATCACCATCAGTAATAATACCTTTAATAATGCAAAGAGCTATTCTACACTTGGAGCGGCGGTATGGTGCTATGGTTTTGATTCGAGTACTGTCAAGAATAATAAGATAATCGGTAAGTATTCCGACGGGATCAAAATAAGTGCAGGCAAGGTGAATGTTTCTTCCAATACGATAAACACAAAGTTCGTAAAAAACAGCAGCGGTATATATGTATCTCATGCAAGCAGCCATATCTATACCTATGCAACGCCCTCAAAAAGAAGCAATGAATATGTAACCGGCGGAAATATTTCGGATAATGAGATCAGCGGCTATGCAAAGAATGCCATAGCAGTTACGAGCAGTTCAAAGATAGGGAACATAAAGTCAAATATCATAAAGAGTGCAAAGGGTACGGGAATTTATATTACAAATTCCACCGTGAGCGGCTGCATAAGTGCGAATGAGGTCATAGGCAGCAAGTACGTTTCCTCTGATAATGGGGGACACGGAATCCATATAACCTCGACTGCAACCGTAAAAAAGGTAACGGGCAATATGATAAGCAAGTGTGCAGGTTACGGAATTGCACATTACAGCAGGCTTGTGACCGTTAATGTTACTGGAAATATGCTCAAGAGCAATGCACTCGGTGCGCAAAAGGTCAGCGGTTCGGGTAAGGTATCGTATATAGCCGAAGTTCCGCCGACAAGAACAGGCAGCGTTAAGAATGCCGCTGCGACAGTGAGCAGTATTAAGCTCACCTGGTCTGCGGTGAGCGGAGCGGCAGGAAGTGTTGTATACCGCTATAACAGCTCGAAGGGAAGCTGGGACAGAGTCAAGAAGCTCAGTGGTACCTCCTACACCGATAAGAAACTAAAGGCAGGCACGACTTATCAATATATGATACGTTCATATAAGACCTATCAGGGCAAGGAGCTGCTTAGTATAGGCAGAACTCTTTCTACCTCGACCAAGCCTGCGAATGTGACGAATTTTAAGTGCACATCAAAGACAGCAAGCTCTGCAAAGCTCAGCTGGAGTAAGGTTACAGGAGCGGCAGGATACATTATCTACAGATATGACAGCAAGACAAAGAGTTGGACAGAGGCAGGCAGGACAACCGGGGCAACATTCAATGTTACCTCGCTCAAATCAGCGACAGGCTATAAGTTCGGCATACAGGCATACAGGATGGTAGACAAAGTACAGTTCAAGAGTGTTAATAAAGCAACTGTAAAAGTGACAACGAATTCGTGATAACATAGTAAGCAGAAAGCCGATACTGTATGGTTTTGGAGAGGTGCTGTGATTGTAAAATAAAGGAAAAATACCTCGAAAGGGTCAATCAGACCTTTGCATTCAGTGATAAAAATTGCAGCGAGCGTGTATACCAAAAATTACTTGACGGGAATAAATGATTGAACTAAAACAGCTGTGGTTATATGACTGCGGCTGTTGTTGTTTTGTGTCAAAAGGTATATCGGAAACGAATTGTGAATTTTTTTTTGTGCAAATCACTGTTTTACAAAACTGTAACACTATAATCATAAAAAAGCCTTGATATTATTTGTTTTATGGAGTAAAATAATTAGTTGTAAAAAGGATTTTAATGTTGGATTTTGGCGGATCCGGAATCAGTTGGCGATTTTCGGACGCTGAGGAGGAGGAGTATTGAATGGTCTTTTCTTCTTTGTTTTTTGTCTTCTTTTTTCTTGCAGCGTGCTTTCTGTGCTATTATGCGTGCAGAAGCATCAAAGCAAAAAATGTTGTATTGGTGATTTTTTCGCTGATCTTTTATGCCTGGGGTGAACCTGTGTGGGTCTCTATGCTGATTTTCAGCGCATTTGTCAACTGGGGAGCCTCTATGCTTATCGGTAAATACCGAGGGAAAAAAATCGGCAATTTTTTTGCAGGGGCGGCTATTGTGATCGACCTTGCACTTTTGATTGTATTTAAATACAGCGGTTTTATTGTGGAAAATATTAATGCACTGCTGAATGTTTCCATTCCGGTTCCGCAGATTGTAATGCCGATCGGTATCAGCTTCTTTACGTTCCAGGCTGTTTCCTACATAATGGACTGCCTCTGGGAAACGGTTGAGCCGCAAAAAAAATTCGGCAGATTCCTGCTGTATCTTTCACTGTTTCCACAACTTGTGGCAGGTCCGATTGTCAGATACAGTGTCATTGAAAAGGAAATTGAAAACAGAAAGGCGACTCCCGTTGATATCAGTGAGGGCGCTATGAGGGCAATTATAGGTCTTTCAAAAAAGGTGATCATTGCCAATAATCTGTATGCCGTGGTGGAACAGTTCTTCGGCAGTGATATTTCGGGGCTTTCGTTCCTCGGAACATGGTACGGTGTGATACTGTATTCGCTTTATGTTTATTTCGATTTTAGCGGCTACAGCGATATTGCTATCGGTCTTGGAAGAATGTTCGGCTTCCACTTTAACGAAAACTTTAATTATCCGTTTATTTGCAAAACTATTAGCGAATTCTGGCAAAGGTGGCATATTTCGCTCAGCTCGTTCTTCAGGGATTATCTTTTCTATGCACCGATTTTCGGCAGACCAAGAAAGTATTTAAACCTGTTTCTTGTATGGTTCTGTACAGGTCTGTGGCACGGCGCTTCATGGAATTTCATCCTTTGGGGACTGTACTTCGGCGTGTTCATCTTTATTGAAACGCTTATCGGCAAAAAGAGGCTGAAAAAGTGGAATAAGATATGGACGCATATTTACAGTAAAATTATTATCATCATCGGCTTCGGTATTTTCTATTTTACCGATCTGTCACAACTTGGACAGTTCTTTGTCAATATTTCGGGCGCAGGAATGATTTGGCACGGTCAGTCGTTCGGCGATATTGTTACCTATAATTCACTGATGAATAATCTGTTCCTGATTATCTTTGCAATCATCGTTTCTTTGCCTGTATTGCCGAAAATCAGATATGTGTTCGACGAGTGGGGTAATAACAAAGTTTTTGCATTCGGAAAGGTCGGCGGTTCTTTGGTATGCTGTGCATTACTCGTGATTTGCAGTATCCTGATGGTGGATAATACCAATAATCCGTTCCTGTATTTCCGCTTTTGAGAAAAGAGGTTCAAAATGGAAAAAGAAAAGAAAAAGCCTGAAAGAAAAAAAGGGTTTAACTATATGAAAAGACGGAATGTCGAATATGGTTTTTCTGTGATTTCTCTGTTAATCATGGCACCTGTGTTTATCGCAATAACTGTTTTTCTTGTTGCAATACCACGTTCGGAAAAATCAGAGATTGAAAAACGTAACCTTGCCAAAGTACCTGAATTTACAGCCGAATCCTATTTTTCGGGTGAATATACCGCAGGTCTTACGGAATTCTACGACGATACCGTTCCTGACAGAGATGATTTTAAAAATGTTGGTTATAATTTTAAATCACTTTTCGGTGTACATACGGAAGATGAAGTTAAGGTAGTGGGGCATCCTATTAATGTTGTCAATAAAGAGGACAGCAAGTCTTCTGTTAAGTCAAAAACTTCAAAGGAAACCTCTTCGGACAAGCAGGAATCTAAGACAGGAAAAGTAGAAGAGACTACTCAGAGCTCCGAATCCGCAAAGCCGGAGGAAAGCAAAGAACCCGATGAACAATCCGAAGAAGAGCCTGAATATCAGGTTGAAAACGGTATCATTGTTGTAAAGCAGAACGGTCACTACCGTGCACTGGAATTGTTCGGCGGCGGAACAGGTAATAATTATGTAAATGCCTTGAATCGTTTTCAGCAGGATCTTGGCGATAAGGTGCAGATCTACTCAATGATTGCTCCGCTTGCCAGCGAATATTATACACCCGATAGCTATAAGGATCATACGGTTAATCAGAAGGAAACTTTTGATAGTATTGCTGAAAGATTAGATGATGGTATTATCAGTGTGGATATTGATACGGTTCTCGGTCAGCATACCGATGAGGATATTTATCTGAGAACTGACCACCATTGGTCGCCGCTTGGTGCTTACTATGCGGCACAGACGTTTGCACAGGCCGCAGGTGTTGATTTCTATGATCTCGGCACGTTTGAGAAAAAAGATATTGACGGTTTTGTGGGAACAATGTATGCCTTTACGGGTGATGCGGATATAAAAAATGACCCCGAAACATTCACCTATTACGTTCCCGATAATAATGACAAGTGCACAACTTATTATTACGATACAGCATTTGGTTATTCCGGTACGGGTAATTTCTTTAACGGAATCGGTGATGCAAGCAATGCCTATCTGACCTTTATGGGCGGAGATGAACAGATTATCAAAGTAAAAACAAATGTTCAGAACGGCAGAAAACTTGTGATTGTCAAGGACAGCTACGGTAATGCAATTCCAGGCTATCTGTTCAAATCGTTTGAAGAAATTTATGTCGTGGATATGAGATATTTTGATTTGAATCTTGTTGATTTTATTGAGCAGAACGATGTGACCGACTTGCTTTTCGCAATGGTAACTTATTCAGCGGTAGGTGACAATGCGGATAATCTTGAAAATCTCCGCACACAGGCTAAGGGTAAGAAAATCGTTGATGAAGCTTTGAAGGAAGAAGATTAAAAAGAATAAAGGCGTAAACTTTTGGTTTACGCCTTTGTAGTCTATATATGTATGGGAGGTCTGAAAATGAAGGAACTGGAATTCCCTTTTGACAGCGAATTTATTATCAAAAAAAGAAAATCATTAAAACGTAAACTTCTTGCGGATGGGAACAGCCGTATCAAAAAGAAAATAGCGGTTTTCGGTGGCTCGACTACCAATGATATTGTGGTGTATCTGGATTTATTTCTGCTGAACTATGGAATAGAGGCAGAATTTTATCAGTCGGAATATGCGCAGTATTGGCAGGACGCCATGTTTCCGAGCGAGGAACTTCTGAGCTTTGCACCCGATATTGTTTTGATCCATACCACTAACCGTAATATCAATACTTATCCGACAACAGCAGACAGCCGTGAGCAAGTAAGTGAACTCCTCGAAACGGAGTATGCAAGATTTGAGCAAATGTGGCAGAAAATAGCGGAAACCTATCACTGTCCGATCATTCAAAATAATTTTGAAATGCCTTTTTACCGCCTGATGGGGAATAAGGACTGCTCCGATTACAGGGGACGTTCTAATTTCATAACAAGACTGAATGAAAAATTCTATGAATATGCCGATAAAACAGAAGGGTTTTATATTAATGATATCAATTTCATTTCCGCTTCCTACGGTTTGCAAAAATGGAGCGACCCTTCCTACTGGAATATGTATAAATACGCTATGTGCATTGATGCGATTCCGGAATTTTCCTTTAACCTTGCCAATATCATCAAGTCTGTATTTGGAAAAAATAAAAAGGTACTGGCACTTGATCTTGATAATACCCTTTGGGGCGGCGTTGTGGGAGATGACGGCGTTGACGGCATTCAGATCGGTCAGGAAACAGGTGTTTCGCAGTCATATTATGAATTTCAGAGCTATGTTAAATCGCTGAAATCCCTCGGTGTGATACTGACTGTTTGCTCCAAAAATGACCACGAAAATGCGATAGCAGGTCTTAACCACCCCGAAGGTGCATTACGTCCCGATGATTTTATTATTATCAAGGCCAACTGGGAAAACAAGGACAGAAATATTATCGGAACAGCCAATGAACTGAATGTTCTGCCGGATTCTGTTGTCTTTGCCGACGATAATCCTGCCGAACGTGAAATCGTCCGTGCCCAGGTAGCGGGAGCGGCTGTGCCTGAAATGGACAGTGTGGAGAACTATATTATTAATCTTGACAGAAACGGCTATTTTGAGGTGACGAATTTTAGTGCAGATGATCTCAAACGCAATGATATGTATAAGGCTAATGCGCAGAGGGCGGCTCAACAGGCTTCTTTTGCCGATTATGGCGAATATCTTCTCAGCCTTGACATGAATGCTGTTATTGACGATTTTACACCTGTTTATCTGCAAAGGATCACCCAGCTTACCAATAAGAGCAATCAGTTCAATGTCACAACCAAGCGTTACACTCTCAGCGAAATGGAGGAGGTTTTCAAAAGCGAAGACTATATTCGCCTTTACGGAAAACTGACAGATAAATTCGGTGACAACGGTGTTGTGTCTGTAGTGATCGGTCATAAAAATAAGGAAGTGCTTGATATAGACCTTTGGCTGATGAGCTGTAGGGTCTTGAAACGAGATATGGAGCTTGCTATGCTGGATAGACTGGTGGAACGCAGCCACGAGCAAGAAATAAAAACAATCAGAGGGTATTATTACCCCACTGCAAAAAACAAAATGGTAAAAGATTTGTACGATCGTTTTGGTTTTGAGAAAATCAGCGAGGACGAAAACGGTAATACTATATGGGAGCTTTCAGTAGAAGGCTATAAAGCACAGAACAAGGTAATCAAAGTCGGTGGCAACGAACCGACCGACTAAAAAAATATAAAGGAGTTAATTCAAATGGATAACAAAGAGATTTATGAAAGACTGAACGAGGTATTCAGAGATGTGTTTGATGACGAGGATATCGTGGTAAAGGCAGATACAACCGCCGACGATATCGAGGATTGGGACAGCCTGGAACACATTACTCTGATTTCGGCTGTTGAGCGTGAATTCAAGGTGAAATTCAAAATGGGAGAAATTTCCTCTATGAAAAATGTCGGAGAAATGGCACAAATCATTGCGGAAAGGGCAAAGTAATTAAATCTGATTTTTAGTATCACGGATTGTTCATACGCAGACCGTTATGATTGGGTCTGATTCATCAAGGTTAAGAGTAGTGTTAACTTATACTACATCTAAGAACAAAAATAGTAAAAAACGGTTGAAGCTTCGGAAGAGTTTTCAACCGTTTTTTGTTTTGATGTTAAATTTTATTCAGAAAAGGAGAAAGGCTTGCAGAAAATCTGCAAGCCTTTCGAGAGGAAAATTTTTATGAAATAAAAGTTTAGTTTGTAATCGTTCTTTCAGTTTCCTTATCGAAGATATGGATTTTTTCAACGTCAAAAGCAATTTCAATTTCTTCTCCTGCTTCAGCAACGGATGAGGGGTCAACACGTGCAACGCAAGATGTGCCTTCGATGTTAAGATAGAGGTAAATTTCATTACCCATAAGCTCTGTGATTTCAACATTAGCTTCAATAATGCTGTCTTCAGATCTTTCGAGGAATTCAGGTTCATCATGAATATCCTCCGGACGGATGCCGAGTACAACTTCTTTGCCTACAAAGTGGGAGAGGATGTTTTTCTTATTCTTAGACTCAGGAAGAGGAATTGTATATCTTCCGAACTGGATACCGTATTCATCGCCTGAACGAACAATTGTGGAGTCAATGAAGTTCATCTGCGGAGTACCCATGAATCCTGCAACGAACTGGTTACAAGGTCTATCATACAGGTTCTGTGGGGTATCAACCTGCTGAATAAAGCCGTCCTTCATAACAACGATACGATCAGCCATTGTCATAGCCTCTGTCTGGTCATGTGTAACGTAGATGAATGTTGTACCGAGTCTCTTGTGGAGTTTGGAGATCTCAGTTCTCATGGCAGTTCTGAGCTTTGCATCAAGGTTGGAGAGCGGTTCGTCGAGAAGGAATACCTTAGGATCACGAACGATAGCACGACCCAGAGCAACACGCTGTCTCTGACCACCTGAAAGAGCCTTTGGCTTACGCTCGAGAAGATGAGCAATATCGAGGGATCTTGCAGCTTCTTCCACACGTCTTCTGATCTCATCGGGCGGAGTCTTTCTGAGCTTCAGACCGAATGCCATGTTATCGAAAACGGTCATATGAGGATAAAGCGCATAGTTCTGGAACACCATTGCGATATCTCTGTCTTTCGGTGAGATGTCGTTAGCGAGAACGTCTCCGATGTGAAGT
>ONGS01000228.1 GCA_900317395.1 uncultured Eubacteriales bacterium | reverse complement strand
TTGACAGACGAACAGAAATATTATTTTGCAGAACTTTACAGTGCCGCCGTAAATTTCGAGGAAAGTGCCGTTTTCTATTCTCCCATTCCCGAAGATGATCTGACAACGCTGATGTATCTTCTGAATTACGACTGCCCTGAACTGATCCATATCAACGGTGATTATTTTCCGGTATATACGGGAGAGGAGCTCAAATATGTATCGTCGGTAAAACTGAATTATGTAATGGATAAAAAGAAATATCAGTCTGCCATGTCCGAGCTGAAACGCTTTTTTGACGATTTAAAAAAGACATTGAACGGTAAAACCGACCTTGAAAAAGAAAAATATGTTTATGATTATATCTTTGACAACTGCATATATAATGAAACAAATGAGCTTTCCGGATCGGTATACAGCACACTGATCAGTCATTTCGGAAGGTGTGAAAGCTACAGCAAAGCATTTATGTGGTGCATGAGAGAACTTGGTATAGAAACTATAAGTGTCTCGGGACCTCAGAACTGGGATCCTGAATCTGCTTTTGCGGATCATTCTTGGAACATTATCAAGCTGAACGGAAAGTATTACCATCTTGATATCACGGTTGACAATGTTCAGGGAGACACAGATTCTTACAATCCTCCGAATTACGGTTTTTTTAATGTCAATGATGATGCAATAGCAGGCGGCAGAACCATCAATGAAGTTTATACTTCTTTGGGTGTTCCGAACTGCGAAAGCATGGAGCTGAATTATCATGTTCTGAATGGATGCTATATCAAATCGGGCAAGGCTTCAAAAGACAAGATCTTTGAACTGCTCGGACAGTCCTTCAACGATGAAGGTATCAATGCGCTAAGCATAAAATTTGAAAACAAAGAAGAATATGAAAATGTATTGCAGAACCTTGAAAGTTGGGTCTCGGAATTCATCACAAATAATTCGGATGAACCCTATACTTACATCAATTACTACAATAATCTTTCACAATGTATTGTTATTGACGCAAAACATACTACTAAGGAAGGGCAGTGACAAAAATGGAACCTGTATCTAATTTAGGAAAATTTGGAAGAGTACTTCTGATTGCAGTCGGAGTGATTCTGATGGTTGTCGGAATTTTTTTCACTTCAAAACAGAATATCAGCGAAAGCAATACGGGTGAATGCACAGCCACGATTGTCGGCTTTAAAACAGATACAAAAAACGCAACAGCCCACACAGAATATACTGAAACCATTGTAGATTACAAAGTCGGAAATCATGATTACAATAATATCAGTTTAGGTCAATATGAGGCACAGTGGAATTTGGGAGACAAACTTACCATATTCTATTCCAAAGATGACCCGTCCAATATCAAAACAAAAACCATGACATACGGGGGATGGCTGATTATCCTTCTTTCCCTTCCGTTTTTGATTATCGGTATCTTCATGCTGGTTACTATGCGCAGAAATGCGGCAAAAACGCCCGAAGAAATTGCTGAGGATGAAGAACGTACAACTGCCGGAAAGCTGAAATACAAAGTCTCGTCCATTGTCATACCTCTCTCTGCAGGTATTCCAATCACCGCTATGGGACTGATTTTTCATCTTCTGGAGCATAGTTCCGTTCTTGGGATTTTGCTGATTGTTTTAGGAGGAATTGCTATTTTTGCAGGGCTCCGCTCTGTCATTCTTTATATTATCATTAAATACAGACACCGAAAAGAGATCAAAAAGCTTTTGAAACAACAGTCCGAAATCAAAAAATGAACTTGAAAAAACCGACACCCTTTGATCAGCCAATCAAAAGGGTGTCGGTTTTTTCAGGTTCAACTTTCATGCTATACAGATCGTTTTTATTGAATATCTTTCATTTTCCTGAGATCAACCATACATATTATAGTGCTCAGACAGGAGATTCATCGCCTTGCAAAGCTTATGAACATATACTAAAGGACCTACTCCAATGAATGTTCCAAAGAAGCCCCAGCCCCAGTAAGTGCCTGCACTGAAGCTGTAGTTGATGCCGCGACGCTGAAGCTCATTGCCGATACGTGCAGAAATATTATTGTACCATACCAATGCACCTATACCAAATGTGATCTCCTGTATAATGAAGAACAACAGACAGTAGTGCATTGTCTTTTTACCGTCATATCTTGATGCGATCACATTGATATCGGTTGATATCTTTGACATAACAACAAGAGCATAGATGCCAAAAGTAATGGCAGAAAGAAGAATAAACTTCAACAGACCTCTGTGTGTGTCAAGCTGACCTACAGGAGAAGGCGGAGCCTGTACGACATACTGCTGCTCCGGCTGCTGTACGGGTTGCTGCGGATACTGATTATTCATATACATCACCTCAGAAAATATTATATCAAAACAAAATGATACTATATTATAGTATCATCAATCTGTTCAGTTGTCAACAACAAAAGTCATATTTTGTCTAAATAACGAAAAATAAACTGTCCAAAGGGGAAACAATTACCCCCTAATCACTAACCACTACTTACTGTTCTCACCATAAACTTCGGCATACTTTTCGGCAAGTAACGAATTGGTATTTTTCAGATTGCGGACATATTCGGTTCTTCTGTGTGTTAGACGGCGATACGCTTCGGGGTTTGACTTTTTAAGATTATCGGAAAATTTCTCACGGCGTAATTTCAGCCGCTTTAAGCTCTGTGGATCCAAAGCAAGCATTTTTGTTTCAATGATCTCACGTCTTTGCTTGAGCATTTCCTCAAGCTTATAAAGCTTTTCGGAATCAGTTCCTGCCCGGGAAACAATACGCATTTCAAGTCGGTCTATGATCTCGTCTTCGTCGAAATAATTGATCCTGCCCCACAAAGTATGCTTTTCGGCATCTTCTATTGTAAAACCACTTAAATCTGCAGAACACAGGCCCTCCAAAAGTTCATCTGCAATTTTGTCCATATAACGCCCCGAATCTTTACCGAGCACCCATTCCAGTTCAGGCTGTACGCCTTTGGCCGTTCGGCTGATATGTTTAGGACGTGTCCGTCGGTTCACTGCCCGTTTCTTTTTCTCACGCCCCGAAACTTTCATCGGATTCTTTGTTTTCAGAATAAAATCATCACTGTTTTTTTCCAATCGGTACGGATAGTCAAGACCGGCATCTCTTAGTGCAAGTGCTGTTGTCATTCTGACAGCACCGCTGCGGAGAAGCTCTTTTGCACCGTATTGCCTAAGCATATCATTCACTTCACCGACATGTTCGGTGATATAAAAACGTATGCCTCTTTTTTTATATTCATGATACATCAGTAAAAGTCGATCAGCGGCGGTGATGTCAATATTTCCCACAGCCCCTGCATTCACAATAATATACTTTGTATCAGAGCGCACCGCATTTTCAATATCACTTTGAAAAGTATCAATATTCGCAAAAAACAGATTTCCACCGAAACGGTAGATCACTGTGTTTTCGATCGGTCTTGATTCGCTGTTTCTGCCTAAGCTGTAAAAACCGTCCTTTCCCTTGATCACACCCATAAAATCTCTCGGTGGTGTTACAGCACGGATGACAACCGCAACAAATGACAATACAACACCTATCATGACTCCGTATACTGTTCCAAATATCAGCACCGACAAAAATGCGCCCATAAAGATATAAAATTCATTTCTGCTTGATTTCCACAACCGTTTTGCTTCATGAAATTCGCAGGCATTGATCAGCGCTGAAACAACAATTGCTGTCAACACAGGAACGGGAAGATATCTGATGACAGGTGTGGCAAAATAAAGTACAACAATCATAGATAAAGCGGCGGAAACGGAAAGCCATTGACTTTTTGCACCGAACTGCCGCACAATTCCCGTTCTGGAAACACTTGCATTGACAGGACAGCAGCCTGTCAATGCTGCTGAAAAATTCGCTGCGGAATACGCAAGAATCTCTTGGTTATTGTCAAGCTGATAGCCATCTTTCAGTGCATTTCCACGAGAGGCCAGCAGCGACTCCGCAACGATTACAGCTGCTACCGATAAGGATGAAAACAAATAATCCCTGAACTGATCAAACGAATTCAATGACGGTATCATACTAAACCCCGGAAACCCTGCGTCAACGGAAGGCAAGAGGGCTATTCCGGAATCTGCCAACGGCAAAAAACAACCGATCACAGCCCCTGCCGCCATAACAATCACAGATACGGGAACTTTGGGAATGAATTTTTTGCCAAGCATAATAAGAGTAATTGAAATAATACTTAAAATCAGGGATAACGGGTTAAAATTTTCAAGCTGTGAAATGATATGGACAACCAGTTCAGGGGCTTCGCCTGTTCCTGCACTGCCGCCAAACAACTTCGGTGTCTGCATCAGAATAATGGTACAACATATCCCTGTCACAAAGCCTCCCATTACAGACGAGGAAATATATTTGACGATCCGTCCAGCCTTAAATATGTAAAAAACAAGCAGCCACAAGGACACAAAAAACGTTAGCGTCGGGACGACCTGCATGGCATCTTCGGAACCTGCCGCAATTCCCATCGAAGCAACTGTACCGCCAATCAGTGCTGCCGGAGCGGCATCTACGCCAAACACAAAATCACGGCTTGTTGTAAAAATACCGAAAATCAATATAGGAAAAACCGAGCCATAAAGACCATACTGCATCGGCAATCCTGCAATCTGCGCATACCCCATGGAAATGGGGATCGAAATCAGCGCAATGATGATTCCACCCAGTAAATCCCTCAACATCTGCTTAGGTGTTGCATTTAAAAATTTTCCTTTACGCCAAGCCGCCACCTTCTTTTCCAACCAACCGCCTCCTTTTTAATGCATAATGATGGCTGTTCAGCTTTTTCCGATAGTGAGGAGTTCACGAATCCGTTCAATATTATCAGACAGATACAAGTAACCGAGGAGAGTTTCAAAAGCTGTGGCGGCATGGTAGTCCGCCATGGTTGCATTTTTTGGTGCGTGAGCAACATGAGCATTTCTTCCTCTGCGCAGAACATCTGTTTCTTCTTCGGTAAGAAACGGTTCAATCCTTTTAACAAGTGCTGCCTGAGCCTGACAGCGAACAATCTCCACTTTTTTCAAATTCAGTTCCTTTACGGGACGATTGGCTTCACAAACAAGTTCTTCACGCACCAGAAGGTCATATACACCATCTCCAACAAAAGCAAGACCAAGTGTACTAATTTCCTTCGGATTACAGTCAAGCAAGGTTAATCTTGACATAACATTCCCCCTTTTTTTAATTGATAATTAATGATATAGGTAAGTTTTTTTATTTAAAAAACTTTAACCTATTACCTTATTATTCCACATACTCGAATTCAAAATCATATAGGCTTACTGTATCGCCTTCTTGTATACCCGCTTCTTTCAATGCATCTATCACGCCTGAGCTGATCAGAACCCTCTGGAAATACTGCACGGAATCACTGTCACTGAAATCAATCATTCTCAAAACACGCAAAAGCTTATCGGCTTCTACAAAATAAACGCCGTCATGGTTTGTGACTCTGATTTCCTGTTTGTCAATATCTGTTTCCTGAGGAAGCGGCGCCGGCTCGGCTTCATACCGCACGATTGGCGGCAGCTTGGAAAGCTGTTCCTGTATTTCTTTCAGTAGCGGATCGACCTCATAAGAAATAGCCGCCATGATTGGGAAAAATTTATATCCCTGTTGTTCCACAAATTTACGGAAGTCATCCACAACATCATCTTCTGTCAGGTCACATTTATTTCCTGCGACGATCATCGGACGCTCTGCAAGTTCAGGATTGAATTTTTTCAGTTCCTCATTAATAATACGGAAATCTTCCTTTGGGTCTCTGCCCTCACTGCCCGAAACATCCACCATATGCACAAGCAAACGGCAGCGTTCAACGTGTCTTAAAAACTGATGACCAAGACCAACTCCGTCTCCTGCACCCTCGATCAGTCCGGGAATATCCGCCATAACAAAGGAAGATTCGGGACCCATTCGCACAACGCCAAGAACGGGTGTGATCGTGGTAAAATGATAGTTGGCAATAATGGGCTTTGCTTCACTGACAACAGATATCAGTGTTGATTTTCCTACATTTGGGAACCCTACTATACCGACATCGGCGAGAAGCTTTAATTCAAGCTGTACCTCATATTCCTCACCGGGCTGTCCCGGTTTTGCAAATCTCGGTGTCTGACGTGTCGGCGTTGCAAAATGGGGATTGCCCCAGCCTCCTTTGCCGCCTTTTGCAACAACAACGGGTTCTTTATCGGAAATATCCGCGAGAATTCTTCCTGTACTGACCTCTTTGATCAACGTGCCTCTCGGCACACGGATCACAAGGTCCTGTGCTTTTTTGCCATTACATCGACCGCCCCTGCCGTTTTCACCCTTTGGTGCGACATATTTTCTTTTATAGCGGAAATCCGCAAGCGTAGACAGATTATCATCAGCAACAAATACAATATTGCCGCCTCTTCCTCCGTCACCGCCGTCAGGGCCTCCCGAAGCGACATATTTTTCTCTGTGGAAAGCAACTGCGCCGTCGCCGCCGTCACCTGCTTTAATGAATATTTTTGCAATATCTACAAACATAATTTTCTCCTTCTTTTTTGAGTCAGTATGTTTTTCTTATGCTACTACATTAATATAGCACAATTACTAATTTATAGCAAGATATATCAGCTTCTGAATTTTTTTCAAATCAGTCTGCCATTATAATCTATTTCGTAAAAATCAACCTCAAAATCGTACAGCTTAATGGAATTTTCTCAAAATTCAAATAAATTCCTCCCGGAGCAACTCAAAAAATATCTTTCCCTATATTCTTTATTTTCAAGCATCATATTTTCCAACCTTCTCTATCAATAATGACGAATTACCTTGACAAAGAAAACAATATTATGCATTAAAAAAGGCTTCGGATCACTCCGAAGCCCTAAATAAGTAAAAGAAAAATTACTCAGCTGCGTATACAGAAACCTGCTTGCGGTCTTTGCCTACACGCTCAAATTTTACAGTACCGTCGATTTTAGCAAAAAGTGTATCGTCAGAACCACGGCCTACATTGTTACCGGGATGAATGTGTGTACCTCTCTGCTTTACGAGGATATTGCCTGCGAGAACAAACTGACCGTCAGCACGTTTTGTGCCGAGACGCTTGGATTCGGAATCACGGCCGTTCTTTGTAGAACCGCCGCCCTTTTTATGAGCGAACAACTGTACATTAATATTCAGCATTCTATTACACCTCCGTAAAAATTACCTTTAGATATTCGGGATATTGCTTCTCTGTTTCAAGCAGATGAAGCTTCAGTCCCTCAAAAACAACCTGACAGGATCGTAAATCTTTTTCTGCTGCCGTAACTTTCATATCACCGTCAGAAACTTCCGCCTGTGCATCCGCTCCGATGATTTCGGTAATGGTATTAGCAGCCATATAAGCTGCGGAAGAAACAAAAGCACAAAGCACATCTTGTCCGTAATCTGCCATTTCTGAATGACCGCTGATATGAAAGCCCGTTAAGACATCGTCACGACTGACAAAAAACTCAGCCTTTATCATGCCTCAATAGCTTCGATCTGCACCTTGGTATATTTCTGTCTGTGACCCATTTTGCGCTTAGAGCTTTTCTTAGGCTTGTAAGTGAAAACAGTAATTTTCTTACCCTTAATGGTATCAAGAACCTTTGCTGTTACTTTTGCGCCCTCAACATAAGGAGCACCTACCTTAAAGCCATCGTCTGTGCTGACTGCAACAACCTTGAAGTCAACTGTTGAATCATTCTCGGCTTCAAGCTTTTCAACGTATACAACATCGCCATTTGTAACTTTGTACTGCTTTCCGCCTGTTTCAATAACTGCGTACATATTGGCACCTACCTGTTAATAAACTCGCTACCGGAGGCGGAGCAACGCTCACTTAGCTGCCCACAGTATGCGGCTCTATTATCATACCATGCCAAACCCTCTCTTGTCAAGAACTTTTTGCACCACGCGAGTGCCGTTCACATACAGGATCAAAACTCAAACGCAAAATAGGGGGGCATTCAGCTAGCCGGTGCTTACTTTTCTCTATAGTTACCAAGGAAGGAAAACTCTGTCAGCTCGTCGGACAAAGCACAAAGAAGGTTAATAATGTCTTTATTATCTGTACTTCCTGTAAAATCAAGATAAAACATATATTCAAAAGATTTTCCGAACATTGGTCGTGATTCGATTTTTGTAAGGTTCAGACCGTGTGCGGCAAAACGGCAAAGTGTGCTGTAAAGCGATCCTGTTACATGAGGGAGTGCAAAGCTCAGGCTGATTTTATCCGCTCTTGGTTCTATGTACATTTTTTTTGAAACAACAATAAACCTTGTCGTATTGTTCGGGTTATTCTGGAACCCTCTCAGCACGATATCCAATCCGTATTTTTCCGCTGCGTCCTCCGAGCAGATTGCCGCTGCGGTCAAATCATCATTTTCAGAGATCATCTTTGCTGAGTCTGCCGTACTGATATATTCTTTTGCAACAATATTCGGTCGGCCGTTCAGGAAGTCGGAACATTGTGACAATGCCTGTTCATGAGAATAAATCGTTTTGATATCTTCAAACTTAACACCTTTTTTCACCGCAATACAGTGATTCACTTCTATATCTGCCGCTGCGGCAATATAAAAACGATATTTCAGCATCAGGTCATATACCGCCGTAACCGATCCTGCAGAGCTATTCTCAATCGGTATCACGCCAAAATCAACTTCACCGTCCTGAATCGCTTTGAATACTTCTTTAAACGGAGAATAAAACATCGGTTTTGCATTCGGAAATACCTTTTTCGTTGCCTGATGTGCATATGTACCGGGAACACCGAAGCAGGCAACTCTGACATTTTCGGAAAGAAACGGTATTTGGCTGTCGGCGGTCAGTATCTTGTTTTTCAGCGCTGTTCCGCTGCCGAGCATATCATGCTGAAGCGCACGGCTCAGCTCCATGATCGTAGAATACAGCAATCTTGCACTGCCACCGTGTACACCTGCTTTTTCTTCAACGCTGTCAAGGATCTGACGCTCTCTTTCGGCATTAAAAATAGGCATACCGTTTTCAAGCTTATACTGTGCAACTTTTCTCGAACACTCCATCCGTTTTGCAAAAAGTGCAATCAGCTCTTTATCAATCTGGTCTATTTCATCTCTGATAGGTTTTAAACTCATTTGATTTTCTCCTCGTCATCTTTCTGTCAAAGTTTATTGACATCTGCCAGTATATTGACCATTGCGATTGCCGCCGCTGCTTCTACTACCGGAACAGCTCTCGGAACAATACATGGGTCGTGTCTGCCATTGATCACCAGCTTTGCATTCTCATGCTTCTGAAGGTCAACCGTACTCTGCTCACTTGATATCGAAGGTGTCGGCTTGAACGCCGCACGGAAAATAATCGGCATACCCGAACTGATACCGCCAAGAATACCGCCATGGTGATTTGTGCGTGTTTTTACGGTTTCACCATCATAATAAAATTCATCATTATTCTGACTGCCTCTCATTCTTGAAACCTCAAAACCTGCTCCGAACTCAATTCCTTTGACTGCAGGGATACCGAACACAACAGAGGAAATCACATTTTCTATCCCGTCAAACATTGGTGAACCTGCACCGGCAGGGACTCCCACGATCGCACATTCTACCATTCCGCCTATGCTGTCACGGCTCATTCTGCACTCTTCAATAAGTTCTCTCATAGCTGTTTCCTTGGTTTGGTCAATAAGTCCGAATGTCGAAAGACTCAGTCTTTCAACAAGCTCCCTGGGAATCGCCACAGGGTCAAACCGTTGGTCCTCAATATTTCCCACAGAAGCAATATGAGCAGCAAAGCGAATTCCTCTTCTTTCAAGGATCTGTCTGCATACCGCACCCGCAAAAACGATCGGAGCGGTAAGTCTGCCCGAAAAATGTCCGCCGCCTCTGATATCATTAAACCCTTTATAGCGGATATTTCCTGTGAAATCCGCATGACCCGGACGAGGGCATGAAAGAACATTTCCGTAATCCTGCGAGCGCGTGTTGGTATTTCCGATCACCGCACAAAGCGGCGCACCGGTTGTAGTATCGTCAAGAATTCCCGAAATAATATCGGGAATATCCTTTTCCAGTCTCGGTGTTGATGTTTTATCCTTACCCGGCGCACGTCGAGCCATTTGAACATAGATTTTTTCAATATCCAGTCTTTCTCCGGAAGGCAGACCGTCAATCACAACACCAATTCCCTTTCCGTGACTCTCTCCAAATATTGATATTTTCACAGCACTACCCCATGATGACATCTGCTTTTCCTCCTAATTTCACATAATCCTCAAAAAACGACGGATAAGATTTATTCACACTTTCCATATCCGATATTATAATTTCTCCCTCACAGCGAACCGCCGCAACCGCAAACGACATAACGATCCTGTGGTCGTTATATCCTTCAATTGAACCACCGCTAAGTGTTTTCACGCCGTCAATGATCAAACCGTCCTCGGTTTCACGGATTTTGGCGCCGAGCCTTGTCAGTCCGTCTGTCATAGCCGCAAGGCGGTCACATTCTTTAATCCTGAGCCTTGCCGCTCCTTTTATAATTGTTCTGCCTTCTGCCAATGCTGCCGCAATCGATAAAGCTGGAACAGCATCGGGGATATCTGTCGCATCAATTTCAATTCCTTGCAGCTTTCCCGGTTTGATAATAATATTACCGTCCCTTTCGGCGATATCTGCGCCGAAACGTTGATAAATCTTGACACATTCTTTATCTCCCTGTGCGGAAGCCGTTGAAAGATTATCGATCACAATTTCTTCTCCCAGAGAAGCCGCTGTCATAAAAAATGCTGCCTGCGACCAGTCGCCCTCAACGGTAAAATCTCGAGCCCTGTATTCCTGACCACCACATATTTTCCAACCGTTTTCCGTTGCTGCAACATTAATGCCGAAATCTTTCATTGTATTGATCGTCATATCGATATAGCCGACAGACTGAGCAGGAGCGGTAAGTTTAATTTCGCTATCGCCGTCAAGAAGCGGAAGCGCCAGTAATAATCCTGTGATAAACTGCGAGCTGATGTCTCCGGGAATTCCATAGACACCGCTTTTCAGACTGCCGCTGATTTCGAGCGGCAATCCGCCTTGCGTAATACACCGCACTCCCTTTGGCGGAAGACAATCCGTATACACGCCGATTGGTCTTTCGGGGAGCTTTCCGTGACCGATAAACCTTGCCGAAACGCCGCCTGCCGCCGCCACAGGAATCAGGAATCGAAGCGTTGAGCCGCTTTCTCCGCAGTCAAGTTCTGTTGTTTTATTTTCAAATGTACGCCTGCCGTCCACGGTAAGAACCGAGCCCTCAAGTGTAATATCTGCTCCGAGCTTTCGCATACAATCTATTGTAGCTGTAATATCGTTAGACAAATCAATCGGTTTTATAATGCTTATACCCTTTGCAAGAGAAGCGCAGATAATTGCCCTGTGTGCTGCACTTTTTGAAGGCGGTACAGACACCGTACCGCTTAATTTTCGTGGCGAGACCTTTACTTTATGCAAACAAATACACCCTTTTCCATTTACTTTCTTATATCATAACATAATTCAATGAAAAAGTAAAACAAAATTCGCGCCGGCGAACCGCTGCTCCATAAAATCCCAAAATCAATTCACACCATCCAATATAACTATAAATGAACATACACAATTACTCATTTATTTGTAAATTTATGTATATTTATACACTTTTATAATAATATTTGTGTATTATTGTATATAAATGCAGTTGTATTTTGAAAAATATAATACATTAAATACATTGACACAAATACATATTTGCATTATAATTTAAGTAAATCTATTTTAAGGAGTTATGTATTATGATTCAGAACAGAAGCGTTGTAACTGTAATCATCCTCAGCTTTATTACTTGCGGTATCTATATGTGGTACTGGCTTTACAAAACAGCCGAGGAACTGGAGGCTACAGGTCAGGGCGGCGGAAGTCTGAGCCCTGCTGCTCTTCTTGTTATTACTATTTTCTTCCCGTATGTCGGCTTCCTTCTTTTTGGTATGCAGGCAGACCAGAACCTCAATAACATCAAGGCAAGAAGCAACAGACCTGTCTCAGACAACAAAGTTCTTTACATGATTCTCGGTTTTATCATTCCGATCGTTCTTATCGGTTTGGTTCAGAACGAGATCAACCAGCTCACACCTACTACTGTAGCATGAGCAAGGAACAATTCAACAGATTCAAGAGGGTTGTCTTAAAGACAGCCCTCTTTATCATAGCAGGAATTCTCTATGCTGTGATCATCAAGGTACTCGGCAGGGGCATACCGTGTGTTTTTCGTGAAATCACAGGGCTTCGCTGTCCCGGGTGCGGCATTACCCACTCAATCATGTGTTTCCTTGCCTTTGACATTCAGGGTGCTATTCAGTCAAATGCCCTTTCTGTTGCCATTATTCTTTTCATTATATGGACATTTGTTTATACCTCATACAAATACGTCAAAACAGGTATCTACCGTCTTTCTGCCGGTGGAAACATTCCCGAGATCAGTTTTCTTGTATCCCTTATTTTGTGGGGAATAATACGAAATTTAATAGGAATATAAATTTGTGAAAATAACCTCTGCACAGTATCAAAGACTGT
>ONGS01000229.1 GCA_900317395.1 uncultured Eubacteriales bacterium | reverse complement strand
TAGTTTGGAAATCATTTGTGCAGGCGTTCTTCAAACGTGAGGGAATCTCCTCCGCAACGTCCGCAACTATGGAAGAATTCAAAGGAAGTAATTAATCAGAACAGGAGATGAGTCGGTGGGTAGTATGAATAGTTTGGTAAGTATTATTGTACCGATTTATCGTATAGAAAAGCATCTTGGAATCTGTATTGAAAGCATAATAAAACAAACGTATTCAAACTTGGAAATAATACTTGTTGACGATGGTTCGGATGACAGATGTCCGGATATCTGCGATCTGTATGCGAAAAAGGATAATCGGATCATGGTTATCCATAAAAGCAACGGTGGATTGGTGTCTGCCCGTAAGGCGGGACTAAAGAGTTCGAGCGGAGAGTATATCGCATATGTTGACGGTGATGATTGGATAGAATCCGATTATATTGAGCGAATGATAAGTGATATGATCCTGAGTAATGCAGATGTTGTGTGTGCTGGACAAAGCAGAGATCTTTTTAATGAAAGTGTAAGGTTGTACAATTCGGTTTCCGTTGGAATATATAGGGATGATGATCTGGATCGATTAAAAACCCATTTGATTTCTAACGGTGATTTTTACAGACCGGGTATTTCCACTTATGTCTGGAATAAGCTTTTTAAACGCAGTTGTATTTATGATTATCAAATGAAGGTGAATGACGAAATATCGATAGGTGAAGACGCTGCGGTAACTTATCCTGTTATAATGAATTGTAAATGTGTTTTTGTGAACGATTGCACATCTTATCATTACAGACAAAGAGAAGATTCGATGTTGAAGAAAAGCAATAGCTTTTCTAAAGAGTCCAAGAGCTTAAAGCACCTTTATGATTATTTATTGTCGTTATCGGAACTGTCAGATGCCTATGAAATAAAAGAGCAGATAATTGATTATGTGCTAAGTATATATTTGATTCGTTCGGGCGGAATACTGCCTAATGAAAAAAGCTATTCGTTTTTTGGAGTAAATTATCAGGATAAACGAGTCGTTATTTATAGTGCAGGTACATTCGGGCAACAACTCGTTAACCGTATCAGAGAATACGATTATTGTAAAATAGTAAAATGGATAGATGATGATTTTTGGGAATACAGACGCTGCTGTCTGGATGTTGATTCTGTCGAAAGCGTCGGGAGTTTAGAAAGTACTGAATATGATTATGTACTTATTGCAACAGTCGATTGCAGGATAGCTGAAACAATAAAAAGAAGGCTGTCATCTTTTGGAATCGATAGTTCTAAGCTGTTGTCCGTTGACTGTCCTAAAAACATAAGAGAAGAACAAATTCAAAAGTATCTTAATTGAAACCCAGTGTAAAATGGAAAACTTTGTAAATAAAATCATTGATGCGCCCCTTGGAAAAACTCACTTGTTTTTCACAGGACAGGCAGGCTTTATAATAAAGAACTCTAAAGGTCAGTTGTTGGCTATCGATTTGTATCTTTCTGATTGTGTCGAAAGAGTTGAGGGCCATATAGGCTTTAAAAGGCTTTTACCCAAGATTCTTTCTCCGTCTGACATTGTTTTCGATGTAATAATTACAACGCATTATCATAGAGATCATTTCGATATTGATTCTGTTCCCGATATGATGAATAATAACAAAACCAAGCTTTTTGCCGCGGAAGATTGCAGAGAGTCGGTCGAAATGCTGGGATTGGATAGCAAAAACACAACATATGTTCATCCGGGCATGAGTATAAAAACAGAAGATTTTTTAATTCATTTTATTGATTGCGACCATGGCACGGGTGCTCCAAAGGCAGTCGGGGTGGTTGTTAACACAGATAATAAGCTTATCTATGAAATCGGCGACACTTGTCTTAGGCTTGACAGAATAGACGAGTTAAAAAAAATTGGAAAACCAGACGTGTTAATTGCACCAATCAATGGCGCATACGGAAATATGAATGAACAGGAGTGTGCGCAGTTTGCCGATGCAATTGATGCGGATATAACGGTTCCGTGTCATTTTGGTATGTTTGCTTCTCATGGAGGAAACCCCGGAAAGTTCTATAGTATTATGAAAGAACAATTTCCGGGCAGAAGATTTGAATTTATGACTATGGGTGAAAGTTTAACAATTTAGGTTGAGGTTCTTATGAAAAGAGAGTTTGATGGAAAAAAATTATTGATACTCGGTGGAAACCCCGAAACGATACCCTTGGTAGAGATAGCTCATTCTATGGGCATTAAAACCATAGTTACCAGCGGCAGAGCCAGCGATCCTGCAAAAGGAAGGGCATGGAAGGCTTATGACGTTGACGGAATGGATGTTGAAGGACTCATTGAGTTAGCGAAAAAAGAAAATGTTGACGGTATTTTGGTAGGAGTCGCGGATATTCTGGTTCCGTCATATTGCAAGGTGTGTAATGCTTTGGGTAAGCCTTGCTATGCGACACAAAAAATCGTAGATATTTTTGCATTTAAAGATACCTTTAAGGTCACATGTGAAAAATATGGTATTCATGGAATCCCTGAATACAAACTGGATGCTGAGCTGAAGGCTGAGGATTTAGAAAAAATACAGTATCCGGTTATGATTAAGCCTGTTGATAACGGCGGCGGCGTCGGTATGACTGTTGCTTATAACGAGCAGGAGCTTAAAAAAGGCGTAAAGACGGCGCTGGAAGCATCAAATAAAAAGCGATTTATTGTCGAAAAGTATATGCTTTGCGACGATATGGGAATGTATTATACATTCAAAGACGGCTATTGCAGTGCTTCGTGCATTTATGACAGATATACTTCTAATGAACAAAAAGGTATGAGTCGCGTTTGTTTGGGTGGAACATACCCCTCAAAACATATTGATGAGTATTTTGAGAAAATGCACGAGAATGCTTGCAGAATGTTTAAAGAAATCGGAATCGAAAACGGTGTTCTGATGCTCTCGGCTTTTTATGAAAACGGAGAGTTCTATGTATACGACACAGGATTCCGACTTCAAGGTGAGGCTCCGCATTTGCTTATGAAAGCAATTCATGGTTTTGACCAACGGGAAATGTTGATCAGGTTTGCTTTGACCGGAAGCGAAGGCGATATTGATCTGGAAAAAGAGGATGACGCCCGTTTTAACGGTAAGTGGGCAGGTACCTTGTGGTTTCTTCTTAAGAAAGGACATATTGCTAAGATAGAAGGCTTTGATAGTATCAACAGCGACAATAGAGTAGTAGCTAACACACAGCGTCTCTTTGAAGGCAATACGGTGTCGGACGAATGGATAGGAAACGAAAAGCAGGTTCTGACCAGAATGCATATCGTATGTGAAAGCAAGGAAGAATTAGCAAATTGTTTTGAAGAATACCAAGATAAAGTTCAAGTGTATGACGATAAAGGAAACTCGATGTTATTATCAAGTTTTAATGTAAAAAAAGCGCTTGAATTATCCTAGGTTTTCAGGAGAATTAGTATGAAACCACTCAGACTGGATAACAAGGTTATAGTTATTTCTTCGGGCACCAAAGGCGTGGGTAAAGCAGCTGCGGTTGCGTTTGCGGCTGAAGGAGCAAAGATTGTTTTCGGCGGTAGAGATGAAAACTCCGCAAAAGAAGTTTTAAGAAGCATTGAAGAAAATAACAGCGAAGGAGTATTTGTATATACTGATTTAAAGAATATCAGCAGTTGCGCTTTATTGTTTGAAACAGCAGTTAACAGATATGGAAAGGTTGACGGTTTATTCAACTATGCGGGTATTACTCCGATAAGTTCGCTTGAAACATGCGATGAACAGACTTTTGACGATGTTATGAGTATCAACTTCAAGGCAGCGTTTTTCTGTTGTCAAAACGCAGTAAACTATATGAAGGATAATGGCGGAAGTATTGTGCTGACAGGTTCTGCTCATGCATGGGGAGGACAAAAGGACAGGGCTGCATATGCTTGCTCCAAAGGCGCATTAATTACGTTGATGGAACATATTTCTCACAACTATGCTGTTGAAAAAATCCGCTGCAATTATCTTACTTTGGGATGGACACCTACTGAGGGCGAATTGCAATTTAGAGAATCGCTTGGAGAATCCGAAAAACAACTGAGAAGCAGAGCGTCAAAAGTATTGCCAATGGGAAGAATGTGTGAGCCAAATGATTACATTGAGGGACTCATTTATTTAATGTCGGATCAAAGCAAAATGATGACAGGCAGTATTTTTAGAATTACTGCCGGAGAGTATATTTAGTTTTATGAAAAAAATTTGCATCTGTACAACAGTGCCGTCAACAATTCGGGCGTTTATCCTGGATTCGGTGCGATATATACACGAGAATACAGATTGGGATATCAGCTTCAT
>ONGS01000231.1 GCA_900317395.1 uncultured Eubacteriales bacterium | reverse complement strand
GAATAATAAAACAGCGGAATCGCTCTGCACTTGCAGTAACGACACCGCTGTTTTTTTAATACATAATGAGTGGCGTGGAGAAGTTTGTACGCTAAAGTCAGTTTCTGTAGCTGCATGGTCGCACTTTGACGAACTGCCCTTGACTACAAAAGTCTATTTCAGCTTACCAACGTCCCCATGTCACCATTGCACATTGCACATTGCACATTGCACATTGTACATTGAATTTCAGCTTACATATTTTACAATGCCGCCCGAGGTCTGACTTTTAATACCCGAGCCCTTGTTAAGTCTGAGGCGGTCAGAAATCATGGCGATAAATTCGCTGTTTGTCGGCTTTCCTCTGCCGTTATGAATGGTATAACCGAAATAGGAGTTGAGAACATCAACATCTCCTCGGTCCCATGCTACTTCTATGGCGTGCCTGATGGCTCTTTCTACTCTCGAAGAGGTTGTTTCGTGTTTTTTGGCAACTGTCGGGTACAGTTCTTTTGTTACCGCATTGATGATCTCAGGCTGACGTACACACATGGTGATGGAATCCCGAAGATAATGATACCCTTTGATATGGGCGGGAACACCGATTTGGTGGAGAATTTCGGTTACGGTGATCTCAAGGTCATTGTCAACACTGATGATTTCTCCGCTTGCACTGTTAAGACTGCTGTCGGCATGGCAGTAGCTCATTAGATTGGAAATTCTTTCAAGAAGCTCCGTTACATCAAACGGCTTGATAACATAATAAGCCGCACCTGCACCTAATGCTTCACGTTCGAGAAGCGGATTGCCATAGCTTGAAACGATAACGAACACAGGCTGAACAGCACTGTTTTCCTTTTTTATGCGGCGAATAACGCCGACACCGTCAAGGCTGCTCATAAACATATCCATCAGAACGATATCGGGTTTGAATTCCCTGATTTTTTCCAGCACAGTTTTACCATCTTTACCGCAGAACTCAGCTTCAAAGCCCTGCTCTGTGAAAATATTATTGCTTTCTGCGCCAAAATCCTTCTCATTTTCTGAAATAAGCAATCTGAAATTAGTTTTCATTATTGATCCCCCGTTACAAAATTAAGTTTATTAAGATGATATTATATTACCATAAATTACCAGAAATGGCAATACCTATTTTGAGAAAATTTTAAAAAAGGGGAAAATTTAATGAAATGTCAAAATTAAAAAGCCAAATCTACGCTCTTTTGTACAATACTGTTGTTGTATGCTGCCATATTTTCAGCGAAAATAGCATAGCCGTGCGAAGGGTCGTTAATAAAGACGTGGGTGACTGCTCCGACAAGCCGTCCGTTCTGGATGATCGGACTACCGCTCATTCCCTGCACAATACCGCCGGTTTCACTCAGCAGTCGTTCATCTGTGATTTTGATAATCATATTCTTAGTGATATTTTCATTATTATAGCTGATATCCTCTATTTCAATATCAAAATATTCGGGGGTACTTCCATTAATAGTAGTACGGATCTGTGCATTTCCTCTGACAGCTTCCTGACGATAGGCTATTTCGATTATCTCGCTGCTACCAAATTCTCCTGTCAGTTTACCATATATACCACATTCATCATTCGCCGTAAGCGTACCTGCGGAAGAACTGCTGCTGAAAAAACCGCATAAACTTCCGGGTGAACCGCCCGAGCTTTTGTTGACGGAGATAATATCGGCAGGTACGATATCACCGTTTGAAAGAGGCATAAGACTTCCGCTTTCGTTATCATAGATACCGTGTCCGAGACCGGCAAATGTTCCGCTTGTTTTATCTGTGAAAGTGATCGTGCCGATTCCTGCACAGCTGTCACGGACCCACAGACCAAGTCTGCGGCGTTTTAGTTGGGTGTCGGTAACAGGGATGATCGTTGTGGTATATGGTTTTCCGTTATGCAAAGCCTTGATTCTGATGCTTTCGCTGTCACTGTTTTCCACTATATTCATCAGCTGTTCATTGGTTTTCAATTTTTCTCCGTTAACTTCTGTAATAATATCGCCGCACTCTATGCCTGCCTGAGCGGCAGGGTCACGCATACCGTCAGTGGTCGGTACGGTGCTTGTCTGGGCTACGACAAGACCGTCGGTATACAGCCTGATCCCGAACGGCTGTCCTCCTAAATTGACTGTCTGTCGTTCACTGAAAGTAACATCAACACTTTTGACCGGAATAGAACCGAACAGCATGACCTCAGCATTGGCAGAAGCAGAAGAAGATAAATCACTTGACACTCTTGCATCTGTATATCTGAG
>ONGS01000234.1 GCA_900317395.1 uncultured Eubacteriales bacterium | reverse complement strand
TATCGATGTTACTCCCCTTGAGCAAAAATCCAATACTTGGACTTGTCCAAACTGCGGTAAAGTGATGCCGAAATATGTAGGCACCTGCGGTTGCGGTGAACCTCAACCTTTCAGCTTTGATGACAACTCGTCTGCTGTGCAAACGACAGCCCCTACTCCAATGAAGTTTGAAGATATTGCCCAGCCTGTTCCTTCGAAAACAGAAACAACACCTCCCCCTGCTCCGATGAAGTTTGAGGAAACTACTTCTGTTAAACCTTTTGTGAAACCTTTACAGGATAATGTGTCTGCTACGCCTGTGTCAGACAATAATCATGATGAAGAAAATGTGATTATTGACGAAAGTGAGTTCACTAATGCGGCTCCTACATTACAATCATATAATCCTCAAACATCAGCACCAACCGATAATGAGATCGATCCAAAGCTGAATTTTATCAAAAATGATCAGGGTTCCATGCCTTCTTCGGTAAAACCTTTCGGCAACCGCCCTATCACCTCAGAAAAGGAGCAGACTGTAGGCTTTAATGATGTTCCGCCTCCGGCTCCGATGAAATTTGAGGATGTTCCTCCTCCTGCCCCGATGAAGTTTGAGGACGTTCCTCCTCCTGCTCCGATGAAATTTGAGGATACTGCTCCGCCTCCCGCACCTGTTCAACCGGCACCCAAGAAACACTTTTTCGGCAAAAAAGCCAAAAAGGATGATATTATGAGACAGGCAGAAGAAGCAGTCAATAATCGTAAAGATGTACCCGGAAACGGTACTACATGGACTTGCCCAAACTGTGGTAAGGTAATGCCAAAATATGTTGGCACCTGCGGTTGTGGCGAACAGCAGCCGTTTGATTTCTGATAATCTCCAATATACAAAAATCTTCGATCGATTCAGAAATGAATTTTTCGGAGATTTTTGTAATTATTTTATTGCCTGATACGATACCTGTTTTAATAGCAAATAAATAAAACAATTCCCTGCAATCTTTTCTACGAATTAATTAAAAGAATTAGTACAAATCTTAGCGTGATATCCTTCTTATATATTGCATAATTTATCATATACGTTGACACAAAATTAATTATGTAGTATGATAATATATATGGAGTAATAGGAGCAACTTTAGGGAAAAAGTCACCACATTATTCTTTACCATAATTGTTATTCTATTTTATTTTCAAATTTTTAACAATCTGATGGATTTCGGAGGGAAACAAATTGTCAGAAAAAAAAATCACTCTCCCCCATCACCACAGTGAAAAAGATAACAGATTAGTGGAAGAAATGCCCTCGCTGAAAACCATTAAAACCGTGGCTGATGCAATGAAACAGCTCGGCGACCCGAGCAGACTGCGTATCTTCTGGCTATTATGTCATTGTGAGGAGTGTGTCATCAATATTGCCGCCGCAACGGAAATGTCAAGTCCTGCTGTATCACATCATCTCAAACTGCTGAAAAGTGCAGGGCTGATCGTCGCTAACCGTAACGGCAAGGAAATGTACTATCGGGCAGCTGACACGGATATCGTTCTGAAACTGCATCATACCATTGAAGAAGTAGCAAGAATTTCCTGCCCCGATTGAGAAAAACACCGATAATTTAGTTGATTTGCACTTACTAAAATTTTACACATATAATACGAAAAAAACTGTTGACATATTGATCAATTCGTGATATATTACAAGTATAATATGATAACTGCTATGATGAGGAAGCGAATAAGGCAAAGTTATATTGCAGAGAGCGGAGGTCACTGGCTGTAAGCCACCGCATATACGCTTTATCCGATACCGCCTCTGAGCACTGCAGCAAACGCTTTGCCTAAGCTGCGGCGGCTGACACACGTTATTGTGTCTTGAGATTGTAATATATAATCTCTCTGAGCGGCTTTTTTGCCGGAAACAGGGTGGAACCGTGAAGCTATTGCCTCGCCCCTTTTGTGTTTACCACACAAGGGGCGAGTTTTTGTTTTGTTGGTAAAAAAATTTATGCAGTTATAAAAAATCAATTTGGAGGTTATTTTAAGATGATTAAGGTATCGTTAAAAGGCGACGTGATCAAGGAATTTGAAAACGGCGTAACAGCGGCGGATGTCGCTAAATCACTTGGTATGGGTCTGTATAAATCTGCCTGCGCCTGTAAAATCGACGGACAGGTAGCTGACTTGAGAACAACACTTGACAAGGACTGTGCTTTGGAAATTCTTACATTTGACAGTATAGACGGTAAAAAGGCTTTCTGGCATACAACATCACATATTCTTGCACAGGCTGTAAAGCGTCTTTTTCCTTCCGCAAAATTTGCAATTGGTCCTGCCATTGACAGCGGATTCTATTATGATTTCGATGTTGAAAAACCGTTCTCTCCCGATGATTTGGAAAAAATCACTGCTGAGATGAAGAAAATTGTTAAGGAAGGTCTTGAAGTAGAAAAATTCCTCCTCCCGCCCGAGGAAGCTCTGAAACTTCTTGAAGATATGGAAGAGCCGTACAAGGTGGAACTTTGCAAGGAGCATACTGACAAGGGCGAACCAATCAGCTTCTATAAACAGGGTGAATTTACAGACCTTTGTGCCGGTCCTCACCTGATGAATGTATCCCCGGTAAAAGCTGTAAAACTTACTGCCTGCACAGGTGCTTACTGGAGAGGTGACAGCAAAAATGCACAGCTTTGCCGTGTTTACGGTGTATCCTTCCCAAAAGCTTCACAACTTGAAGAACATCTTAAAAAGCTGGAAGAAGCAAAACTGCGTGACCATAACAAAATTGGACGTGAGCTTGAATATTTTACTACTGTCGATTATGTTGGTCAGGGTCTGCCCGTTCTTTTGCCTAAGGGTGCAAGAGTCATTCAGCTTTTACAGAGATGGGTCGAAGATGTGGAACAGTCAAAGGGCTGTCTACTGACAAAAACACCGCTTTTTGCAAAGCGTGAGCTTTATAAAATTTCGGGACACTGGGATCATTATCTTGACGGTATGTTTATTCTTGGCGATCCGTATGACGAAACAAAGGAATGTTTTGCTCTTCGTCCTATGACCTGCCCGTTCCAGTATCAGGTATACCTTAATAAACAGCGTTCCTATCGTGACCTTCCCATGCGTCTGACAGAAACCTCTACTCTTTTCAGAAACGAAGCTTCAGGCGAAATGCATGGTTTGATCCGAGTACGCCAGTTTACGATTTCCGAGGGCCATTATGTTCTTCGTCCCGATCAGCTGGAAGAAGAATTCAAAGGCTGTCTGGAGCTTGCGAAATACTGTCTTGACACAG
>ONGS01000235.1 GCA_900317395.1 uncultured Eubacteriales bacterium | reverse complement strand
GCGATAAAGGCAATAAAGGAAATCGGGATTGATTATCTATATTGGCGTTCGGCTCCTTTGTTTCGTTCAAGCTGTAAGGTTGCTGAGACTGCAACGGCGAATGGAGCAACTTTTATTCTGGAAATTCCGACGTTTCCGCCCGGGCAAGAAACACACCTGAGCGGAATGAGAAAAGCATTTTCGGTTTATTCCAATCGTTTTTCGGTAAGATTTAATGAGCTTGTTGATTATTATGTTGTTATTGGTGAAGACACAGGCGGTTCATATAAAGGAAAACCTGCAATAAATATTGAGAACGGCATTGACATTAACAGTGTTCCTGTTAGAATGCCTGTAAACGAGGCAAATACAATTAATATTCTTGCATTGGCTTCGATGAATTACTGGCACGGCTATGAGAGGATTATTAAATCTCTTGCTGAGTATAAGGGCAATCAAAATATTGTCATTCACATGGTTGGTGGTAATGACGGCGGTTGCCTTGAAGAATGGAAAACTCTTTCTAAAGATTTGGAATTAGAAGAAAAAGTGATTTTCCACGGAAAGATATCAGGCAAGCCGTTGGAAGAAATGTTCAATCTTTGTGATATTGGCGTCAACTCGCTGGCGATGTATAAGAAAAACTTCAATGTTACTATGGAGCTGAAAGCGAGAGAATATATTGCCAGAGGGTTACCATTTGTTTGCGCGGTTGATGATCCTGCGCTAAATCATGCTAAAAGGCAATTATGGTTAAAGGTTCCTAATGACGAAACTATTCCCGATATGAATGAAATAGTGGAATTTGCTCTAAAGCTGAAGAACGATCCCTCGCATGTACGGGATTTAAGAGAGCTTGCCGAGAATTACATGACTTGGGAAATGCAGTATAAAAAAGTATTTGACAAAATTGAGGGTGAAGAATAATGAAATATGCTTTAATCGGATGCGGCAGAATATCGCCCAATCATATTATGGCTGCAAAGAATAACGATCTGGATATTGTTGCGATTTGCGATGTTGATGAAAAGTGTATGTACGATAAGGTAAAGAAATTTTCGTTGTCTGATTCGGTAAGAAAATATACTGATTACAACGAGTTGCTTATTAATGAAAGACCTGAGCTTGTTGCGATTTGCACAGAAAGCGGACTACATGCAAAGATTGCCATTGACTGCATTAATGCCGGATGTAATGTTATTATAGAAAAGCCGATTGCGTTGTCAATCGCCGACGCTGACGCGATTATTGAAGCTGCCAAGAAAAGCAACGTAAAGGTTTGCGTTAACCACCAGAACCGTTTTAATAAATCCATTCAAAAGATGAAGGACGCGTTAAATCGTGA
Organism: uncultured Eubacteriales bacterium; assembly: GCA_900317395.1. Lineage (GTDB taxonomy): Bacteria > Bacillota > Clostridia > Oscillospirales > Acutalibacteraceae > UBA1213. The sequence goes on along the minus strand of ONGS01000235.1, from coordinate 4,360 downwards.
CAGATTTGGCAGATTGTTTCACGGAACAGCTCACATTCGTTGGGCGCGTGACTGGGAGTACTATTCCAGGGCTAAATGGCGCGGAACATGGGCGCAGGATGGCGGCTGTTTGATGAATCAGTGCATCCATAATATTGATTTGCTTATCTGGCTGATGGGCGGAGAGCCTGTTGAAGTTATGGCATACACCGACAGAATGAAGCATGATTATATTGAAGCTGAAGACCTGGGAATTGCCGTAGTGAAGTTCGCCAACGGCACATACGGAATCATTGAGGGTACAACAAATGTTTATCCAAAGAACCTCGAGGAAACGCTGTATCTCTTTGGTGAAAAGGGCACTGTAAAGGCAGGCGGAGCTTCCGTTAATAAGATTGAGGAGTGGAACTTCTCAGATGAATTGGATATTGCCGACGAAGTTATAGCACAGTTTTGTGAAAATCCGCCGAACATCTATGGTTTCGGTCACACTCCGCTGTATGCGGATGTGATTGATGCAATTCAAAACAACCGTCAGCCATTAGTTACTGCTTATGACGGTAAAAAAGCGCTCGAGATGGTTTTGGCTATTTATAAGTCAGCGGCAGAGGGTAAACCTGTTCAGTTTCCGCTGACAGAATGCTCAACGCTGGATTTTACAGGAAGATTTGACAGATGAGTGAGTATTTTGTTCATGAGTCATCATATGTTGATGACGGAGTATCAATAGGCGAAGGTACTAAGATTTGGCATTTTTGTCATGTTCAAAAGGGCGCTGCGATTGGTTCTAATTGCTCTTTAGGTCAAAATGTCAACATAGCTAATAATGTGAAGATAGGAAACAGTGTAAAAATTCAAAACAATGTTTCTGTATATGAAGGGGTAGAGCTCGAAGACTATGTTTTCTGCGGTCCTTCTATGGTTTTTACAAATGATTTAACACCAAGAGCCAAATACCCCAAGGGTTCTGCTAACTATAAAAAAACATCTATCCGTAAAGGTGCAACAATCGGCGCAAATGCCACGATTGTTTGCGGACATGAACTGGGAGAATGGTGTTCAATTGCCGCAGGTGCAGTTGTTACCAAGAATGTTCCCGCTCATGCTTTGATGGCGGGGGTACCGGCAAAGCAGATGGGATGGGTTTGCGAGTGCGGACAAGTATTGGATAAAGAATACAAATGTCCTGACTGCGGACGACAATATGAAAGAAAAGACGACACATTGAGAGAAGTGTAAAGTGATGAACTTTAGAGACTTAAAAAAACAATATGAAGCTTTAAAACCTGAGATTGATTTGGCTATTAACAACGCTTTGTCATCCGCTCGCTTTATCTCAGGACCGCAGGTAAAGGAGCTTGAAGAAAAGCTAGCCGAATATATTGGCGTCAAGCACTGCATTACCTGCGCAAACGGAACCGATGCAATTACGCTCGCATTAATGGCATGGGAGATAGGCGAGGGCGACGCGGTTTTTGTTCCTGACTTTACATTTTTCTCAAGCGGAGAGTGTCCGGCAATTGTCGGCGCAACGCCGATTTTTGTCGATGTAGACAGCCGAACATATAATATTGACCCCATTAAGCTTGAAGAAGCAATTGAAACAGTATTGTTTGAAGGAAAGCTTGTTCCCAAAGTTGTTGTCGCGGTTGATTTATTCGGCTTGCCTGCCGATTACAATAGAATTAAACATATTTGCGAAAAATACAACCTTCTTCTTCTGGAGGATGGCGCGCAGGGTTTTGGCGGCTCCGTTAACGGAAAAAAGGCTTGCAGCTTTGGCGATATTTCAACGACCAGCTTTTTCCCCGCAAAACCGCTTGGTTGTTACGGAGACGGCGGCGCAATTTTTACCGACAATGATGAATGGGCTGCTATCCTTAGAAGTCTGACTGTTCACGGCAAGAGCGGCAACGATAAATACAACAATATACGTATAGGTATGAACAGTCGTCTTGATACAATTCAAGCCGCAATCTTGCTGCCAAAGCTTAAGGCTTTTGAGGAGTATGAGCTGGACAAGGTCAACGAAGTTGCGGGCTTATATAATGAAAAGCTGTCTGCGAGTAAGTTGATTCTGCCATATGTTCCTCAGGGATATGTTAGCAGTTGGGCGCAGTATACTGTTCAACTCCCGGATGGAACAGATAGGGAACAATTGATTACTAAGCTGAAAGAGAAGAATATTCCTGCAATGGTGTATTATATAAAGCCAATGCATTCGCAAGGCGCGTTTGATAATACACGAAGCGCAGTCGCGGATTGTCCCGTAACGGAACAACTATGTAAGACTGTTCTCAGCCTTCCGATGCATCCGTATTTAGAGGGAGAGGACATTTATTATGTCTGTAAACAGATTCTGGAGTTTTTGAATGAGTAAGCAAATTTGTTTTATTCTTGATTGGTACCCTACAAAAACGAATAACGGCTGTGTGTTCGCCAAGCATTTGATTTACGCAATTGCCGACAAGGGCTTTGACTGCGTTGTTATTGCTCCGAGAATCAAAAACGCGCAAAAGGAAAATATTCCATACAAGCGCAGCGAGACTACCGGCAACGGTAATATTATCAGAATTTTTACTCCGACTTATTATCACCTTTCTTCGAGGAAGCAAACGATTAAGTTATCGATGAATAACCACTTTAAGGCGGTCATGAGGACAATAAAGAAGGAAAGCATTAAACCCGATGCCGTTTACGGACATTTCATCTATCAGTGCGGATTGACTGCGGCGAGAGTGGGAGAGAAACTTGGTGTTCCGTCCTATTGCGCTTGCGGGGAGAATTCTACCCGATTTGATGAGGGCAGTGAACCGTATTCAACCGGAATTAAGTATGCAGGATGGAAAGAGATACTTAATAAGCTGACGGGAATCATCAGTGTGTCAAGTCATAACGCTACATTGATTGTAAAAAAGGATTTTATTTCAAAAGAAATGAAAATCGGTGTTTTCCCAAATGGGGTTGACAGGAAAAAGTTTTATATTTCCGATAAATTAAAAGTCAGAAAAGAACTTGGGTTCCCTGAAGATGAATTTATAGTTGTTTTTACAGGTACTTTTACTGAAAGAAAAGGAATTGATAAGCTCAATACAGCTCTGAAAAACTGTGAAAACATTTACGCTGTTTTCTTGGGTAGCGGTGAATTAAAACCCGATTGCAATAACATCTTGTTTTGCGGAAAGATATCCAATGATGAAGTTGCTAAGTATTTGAATGCAGCGGATGTTTTTGTTCTTCCTACTAATGGAGAGGGCTGCTGTAACGCAATTGTTGAAGCACTTGCGTGCGGCTTACCTGTAATCTCATCGGATTTGCCGTTTAATGACGATGTGCTTGATGAAACAAATTCGATACGTGTTGATGTAAATGGTATTAATCAGATTGAAAATGCTATTAATAAGTTAAAAACAGATAAAAGTCTTTTGAATGGATTAAGAGAAGGAGCAGCGCGTTCTGCCGAAAAATTTGACATCAATGTTCGCGCTGAGAATATCATAAGATTTATGGAGCTTTCTGAATGAAGTATAGATTTAAAGCAATGGATATTTCCAAAATAGCTATTTTGGGTATTTTTTTGAATTATTACTGCTTTTATTTTATAACAGGATATCGAATTCCTAACGTAACCATGGTACTCTTTGTTTTTGCTGTAATAGGTGTGTTAGTATCTGCGTATAAAGAGCCAATAAAATTCAGTACTGATATTAAGTGCTGGATCGGTTATTTCCTATTTTCGGTTGCGACAATCCCAATTGCATACAGTCAGAAATATGCTATTGACGGTTTGGAAAAATATTTTCAAAGACTACTGTTGATAATATGTATTGCTTACATTTGTGAAAAAGAAAAATCCATTAAATATGGAATAAGATTATTAGCTATTACATCAGTTTCATGTACAGTTAGTACCCTGCTTACGATGAATAGCATAGACCAAAAATTGAGCCTTTCATCCGGAGCAAATATCAGTACCAATGATGTGGGTTCTATTATGGCTTTTGGCTGTTTTGCGGTTCTGTTTGCTTTTGGTGTTGGTGAGAACAGCCGGTTACATAAGACAATAATTAAAATCGCTTACATTATAGCAGCGCTTGTTGTTATTTCTGTTGCAGGATCAAGGAAGAGTGTTATTGCAATTATTATTATTTTTGTTTTGATGTTTGTTTTTAGCGGAAGGGATCATTTTAAAAGAATGACCGCAGGGCAATTCTTAGCTATATTGTTTGTAATAGCGCTAGCTTTTTTATTTGTTTATTTTTTTCTGCTGCCTAGTTTTGAGGACACAAATTTATTTGTAAGAACAGCAGGCAGAAGAGCCGAAAGCACGGCAGAATCAGATGAGGGAAGAATTAATCTGTACTTAAGTGCTTTTTCAATG
>ONGS01000236.1 GCA_900317395.1 uncultured Eubacteriales bacterium | reverse complement strand
CACATCTGCGTTGAAGTCGTTTCCACACGAAACGCAATAATAGACCATTTCATTGTTGTATCTATTATATTTCTTAATCGCCAGAGGCAATGTAATACAAAGATAAATCGCGCAGAAAACAAGTGCTATTATCACTTCTTCTGATAGAAGATACCCTGTATTTCGGCGTTTATTACCAAGGTATTCGCCCCACACTGGAATAGCGAACACGATTATCCCAATCAGGAAAGCACCAACAGGGGATTTCCCTTTTCTTGCGCGCGAAAAACCAACGCAACTTGCGATTATTACAGGAAGATTCCAAATTGGCGCACCGATAAAGAAATACATCAATTCATATTCAAGCATTATCGTCTTCTCCCATTTTTTATGAAATATAGTCTTCTTTTGGTAGACTACAGTCCTAACAGTTGTTTTTTCTTCGCGTCGTATTCGTCTTGAGTTATTATCCCTTCTTCAAGTAATTGCCTGTATTTCCGAGCTTCATTTACATTAGCTTCATCCAATGTGGCGTCAGAGATTGAATATCCTTCTGATTGCTTTATAGGTGCTTGTTCTATGTCTGTCGCCTGAGTTTCTTCAATTTTTCCTTTATTTTCTATTCCTTGAACGCGCCCATCCGCATCTTCCTTTTTCTCCTTTTTAGCTTTTCGGATTAACGCGGAGGGGATAGCAATAATCAAAGCAGTTAGACCACCAATTAAAGCTTTATACAAAATGGAACTGTCGCTAATGGAAATACCATTTGTTGCTGGTTTGCTCAGTATCTCTTTGAAATGGACACTGTCGACAACCTGTTTTATTGTTCTTTCTTGTTGACTGCTGAGCGAGCCAGCATATGAACGCAAACTAATTTGGACAAATATTCCATTCACTACAGTAAAATAACTCTTTATATATACAACTTGCCCCTCTGTTGATTGAGTTCCCAAAAAAGAATAGAACTTTAAATCTCCTGTTTTATATATAGACACCGATTCTGTTTTCAAACCAAGTCCTTCACCTACACTATTGATTGAAGAACTCAGAAGGTCCATTATTTCTTTATCTTCATATAGATTCAAGTTATAGATTTTGCTATAATTCTGATTCTGGCGTCCAATTATAACAATCTCATAGGAAGCATCGGGCGCAATGCTATCCAAATAGATATTGTTGCTCTTCAAATAATCGAGAAAGACCGAGGGCTCTACATCAAATGCGCTCCATACTGATGAAGATAAGCTTGTATTCTGAGTAAACACATATGTATCTGCGGGCAAAGACACCGAAAAGCCGAGCTCATCAATACTTACAGTTGAATCAGCCATACAGTAAGAAGGAAATAGCAGTAAACAAACTACGACACATACAAGCGCTATTATTTTTTTCATCATCTCTCTCCTAACTGACCTTGCGGAGGACTATTCCGCGGACAATGAATCCGATTACTAAAACGGAAACAATGACTATAATTATATTTGTGAACCCTAACACTTGAATGGCGCTTCTAAATGGGGCAAAAAAGAAGGATAGAACTGTAAATACCAAGCAGATAATGTTTGTAGGTATCAACAAGCCGCATTCCATATCTGTGTGCCTGATTATTTTATACTCATCATCTATGTTTAGTGTAGGAATAGTTAATACCCACCCTATTGTCGCGTGAAGAAGCCCAAACAGACTAAAAGCAAATAAAGCAACTCCAATAAGCCAACCGCAATACCACACGCAGGGAATTGCCATTATAATACGGTTTGTCCAGCACAAATCACCCGCAGAAATATGCTGACAATAGCCCATTTGCTGATGAACCGCAACCATATAGGTTAATTCATTTGCTGACACATATAAAATGATAAATAAAACTACAAATATAGTCCGCATTTTCAACTCCTCCTTCTCTGTTTTCACAATATCCTGTGCCTTTTTCGAGATAATAAAAAGCGCGCAGCCGAAGCCACGCGCGAAAAACGCAGAGCTCCGATTGCTGCCACGCAAAACCTTCTATCCGCAAAGATGGAAAGTGGAGATGCGTTTTTACCAAAATGGTAAAAACCCACCTTTGCGGAAATGATAGAATTGTAAGGTCTCGCGTGGCTTAATTATCATATCACAGCGTCAAGCAGAAAACAATCGCTTTTCCTGTTGGAACAATAAAAGAAGATGGAGAGACGTTCAAAGTCTCTCCATCACGCTTATAGATGTTAAAAGATGTTCGATAGATGTTCAATGATGTTCTAACTCACTTCAACTTGCTTCATTAGATTATCCAACGGGTTGAATCTGGCGTAGTTCTTTTGTAAGTCCGTTCCGTAGAGATTGACATAGTGGCGCGTCATATCCAGTGTGGAATGACCGAGAAGGGCTTGAAGTTGAATCATCCCGCCGCCCGCTAAAATGTAGTTCTTCGCAAAGGTGTGCCGGAACAGATGAACGCTTGTTTTT
>ONGS01000238.1 GCA_900317395.1 uncultured Eubacteriales bacterium | reverse complement strand
CTTTCTCTATAATGAAGGGTATCGAAACCGGACGGTCGCCGACTTGGTCCAAAAGAAATATTTTTCGGGCAGACTCGTGAAAGCGGGTCTTTTTCTATACCTCGCCCGAAAAACATTTCTTGTTAATTATTCGTATTGTTTCAGGTATTCTTGAAAGCTCTCCAGCATCTCGCGGAAGCCTTCTACCGCTTCCTGCGGTGCTGTGATCTTCATCTTTCCGGCAGAGGCAAACACCCAGCCGTAGAAGTTGCTGCTGAGATCGACCGTTACCTGTGCGGTGAAATGATCTGCATCGACGATCTGCACAGGAACATCCTCTCCGAAGCGGTCGATGATGCTGTTCATCAGGATGTTTTCGCACAGCAGCGTTACCATACATTCCTTGCCGTTGAGCATGGAAAACTCCTGCGTGAAGAACTCCGATACATCAAATCCCTTTGGCTTTCTTACAGCGGTTTCATCCGTGACCTCCATCTGAACGATGCGGTCAACGCGGAACTTTGCAATCTGCTGCCTATGATCGTGGAAGCCGACGAGATAGTATGTATCGTTGTTCCAGAGCATAGCGAACGGGGAGACCGAGTAGACTTGTCCGCCGTGCCGGAGAACTCGCTCCTTGGAGGGAGAGTAGTCGAAATAGCAGAAGGAGATTTTCTTCCTCTCCGTGATTGCGGTTTGGATTCGGTCTACATTCAGATAGATGCTCTCGTTTGTGGCTTTGGAACGGCTGTCGATGTAGAGATGTCTTTTCAAAAGGGCTGTATCGCCGGGAGCCACGAACGACGAAAGCCGTTTAACCAGTGCCTTGCTCTTTCGGGGCGTGATGAACCTGGCTGACTGAACGGCGTCGACCAGCAGCTTGACCTCCGGCGCTTCAAAATGCCGCGTGGCCACATGGTAGAGATTCTGAACTCTGCGGTCTTTGACAATATCTACCCCAAACTCCGTTAGCTGTTCGATGTCCTTGCGGAGAGTTCTCGGATCGGCGGTTATTTCTTGTTGCTTCAAGAAAGCAGAAATATTCGCAAGCGAGGCCGGATGGGCTTCGTCCGTGGTCTCCCAGAGATATTTGAGTATGATGAGCGTTCGGTTTGTCAGCATAGCGGTATCATCTTTCGTTTTCTCGCTTAGTTTGAATAATATAGAATAACCGTTTAACCGCGTGATGAGGGATTTAAACGAGAGGCACCTCATCCATCTCTAAAAGAGCTGACCGCATTCCACTAATGTTGTTTAATGCAGCCTGACCTGGCACCAAGATTAAATTAACAACACCAGAATTAGCCCCCCATTTTTTTACCAATACTTCTTCAATCACACTGGAGCAATTTCGTATGCGGTCTTCTAGTCCAATCAAGAAATCACATTCATAAACGAATCTTACTATATCCTCGAACTGAACATTACCTGCAAATTTTGCATTTACCAACGATGTGAATGCACTAGGTTTCTTTTGTAGAAGGTTATCTTTCCATTTTAGAATTTCCATAGTTGATAGGAACAATTCCTTTTGCGCGTTGGCAACAGTAGTTAGTTGCTCTAAAACTAAACTTTTTTCGGATTGAGTCATATTTGCAATTTGACAGAGGCATATGCAAGCAAAATGGATTATCACTCCGTCAGGATAGATCGAAATATAATAATCCCATTCTTTTTTTGTCCACTCGTGGGGATGCTGAATAAGACTATTTAAGAAATCGTTATATTTCAAACGGGATTTTTTAATGTCGGATATACCTTCTTCAACAATGTCATGAGGCATCAATTGCAATAAATCCGTTTTTGCCTTATTGTTTAGCAAATCGCACATATTCACAATTGTTTCGTCACTAATTTTAACTCCCTTTTTCGATTCAAATCTTTGCTGCAGATGATAAGATACTCGGAGAACATCAATCGCATGTAATACTGCTATAAACTTTTTTCTCTCCACATCTGATTTATTCATAGCACATTCGAAGAAAACTGACATTAGCATATCATATGTTGTGAGTTGAGATAAATTCCCACATACAATTCGTGCTAAGCCCTTGTCAATTTTTCTGCATTCACTCTGGAGGCGACTTAAGTCCAACCATGTATTCTTTTCTTTTAACAACTTACTTAACGAAAGGTTCTGCTCCATTGCAAAATCAAACTTCTTATTCGAGATGTTAATCATTTTCTGCACCTCCTATTGATGCGATTATTTAATAGTTTTATTGCCTTTTTTATCATTATTATTACACCAACAAGAGGTATTAAGAGCGCAAGCAAAAAATAAAAATTCAAAAATACATCTAATACATTCCCTTTTGCTAAAGCGCCTACCATGTTATTCCAATACGAAGAGGCAAGTATTGGGTATTCCATGACATATCTTGGAAGAAAGTACACTGCTCCAACTAAGTATGCAAGGATTATTAAAAGACAATATGAAAAATACATGGGCATTATTTTGCTTTTTGCATAATTCTTCTCATGTTTCAATAACCACTCCTCCAACCTGATATGCAAATTCGGAATATTAAACAAATCTGAAACTATCCAATATCCATCTGTCTTTTTGAATGGATCAAAGTTTTCGAAGCACTTAAACACTAACGCAAATGATGCTGTAAATAAATAAATGTTCTTCGATATTAAGCAAATAGTTAAAAGAATATCTAACAAGAAGATGTCTGCAACTATACCGCCGGCATCAACCTTAACCTTATCAGTTTTATTCTTAAAATTTGCACTTTTTACATTTGAGTATAGGACAATAGAAGTTAGATATATGCCTATACCGACTTCTCCAGGAGTCCCTCCGCAATGAGAGCAAGCCCCCAAATGTCCTGATTCATGTAGAAATCCACTTATTGCGTTTAATAGCAGAATCAGCGGAAGGCAAAGAAAGGAGTAATGTAGTGTTACGGAAGGATTAAGAAAGAAACCAAAGTTGTTTATACTCGAGATTACGGAGATTGGTAATATAACGAGAAATGGAACTATAATAAGAAGCATAATTGTGTTATTAAATAGTGGTGAGAATAGTTTCCCGATTTTTTCAGTGACCGCTTTTTTCAACAAAGTGTGTTTTGATGACAAACTTGCCATGTTATGCAAGATATGCGAATCCTCATTGACACTATATACCACATTGGTAAAACAACCGCTTCTTGGCTGTATGATTTCATATGTAAGCAAATATTGAATCACATTTTCCACCTCGTCAGCACTCTTTCCGACTTCTTTTGCAATTTTTTCTATTGTTGGAGAGTTGTCGGAATTGCAAGACAAATACACTATGCTATGTACCCAAGCAGATAACAGATATTGCTTTTCGTCAATTTGAGCATAGTACTGTCCTGAACAATCCGAGCTCGGTGAAATATGTACATTTGGATTCAGCATAAAATCGAGCATAATAAAACCATCCTAAACAAAAAATAGAGAATGACAGAGACAGCAAAAAGCCATCCCCGTCATCCTCCCTCCCGTGGTCAATTAGCAGCTGCCATAGAAACTGTTGCTGCACATGTTCTTCGTCGGCCACTGATACTTCATTTCGAGACGTTCTTCGAACTTCTCGATGCCCTCTACCTCAAGGCGAGGCGCGTTCAACGAGACGACTTCGTTCTTGTTTTTGTTCTCTTCCTTCATTTCTTTTCACCTCCTTTCATACATATTCCGTTTAAGGCACTGGCTAGCTGCGAGTAAAAATATCGTACAACTTAGCCTCTATCCTTAAGCGCCTCTCAAAAGATTCCTTTATCGAGACGCAGTACGGGCCATCCGCGCAACCGCACTCCATTGCGCGAAAAGCACATCCACCTGAACACATAAACACAAGTGGGCAACGTAAGCACTCCGGAATATTGGGCATATGTCTTTTTTTCCACACCGACTCTTTTTTTTCATCGATGTGGATCTCTGTGTCATATGTCCCGATAGCATATTGGGGCTGTCCTACCACCTCAGTACAGTTGTAAAGGAGATTGTCGGGAGAGAAGAAAATGGATGAACCTACCGCCCCACAATATCGTGTTTTGCTCGCAGCCACTGGATTGTTTAGCAAATTTCTTAACAGACCACCATTTTCCTCAGAGATGGCGTACGACATAAGGGTGTTGTCAGTTATGTTCTCCTCTAAATAATCGAAAAATTCTGAATCTGTTATGCAAAGGTCGTTCTTCTGTCCAGGGAGAGTTCTAACTAGGGCGTATGTAAAAACGAACTTTGGATACTCAAAATATCCGATTTCCTTGAAATAATTAATAAGCTCCACATAAGATGTTAAGTTACTCTTATCTACATTGACACGAGCGCGCACTACAATCCCTTTATCCAAGGCAAGTCTCATATTGTCAATGATTTTATGAAATGTTTTGCCTCCGCTTCGACTTACTCTGCGAGCGTTATGAATCGCTTCCGTCCCATCTACTGTAATCTGTACGGCTGAAATCTTTGCCGGACTAAGGAGGTCTTCAAATAAGTTTAAATCATATCCATTTGTTGTTACAGTAATATTCCTACCTGCTCTTGTTGCCTTTTCCACTATATAACGAACAATCGGTAATGTATTCTTGTACAAGGGTTCCCCGCCAAAAATTTCCATTTGCGATTTTTCTGCTATATATGGATAACGCTCCATAATACTGAAAATATTGTCCACTTGCTCTTTTGTCATCAGTTGTTCTGGTTTATTAGTAGACACACGATCTTCTATGTCTCGCTCATAGCAGTACGGACAGCAAAAATTACATTTATAAGTCGGCAATATAATAAATCTATGTGCATCATAGACGGGCTTTTGAATCTTTTCGTATTTATTTGCCAACTCGAAGCATGAGCTAATCTCATCTTCTTCGGTTAGTTCAGTCAAATGATAGCGTTTCAATAAAACTTGGCTTACGCTCTCGTTTATTGTTACGCATTTTGATTTGTTAATAGCTTCCTGCTCAAGCGCGGTGCCCATACTAATGGGAACCATGTCTAAGGTGCCGCTCAGGCCATTGAACATTATAGTTTTTCCATACTCAGGAAAATGAAAAAACATTTCATATGTGCTGACGCGCATATTTTCCTCACCCTCCAATCTAAAATAGGGTACAACAACTTCGCAGAGTGTCATACTCTGCGAAAGAATTGTTATTAGTATACATCAAGACAGCTTTCTTGTCAAGATGACAAGTATGTTGTCTTTAATTTTTTATTCGACATGAAAAAAACATTCTGGCGGAGAATTACTGACTTTTTTCTTTATTCTCCGCCAAAATTTGAAAGGAGGTGGCTTTCATGCCACGACAAGGTAAAAATATTTTACAAAAGAAAAGACGGTCGATGGGAGGGCCGTTAGCTTTGAAGAGAGATGCATCTATGTACAGGAATCAATGCAGCGCATCCAGGTTCAAGCAGAAAAACGCAAAACTGCCATATTCATTCTTCCGCCAAAAAGTGCTTGCTCGATAAGAAGAATCCCTTTGCCTGCGGAGCTAATTCGTATTTTGAAAGCAGAGCAGAAAGGCGAAAACGCTTTTGTGCTTACCGGCGAGGAAAACAGATTTGTGGAACCTCGCTGTTTGGAAAATCGGTTCAATGCCATTGCTGCCGAGTGTAAGATTGATTCCGTAACTTTCCATTCGCTCCGTCATACGTTTGCGACACGGTGCGTTGAGTTGGGATTTGATATTAAGAGTCTGAGTGAAATCCTCGGACACGCAAGCGTTAATATCACGCTGAACAGATATGTTCATCCTTCGATGGAACTCAAGCAGAAAAACATGAATATGCTATCCTCTTTCTTGACCATGATATAGGCCGTCAAGCTGCGAGTGGTAAAACCGTCAGAAGCCCTGTCTTCCAGGCATTCTGGCGGTTTTTCGCAGAGTATGACACTCTGCGAAGTTTTTTTACATGGATCAAGCATATTGTAGCAAGCAAGGTCTTTTGGAGCCAAAAGACAGCAGGCGGGAACTCTGACGAGCTCCCGCCTGCGGCTTGATGGGGATTTCCCCATACCCCGTTTGACACAGATTTCATCTGTGGCTGCGCGATGTGCCATCGCTATTTTTCCTCCCGCTGACGCTCCATGGTCTGCTGTTTCCGTTCCTCCAGTCCCAGCAGATAAGCGGCATTCGCCTTGTGGATCAGAAGCTCCCGCATCTGTTCCTGCGTCTTGTGATAGTCGGCGTATGCCGCTTTTTTCTCGGTCAGCAGCCGCGCAAATTCTTCGTTCAGGCTCTTGACCGTAGGGAGCTTTTTGAGCCCGAGATCATCAAAGGCTTTCTTCGCCGCCTTGTGAAGAATGATGTCGCTCTCGTGCTCCGCAAGATACTTTTTGGAATATCCGGCTTTGCGGTATCCGGCGTAAACCTCGCGGGTCTTGGAGTAGTTGATGATGTGTGTCCGCAAAGTCTGTATCTCGCTCATCCGCGTTTCCGCCGTCTTGATCGCCGCTTTCAGCTCGTTGAATCTCTCCTCGGCGGCGGAGGCGGCGTTTGAAAGCGCGGCAAAATCGGCAAAGCCCTGTTCTTCCAGATATACAAAAGTCTTGGCCATCTGTTTGAGCTTGACCACCTTCATCTTCTGATCGTACCAGTAGCCTTT
>ONGS01000241.1 GCA_900317395.1 uncultured Eubacteriales bacterium | reverse complement strand
TCTTCTTTTCTATCCATGATTCCTATGGCAACAGCTGACTTTACATCATCAAAGTTGAAGCTTTCTGCAAGAGCGGTAAACACGGCAGTTGTATGTACTAACCTTGTCTGCATATCGTGATTTTCCGCAAAGGCAATCGGGATAGCCGCACATAATGCGGCAACATCAAGAGCCGTTTTCGCTTGTTTCTCATTATGGGTTTCGTTCTGCTTTTCAGAGTGTTCCTGCTGATTAACTTCTTTATGCTCTTCGGTTTTTTCAACCTCTGTTTTCTGTAAGGTGTTGCCTTTCAGCTCATATCCGGCTTCTTTGATATGCTGTGCCGTTTCATAAGTAACCTCACCAAAAAACGCTAAATCATCGTTTATTTCACCATTCAGCTTTTCGATAATTGCTTTTTCTTTATTCTGTGGTGTGGTTCGGTTATCTATTTCGTTGTTTGTAATAGCCTTTCCTGCTTCGTTGATTACCGTATCAACTACCATTTGCTCATTCATATTTTGATTTGCGGCAAGCTGCTTGTTAATACTGCTTGTTGCGTTCTCAATAACCTTATCTGCTTGTTGATTGGGAAGAGTGGTCAGCTTTTCAAGCTTGTCTGTCATAGCTGTCAGCTTGCTGATTTTTTCATTGACAGAATCTAATCTATCCTGAAGCTTGGTTATTTGATTACGAAGCTGCACCTTTTCAACTGATGAAGTTGCTTTTGTCAAGGCAGTTTCTTTTTGAGCAATCTGTGATTGAAGCTTTGAGGACTTAACACTGCTTCTTTCAAGAGAAGAACGCTGAAATTCCGAAACTGCCTGAACGAAGTTTTCTCTGCGACCCTCTTTCGACTGCATATTGGTAAGGAACTTATCGACCTTTTGCAGTCTTTCAATTTTGACAGTATGCTTTGCTATTTTTCTTTTGTTGCTGTTGATTTTTTCAGTCAGACTATTGTTTTTGTTCTGTAAATTGCTGATCTTGTCATTACATTTTTTGATTCTGCTTTCCTGCCTGTCCATCATGGACTTAAAGAATACTTGTAACGGCTTAGGTAGTGTTGCCGATTCCAAAAGCGTCTTGCAATAAGCCTTAGTTTTCTGAGCGTCCTGAATTTTAGCCTGCTGCTTTTCGATTCTTGTTTCATTCTTTGCAATTTTATTGGAAAGAACTGTATTTTTATCTTCAAGCTTTGCGATCTTCATTTGTCGCTTTTCAACCTGTGAAGCAAGGATTGGGTTGTTCATCTGATATTCCGTGTGCTTTTTGGTAATACTGTCTGAAATCTCCGACAGCTTCTCGGCAGCTTCTTTACCCGTAAGCGGCTTATCCTGCGGCTGTTCTCGTTCACTTTCTTCTTGATTCGGATACATAGACTTGATTTGTTCTGCACTGGGCATTTTATTTATTTCCGGCATATTATATTTCCTTTCTTACATACTTGATTTTTGAGGAAGTCGAGTTTATACTCTTATTATGGCAGATAATTGTGTTATTCTTGGACGATTGACATCCTATGGAACGAAGCGGTTATTAGCTTTTTTATAATTCTAATCTGAGGATGATGGTCAATGAATGAATATATATCAATTTGTAATCAAGTTAATACAATGAACAATTTATCCGAAACGGACAATTATACAACTGTATTTTCAACATACAGTAATAGGTTTGGTATTACTATAACTATCAAACTGTTTTCCAATAATGACTTACAGTTGGCTGTTTTATCCTTTAATATACATAGAACTGAAGTAGAATTAACTTTTTTCGAATCACAACAAGAAGACAAAGGATATGGAAAAGAAATCCTGTGTTGTTTCAAAAAATTTATCGAGCAATTTGAAGCACTAACAAACATCAAAATTGATCGGATTTACGGACAACTGTCATACAAAGACTACAAAAACTGGGAAAAGTTAATCTATTTATACTTTTCTATTTATTCAGTAAAACCGATGATAATTGACCACAAACACACACCATTAGAATTTATAAAAACCATGAATTCATATAGTGACAAAGTAGTGGATTTTGAAATCATTCTTTGAAATACCTGTGAAACATCAGATTGTATGCTCTGAATTGCATAAACAGTCGGCAGAAGAAGCTGATATATTTTGTTTCGGAGAGGGAACAGCTTTTATTTTCGCCTTGAGCAGACATTTTCCAAAATTCATCCAGTACCCAATAAATACATTCTTGTGCATTTTCGTAGTTTGTCAGATATTCTTTCTTTGCTGCATCACAAATAGGAATAGTGCGTATCTGAGGGTTGATAGCAAGATACTCTTCACAAACAGGAATTTGATAAATATCTGAAAAATGTTTTACCAAAAGTTGTTTGTGATTTTCTTGTAATAATTCTTCCGAAATAATTACAGCAATGTTTTGTGTAAGACTATCTATGTTTGTCTGAAATTTTAGCCACTCGATGGCATTTTCAAGTTCCTTCTGCATTGTGTCATTAAAGTATGGAGAACTTATACTGCCATCAACAAACATAGGTGATTCCAATTCAGGCTTAATGACCATTACTTACCCTCCACTGTATTTCCTTTCAAACTGCTCATTCTCCACACTCTGACCCTGACTGTGATACCTCTGCTGATTCTTTTCAGCAATTATCCTTGCGTTTTTCAATATCTGCTCCCGACTCAAAAGTGCTTGAGCCGAGAGCTTTTTGCTTTCCTGTTCCTGATCGGGAGCTTTCTGCTTTGCCTGTTCGATCTGTTTTTCCGTTTCGGTGTTCAGCTGAACCACACGACCGAGAGCCTGTTTGATAGTGATATCATCGGAATGATAATTGTCTGTGTAGATATCGCACAAAGCCTTTTGAATATCAGTCGGGTATCGCTCTAATGAGGATACCGACTGATTCAGAATTTTTGCTATTTCGGGCAGCAGACTTTTATAGCTTTCAGGATCTGAATTATTACTATGCTGTCTGTGTCTGTTCATTTTTTCTTACCGCCCTTGTTATCAAATTCAAATTCAACAGCAAATGTAGAAGAATTAAGCTTTAATCGAGCGTCAAACTTTTTTCCTGCCTTGCTTGTAAAGCCTTTGATGATATCCGATTTGCCCTTTGTAAGAAGCTTTTCGGCTTGTATCGGGGTTATTTCTTTACCGGCAACGGTTTTCCATATAACAAAACCGCAGCCGTCTTTTCCGCTTTCACAGCTGTAGGATTTCGGATAGGCAATCACTTTTTTACCGCATTTCGGACAAGTACCGATACTCGGTCGGGAAAAGCTCAGATTGGAATTGCTGTCTTCAGATGAATAGGTTTCTACCAGTTGATTGGTAAAAGTGGTTATGCTACTCATGAATTTATCAACACTTTCCGAGCCTTTTTCAATATTCTGCAAAGCTGTTTCCCAATCGGCTGTCATTTTCGGCGATTTTACCTCATCAGGAACAGCCTTGATCAGACTGATACCTTTCTCGGTGGGAATCAACTTCTTGCCGTCACGCTGTATGAATTCACGTCTCACAAGCGTTTCAATAATTCCTGCTCTTGTTGCAGGAGTGCCCAGTCCTTTCTTTTCAACGTCCGAGCCTTCTATATAATCACTGTTTCCTGCCGTTTCCATAGCGGAAAGCAGCGTATCTTCCGTGTACTGTTTCGGCGGAGCTGTAAGATGTTCACTGACCTTTGCTGGAACTGAGGAATAAAATTCAACTGTTGGATTCTGGAAAATTTGTTCATTCTCATTTTCAGCTTTTGTTTGCTTGAAATTCGCCTTTACAGCCTTTTCAAGAGCCTTATATCCGTTGGAAATAATAGTTTTTCCGTTTGCATAAAATTCGTGTCTTTCACTGCATACAGTTATTTTTATACTTTCGTAAATATGGGGTTCTGATGTTGCAAGCAGCAGTCTTGTTGCAATCAGTGCAAGAACATTACGCTCACCTGATGGCAAAGAAGCAAGATTGGCGTTGGCAATTTCCTTTGTGGGGATAATTGCATGGTGGTCCGATACTTTAGCATTATTAATACAACGCTTGACATCAGGAGTTTTAATAAAGCTTGAAAAAGCCGTAAAGCATTTGCGGACCGTATCTACCATTTCAAGAGCAGTCTGCTCCATATCGTCCGTTATGTACTGACTGTCGGTTCGGGGATAGGTGACAAGCTTCTGTTCATACAGTGACTGAGTATAATCAAGCGTTTGCTGTGCCGTATATCCGCAAAGGCGGTTGGCTTCTCTCTGTAAGGTTGTCAGATCGTACAGCTTAGGAGGATTGGATATTTTTCTGTCACGCTTGATACTGGAAATAACCGCCTGTTTGCCATTGCATATAACGGATAAATCATACGCTGTTTTATAATCGTCAATTCTTGCAGACGAAGCCACAAAATCTCCGCAGTCAAGGTCAACGGTAAAGAATTTTTCCTTGATGAAGTTTGTAACTTTGAAGTTTCTGTCGACAATCATTGCGAGGGTAGGTGTCTGTACTCTGCCGACAGAAAGAGAAGCTCTGTGTCTGATTGAAAACAGTCGTGTAGCGTTCATGCCCACAAGCCAGTCGGCTTTTGCCCTTGCAAATCCTGCTTCAAAGAGGTTATCGTATTCGCTGTCATCTTTCAGCTCTGCAAATCCTTGTCGGATAGCACTTTCTTCCAAAGATGATGTCCACAATCTTTTGACTGGCTTATGACAATTTGCATAATTATAAACATATCTGAAAATACATTCGCCCTCACGTCCTGCGTCCGTGGCACATACGATTTCATCAACATCGGGACGGAACATCAGATCTTTAAGAATATCAAACTGTGATTTAGTCGTGGAATTCAAAATAAATTTCCAATCATCGGGCATAATAGGCAGATTTTCAAATTTCCACGGCTTTTCGGCAAATTTTGAACCATAAGCTTCGGGGGAAGCGAGGGACACCAAATGTCCCACGCACCACGAAATCAGATAATTACTACCCTGTATGTAACCGTTCTTTTTTTCATCTGCACCAAGTACGGCAGCGATAGATCTTGCTACACTCGGTTTTTCTGCAATTACAAGTATCATGCTGTGATCATCTCCTCCTTATCCTCGTTGATTTCATCATCGTCGTCAAAGTCATCATCAAGCAGATCGGGTTGGCTGTTTTTCTTACCGAAACCGCCTTTTTTGATTTTATAAATAACAAAGCCTATTCCTGCGAGAGCAGCGACACCCACAATAAGAATGATACCTGTCATATCTTCAGAATCAGAAGCAGAGGAAGTTGATTTTTCTTTAGCTTCGTCCTCAGCTTCGTCCTCAGCTTCTTCATCAGCGGCAACACCTTCTTCTTCATTACTGTTGCTGTTATTGCCGTTTTCGTTGCTTTCATTGTTTTTACTTAAAAGGGCTTTTAAGTCATATGTATCGACCTCATTCAGGAAATAAACATTATTTTCCGCTTTGGAATGGTCGATGATAACATAGAAGGTATCCTGATCTCTTGTTGTCACGGCAATAAACTGGAATTCGCCGTCATCTGCGATAACCTCCTGTGAGGCAAGCAGATCTGCATTGCCTTCGGTATTGTCTGAAAACAGATAATTTTCGGGTTCGTCCGCTTTTTCGGAATCATCGGATTCCTCCGTTTGTTCTTTGGGATTTTCATCTGTTTTCGATTTTTCCGTTTCGTTACCGTTTTCTTCTACTGTGTCTGTTTCGGCTTTCTGTGATACTTCCGTTTCATCACTCACAGCAAAAGCGGAAACGGCAAATGTCGAGCTGATTGCCAGTGCTGTGATCACAGCAGCTATTTTTTTACTTATTTTCATTGTATGAGCCCTCCGTTGTTGGTTGATATTATCGGTTCAGAGTCCTGCGGAGCAACAAGCTCCAGAATATCTTCTTTGGTCAGATTGTTTTCTCTCAGCAGTTTTGCCAGTGCAAGATCATCGTTGAGTGTTTCGGCGGTTGCACCGTTGTTTCTGACAACGCTTAGGATTTCCTGTTCCTCAAGCTCCTTTTTTTGCTTTTCCAAGTCCTTTTTTTGGAGTAGAAGTTTTTTCATTTTTTCGTCAATATCGCTGATACGAGCGTCTATTGCTTCAGATTTTTGCTTTATAGCCATTTGTACCTCCTATCTTGTTTCGCCATCATTTCTGTACATAAGGAATAATGGATTGACACTTGCCCAATCGGTAAAAACTGAGTTTCCGTAATTTACTTTTACTTCTATATGCAGATAATTTTTTGAAGCTGAAATATCCCAATCATTGAAACATCGTTTTCGTTTAGAAACCTTACCGATATATTGACCCATTTTAATTTCATCACCCTCGTTGAGTGACGACAGAAATTTTATATTGGAATATATTACTTC
>ONGS01000242.1 GCA_900317395.1 uncultured Eubacteriales bacterium | reverse complement strand
ATCCAAATCACCAACCTTATTTGTTGGTTCTATTATACCATATTTCTTTGCTTTTGGGGAGATATTTTTAGAGGTGACCTTTATTTTATCACGACAAAAGCATCAGCGCAAGGAGTTTATCCCTGCGCTGTTTCGTTTTTGGCTTTTGACCGTTATCTTTGATTACGGGGTATTGTTTATTTGCATTATAAAACCTACAGGGCTTTTAGCGCAATAGGAGCGAGTGTTTCTTTTTTCAAAGGTATATAATACCACACTTTTCCCATAATATCCGGTTACAAAATTTACACTTGTATTTCTCTGAAATGTAAGGCAACATACAACCGTCTCGCACGAGGAATACGGGCTTCTATGCTGCGACATATCCAAAAGCACAAGAGCGGTTTCCATTAATCTGGATTCGCTCTTGTGTTTTTTATTTTTGATTAACCTATTTGTCCACAATAGGTTGCAACAATCTTGAATTATTCAAAATAATAAAAGATAAGGTATTTAAAACCAGCTATATCATAAACATTTCTCTGATTTTAAAAAATAAATCGATGTGGGAGATTTTATATAACTATTCGTGCAACTCAGCATATAATCTATCTGCTAAAGCTTTCATAATGGTCTGATATTTATCTGCATCCAAAAACAGCTGTTCATACGCTTCATTGTTTTCCATATATGCTTGTTGAGCAGTTGTATCAAATATTCCAGGAAAAAGACTATGCTCATAAACCTGACGGTCATTTGTTTTTGCAGCTTTTTTTGTTTTTGAATCTTTTCTCATTTTTTGGTATAAAGTATCTACCATTACTCTATCAGCTTCCGTGAAATCTCCATAGAATTCTTCATTTATTCTTTCGATTATTTCATCTAAAGGACTCATACGATCTTTTTGGCCGCCGGCTCTTTTAGAACTGGTAGGTCTCCATGAACCCGGTTGGTCCTCTAATGCAATGGAGCCTTCATACGTTTTTTCTAGCCTATAGTATTCAAGCTTCACACGATTATCAAGATCAAATGGCTGCACAGGATCAGGAGGCAATAATTTGGAAAGGTATGAACAGAAAACGTATTCTTTGTGAAGTTCCTTATCAAACATCCGTGTAATCTGAGAAATATAGTTGTACCACTTTACTAGGGCACGTACTTCTCGCCTAAACTGATATCTCTGTTCTTGATTGAGTTCATTGTACTTATCTGCTACAGGTTTTAGCGCATTTGAGATTTTTCCCTGAGTTAAGTTGGCTTTTCTGATATCGGGATCAAAATAGATTTTTGATACTGCTTCAATATTAGCGTCAGTATACACATTATACCCTCTGAGAGTTTTCTGTGTCGTATAAATCAGGTCAAAATTAATCTCTTCTTCAAGACTGGTTTCTTGATAAAACTGTTGGAAAGCATCCCGGATACGTTCTATCGGATTCACAAAATCCAGAATATAAGTATCTTCTTTTCCGTCACTTATCCTGTTGACTCTGCTTAATGTTTGAACTGCTTTGACATCTCTGAGTTCCTTGTCGACAATCATTGTATGAAGCAAAGGCTCATCAAAACCAGTCTGGTATTTTTCTGCAACAATTAAAATGTTACCTTCATCGTGGAAAACAGCTTTTGTTTGGCTTTCTTTTACTCTGTTGCCATTTCTGTCAACATTCATCGAGCTTTCAGAATACTCAATGCCGGAAGGATCACCCGGATCTTTTAAGCTACCACTAAAAGCAATCATCATCTCTACATCATCGTAATTGTTTGATTCAAGATAACGTTGAATTTCGTGATAATAGCGAACCGCAGCTAATCGGGAAGCCGTTACTACCATCATCTTTCCTTTTCCACCAATCTTTTTTTTGGTGACATCTCGGAAGGTTTCAACAATAATAGCAGCTTTCTGTTGAAGATTATGAGGGTGTAATTCTTCGTAGCGTCGAATAGTTCTCACAGCTTTAGATGTTGGCACATCCGGATTATCTGGTATATTCTTCGCTATTTGATAACACATCTTATATGTTGCGTAATTGGCCAAAACATCCAGAATAAAGCCTTCTTCGATAGCTTGCCGCATAGAGTAAACATGAAAAGGATGAAAAGAACCATCTGGATACGGTTCACCGAAAATCTCGAGTGTTTTTCCCTTCGGAGTAGCAGTAAAGGCAAAGAAACTGATATTATTGTGTTTTCCTTGGCTGAGCATTTCCTGTACAAGGATGTCGTTTGCTTCAACTTCCTCTATAGCCTTTTCTTCTAATTCAGCGTATTCTGCTAAAGCATCGCTCACATCCGCCAGAGCTGCTTTCAATTTTAGTGCGCTTTGTCCAGTCTGACTACTATGTGCTTCATCAACTATAACCGCATATCTTCTTCCAACAGCAGATTTCACTTCATCATAAATGACAGGGAATTTCTGCAAGGTAGTAACAATTATCCTAGTACCTTCATTGATCGCGTCTCTCAAAGCACCAGAGTTTTTCTTTTCATCAATGGTTATGACGCTACCAAGTGTATGATCAAAACTCGAAACCGTCGCTTGTAGCTGCTGATCCAGCACCCGGCGATCCGTAATAATAATTACGCTGCTAAAAATCGGATCGTTATTGTCATCATGCAAACTTGCCATTCGATATGCAGTCCAAGCAATGGAATTTGACTTGCCGGAACCGGCGCTGTGTTGGATCAGATAGTTATGGCCTGCTCCATATTCCCTGACGTGTTCAACCAATCTACGAACAACGTCCAGCTGATGATAACGAGGGAAAATGATTTTTTTAGTAACAGTTTTCTTTGTTGAACCATCCGGTAAGGTTTCTTTTTTTTCTGTTCTCTCATAGTTTATGAATTTTTGGACAATATCCAGCAGACTATCTTTTTGCAGTACATCGCGCCAAAAGTATTCTGTCACATAATCATATTCTTCACTTTTGGGATTACCTGCACCGCCGTCCTTACCTGCGCCAGAGCTGCCCTGATTAAAAGGTAAAAACCTTGTTTTGGGTCCTTGCAGTCGAGTGGTCATATAGACGTTATACAGATCACAAGCAAAGTATGCGAGGATTCGCTTATTGAATCCGAAAGCCGGCTCATTTGGATTTCTGTCATACTGCCATTGCCTCATAGCATCGTCAACAGACTGCCCAGTCAGTTGATTTTTCAATTCGATTGCAATAATAGGAATACCATTAACTGCAAGCATCATATCGATAGAATTATTATTCCGTCTGGAATAATGCCATTGACGGATACAATGGCAAATATTCTTTTGATAATTACCAACAGATACTTCATTCAGCTCGGTTTCCGGTTTGAAATAGCATACTCTAAAATTGATACCTCTGTGCTTGAATCCATGACGCAGAACAGAAATCAAACCATCCTGAGTAACAGCATTTTCAAACGACTTGTAAAACTGTCTGACAGGATTGATGGTACACATGCGCTCAAAACGCTTCCATGCCATTGGCTGAGTGCTTTTCACGAAATTGGTCAGCGTGATAATATCAAGGAACATGTCCTTGAAATCCTCATTACGATATCCTTCATCCGTAGCTTTCTCCCATCCGCCGTCATCAGAAATGAGATAAGATTCAATGTATTTCTCAAATCGCCTTTCATTCTCGGATATGCTCATTTTCATACCACCTTTCGTTTGCCAGTAACTACTTCATAGATTAAAGATCGTTTGTATGATTCTAAATCATCAATTAATTCTTGTTTGTTTTGGGAAAGAGAGTTTATTATCTTACACTGTTTGTCAAGATATTGTATTATTTCATCTTGTTCTTCATTTGGAGGGAGAGTCATATACGCATTTTTTACATAACTTGGAGGTACCCTTTTTAATCCAGCTACACCAGACATATTTGCTTTTCCATCCTCTATGAATTTTTCAGTTTGAAGCCAATACAATAAAAAACGAGGTCGTATATTAATGGCGCGAAGATTAATTAACTCTGTGCTACCAAACGCAAAACCGTTTTCTAGGTTCTCCATTATACAAACATTTTTATTCTCAAAACAAGGAGTAACTTTTGCCAAAGCAATATCACCATCCATGAAACAACTATGAGAACCACAATGAGCTAATGAAGACACGCGGGAAATTCTGCAGTCAGTTCTAATGCATTCCATAGGAGCAAAAGACACAATATCGCTATTTACTAAATGTGATTTATCACATGTTGGCTCAATATTTGCAAGATATTTTATTCTTGCGACTTTCCATGATATAGGAATTAAACCAATATGGTCTATTCCGCTTTCCTTAACTTTACCATACTTGTTAATCCCTTTCGTCAACGCTTTTGAAATTAAAGAATCTCTCCAATTCCTATAATCTTCAATACATCTTTTTGCGGATTCTATTAATAAATTAACTTTAGATACTTTTTCATCCAAATATCGTGTAATCTCTTTGGATTCTTGCTCAGAAGAAGGCAAAATTACTCTGAGCTCTTTTACGGTATCATAGTTCAGTCCTTGCCTTACACCAGCACCCATACCATAAAAACCTTTTTTAAGATCAAAGGCATATAACAGATAATACAGGTATTTTGATGTGCTTTTATCTATCGGACGTAACGTAGTATACGCTGAAGTGATAATCCCTCTCTCGTTTGATAGCCCTACTCGTAAACTTGTATGGTCGTTTTGTAAATCGGTTAGTCGAAGAACTATATCCCCATCCTCGATAATGTTATATCCATCAAACGATGCCGGGAGAAGACCATCTGAAGAATTAATGTCCTTTCGTTTGATTTTTCCATAGCTAAGTGAGAGAAGGTTTTTTTCTCTTAAGTCAGAGTTTTTGTTTTTTACTTGTGACACTAATTGGTAGAGTGTATGAACATGCCAGTGCGACGGAATGTCTCCAACCCACTGGATTCCGCTGCTTTTTATACTGTCATATGTTTCTAATTTACTCATGTTTTTCACCACCATCACCAAACAGAGCTCTTAGATTCTCAATAATAATGCGCTCGCGATCTTCAATTCGTTTTGCTATCTGATCAGATGGTTCCAATTCCTTATATTCATAGAACGTTTTTGTAAATGAAATTTCATAACCGACTTTTGTTTTGCTTCTGTCTATCCAAGCGCCGGGACGATAGGGCAAAACTTCTCGCTCGAAATATGTATCAATATCTTCGTCAAGAGGAACATTTTCTGTATCACGTTTCGCTTTATCAGCTACCGGAGTTCCTTTTTTTATAACGATGTTACCATTTTCATCCAGCAGCGGACTTTCAACAGTTATCTTGTTGTACCCTAAAGAAACAGCATCCAAAACCTTACTCTTGCAAATAAGTTGAGTCTTTTTCTCTTCTTTCGTTTTTGTGAATATCGTACTGCGATATTCGCCATAGGCCTTTGTAATAAGATCGCGGCATTCTTCGGTAATGTCAACACGTTTGTTGCCAATTGGCTTTTTACGTGTAACGAAGCAATTACTTGCATCAATTAATAAAACTCTTTCCCTGTGAGTCTCCGGCTTGTCTTTCGTCACAATCCAGATATATGTTGCGATGCCAGTATTGTAAAAACTATCATTAGGGAGTTGAACAATCGCATCCAGCCAATCGTTTTCAATAATATAGCGACGGATCTCGCTGGGGCCGCTACCGGCGTCGCCAGTAAACAGTGACGAACCATTCTGTATAATAGCCATCCTACCGGTTTCTTTCAGTTTAGCAATACCATTCAACAAAAACAGCATTTGTCCATCTGATTTTGGCGGCAATCCCACTCCAAATCGACCGGCATCGCCTAATTTGTGCTCCGCTTCAATTTCGGATGCTTCGCGTTTCCAGTCGATACCAAAGGGCGGATTGGAGATGATGTAGTTGAAGGAATATCCTTTAAATTTATCATTATTCAGCGTATCTCCAAACTGCATGTTGTTGGGGTCTCCACCTCTAATCAATATGTCTGCTTTTGCAATACCAAAAGTAAACGGATTGATCTCTTGTCCATAGCACAAGATTTCTGCGTTTTTGTCTAACGCTTTGATGCGTTCTTCCATACAGGTAAGCATCTGGCTGGTGCCCATTGCCATATCATAGACTGTCTTTGCAGGTGCATCCTCTTCAGAGAAATCTTCGTTTATGGTTAAGAGATCGCACATTAGGTAAATGATGTCTCGGCTGGTAAAATGGGCTCCGGCTTCTTCGTCATAACTCTCTGAAAAACGCTGGACAAGATTTTCAAAGATATATCCCATGTCAACAGCAGATATTTTTTCCGGGCTCATATCCGCGTTATCTTTTGTAAAGTCACTGATAACCTGATAAAGTACCCCTGCATCTGCCATACGCTCAATTTGTGCAAAAAAGCCCATATTAGCGAGTATATCTACAACGTTATCTGAAAAGCCGTTGATATAATTATCGAAATTGGCTTTGATATTTTCAGGATCAGCTTTTAGCTTGTCAAATGTATATTCGCTGACGTTATAGAATTTATATCCACCAGCAGCTGTTCTAAGGAAGCCATCCTTAACTGCCATATGTTTGAATTTTTTATATGCTTCAACAATCGCATCATGGTAAGGAAGCAAGCAATCATGAAAACGCTTAATAACAACCATCGGCAAGATTACCAAACCATACTCATGAGGCTTATATGCTCCAAAAAGGCTATTTGCAACATTCCATATTAGATTAGCTTTTTCTTTGATATTAACACCAACCTGCTTAAGCTTGTCATTTGTGTTCATAGATACTTCTCCTCATTTATTCTCTTTGTTATTTCAATGATGTTATTCCTAAATCTTTTTGAATTAATGCCATATCTATATGAGACGCCATCAATGCTTACGTTATCAGGATCTGTATTAAAAAAGCATCTCCCTCGCAAAACATCAAAAATACATTTTGGCATTTCTTTTATCGCATCACATATTCCTTGCACTTGAAACCGGTAATCATTCTTTAGTTGATTATCAATTTCCAAATATCGAGTAATCTCAGGCTCGTAGTATTCAACAATATCTTTTACAACGTCAAATTCAGTTATTTCATTAGGGATAGACGTAACCCACTCTTTGAGTTCATTAACTGACCAATCACCATCAAGTTTTTCCATAAGACTTTGATGCAGGTTATATGCTTGTCGTAATCGCGGCCTTTTTTTCATCCCATCTTCTATATTCCGCGCTATTCGTGAGTCAATTCTTCCTAAACTACGTGGCTCAGTTAGTGCCCAATACTTTTTCATAATTGGAAATCTTTTTCCATCAGATCGTATGACTTCCATCATTGCATTGCGTGCATATCGGAGTATAGCTTCACCTGAAACTACTACATTTGCGGTTGGAAAACAATTGTTTGCTGCAGAATACAAGCTGTCCACGGGATCAACATAAACCGTTTTTACTGCGTTTCGCTTAAGTTTCCCAAAAAATGCAGAACATGTCTCCTCGGATGTATCGCTCAGTATATCCATACAGTATATCTTTGAGTTCCAAATACCTATTATGAGTGGGCATTCAACGCCATAAAACTCGACCATAACGATACACAGTGCTTCTGGGGCCCTCAGCGGAAACATGCTTTTTTCTCTATCTTTTATTCTGCGTCTCATTATTTCTCCAACAGAAGCAGTGGATGCCGGAACCCCATAGTGATCACAGACTTTTTGATATGAGTGCTCGAAGGTTCCGTCAGCCAACTTGTCCGCAAGACGGTTCGTATATCTGCAGCCTTTTTTTGCAAAGGTAACCTCTTCTGGGAAAACGCTATTATGACACTTATTGCATCTCATGTACCTCTGATAGAAAATCAAGTCAATTACTTCATAATTATCCTCATCGCAATAAATGATATCTTTCAGTTTTCTTCTGACTACTTTTGAACTTCTTGTTTGCTGAGACCCACACGCGGGACACACACACCTCCCTTTTTGAAAGTATCGATTGTGTACCGCAACATAGTGCTGACTATCTCCTCCATCGTTGATAACCTGGAGTTCACCTATGCCTAAAGCGGCTGTTTTTTCATAAGAAACATCTTCTTTTTTATATAGTTTCTTTCCCAAGGCGCACTCCTCCTATTTTGATTTTTCTAATTATACCACCAAAAAACAAATATTTCAATCATTTTTTTAAAATATTTTATAAAATACCACCATTTTTTAAATATTTTTTATTTTTATTTGTGTATATGAATGGTATGATGAGTACACCAGGAAATCTGGATCACTTCAAAAGGGAGGGATGCCTATGCTTGAATAGAATCTATTAATGTCGGCCCATCGGTACAACCGGTGTTGAATAATCATTAACGGCACATTATCGTGCAGAATTTTGGAGGTATTTATGTTAAATAGCTATTATGTTAACGATAATAACACCTACAATCCTGGGGGGGCATCACGAAGTGCACACATCCGAGCACGCTGCAAGACTTGGGATTGTCAGTAAAACCTATCTTGGAATCTTTTCGACCGAAGTTGAGGCAGTCGAAGCAGCAAAGCAAATTTATTCGAATGCAGATGGATGCGCTATCTGTTGCCCAAAAGCACACACGGGTTGAAATAGCCCAATTTATTAGTATGAATAAACATTTTTCAAATCAATAAAATTGCAGCGCGCAGATTTGCGTGCTGCAAGAAAAAATTAAAGGAGTAATCAAAATGAATAATAATTATGAATTGAACAAAGGGCATGTTGCACCCAACCCAAACGCAGGCAAAGAACATCCTGAACACCCGGAACATCCGGCGCATCCGGAACACCCAACACATCCAGAACATCCCACGCTTCCCCATCACCCGGAACATCCTGAGCACCCAGAGCATCCGGTACATCCGGAGCCGACTATACCTCCTGGCCCCCCAACACCGTCTGAGCCGCCTACGCCTCCCACTCCGCCAACTCCTCCAGAACCGGACAAGCCAATCACAATAATTGTGAACGCAGAGGACAAAATCCTGCCTGCAGGCATCAAAACGATTACTTATCAAGGCGTCGTAGAGTTGGCATACGGTACTTACAATAGCTCTGACCAGGTTATCTACACTGTTGTCTATTCAAACGGTCCCGCGGAAAACCCAAAGGGTACTCTTGTTCTTGACCAGTCAGTCAAGGTTAAGGAAGGGATGATTTTCAATGTCGGACGCAGTGATAAATCTTAATCCGGACCTTAAACGCCTACAGGACGAAGGATATGAAATCGAGATAGTTGAAGGACATGCTATTATTCATCATATTCCTTATCTTGACGCAAACAGAAATGTAAAATACGGAATTATCGTTTCAGCGCTGAATATGGCAGGAAATAAGGTTGTCTATAAGAATGAGGGTTGCAATCATGTCGTTTATTTTCAAGGTGAAATGCCGTACCGGTCCAACGGAGATCCTCTTAAATCGGTTGTAAATCAGCAGTATAACGCTACTATGGTCGGTATTCCTGTTAATTGGATGCTTTCCAACAAGCCGCAGGGCGGGTATAAGGACTACTATGATAAGCTTTCACGGTATATCTTGATTATATCTGCAGAAGCACAAGCTATTGATTCTAGTGTTACAGCCAAGACTTTTAAGCGTATTGTGACCTTTGAAAACAGCGTCTTTTGCTATGAAGATACGAATGCTTCACGTGGCGCGATTACAGATATGAACGCGAAACTGAAAAACCAAAAAGTAGCAATTATCGGATTAGGTGGTACCGGTTCATATATCCTGGACCAGGTTGCAAAAACACCGGTTGCAGAAATACATCTTTATGACGATGATGTGTTTTGTCAGCATAATGCATTTAGAGCTCCCGGCGCACCATGCGTAGATGTGTTTGATAAGCAGCCATACAAAACGGACTACTTTACTCAGATTTACAGCAATATGCGAAAAAGCATTTTTTCTCATCCGGTTATCGTTACAGAGGAGAACTTAGCAGAGCTAAAAAATTTTGACTTTGTTTTTCTCGCGGTTGATTCAGGGGAATGGAAACGCGATATTATTGACTTCCTTCGTAAACACAATATTGAATTTATTGATACCGGCATAGATGTTCAACGTAAAAGCGAAGCTCTTCTGGGAATGGTTCGTGATACTGTTTCCCGAAATAACGAAACTCAGGATATAAATCAGTATATTTCCTATGCTGAAACCGACAAGGGTTTATATGCCAGCAATATTCAAACAGCGGATTTAAATGCGTTATGCGCGGCCCTCGCTGTCATTGAATGGAAAAAATTATCCGGGTTTTATATTGACAACATCCGCAAGAACAACTGTGTTTATTCAACGAACAACAGTGAGTTAATATGGGCGTAAAAAAATTTGAGCCGCTGCTGGTATCCAGAGTCCCAAAAGAATTAGAGACGGACAAGATTTATATTAGTTTGGAGTGCAAAGTAATAATACATCTTTGCGCTTGTGGCTGCGGAGAAAAGGTTGTGTTACCAATAGATCCTGATGGTTGGGAAATCAGCTACGACGGTGAGTCAGTTACTCTGAAACCCTCGATTGGCAATTTTCAATTTCCCTGCCGTTCACACTACTGGATTAGGAATAATAAGGTTGAATGGGCAGATATGCCGCCGGTTCAGATTCCTGCCACTAACATGGTGTCAAGTAAAAAACAAAACTTCTGGCAAAAGCTTATTAAACGATTGTTTAAACTCTAATAGATTTACAGCTCTGGTGTTTATGCCAAGGCTTTTACTAAATAATCCGCTTGTCTACAAAAACCTCCGTTTGGATTCTTCATAACAAAGGTTTCTTTGATTACAGCGTATTAGATTTTATTCGCCCTTTTTCCTCCTTGATTTCCGCACGGACTTTGGGAATCATTTCTTCGAGGAGCTTTTCGCATTCCTCTCGGGTTTTGGCGTAGACGGTATGGACTTCGCGTTTGCCGCGGGCGTTGGTGGGAGAATAGCGTCCTTCAAAGAGGTTGTCGTTGATTTTATAAATTCCGCCTGTGCCTGCCTTGCGGATTTTGCCTTTATACGGCTCGAAATTCGCCGAACACGGCGCGTTTACGGTTTTTTCGGGTACTTCTCCGTTATCGTACTCACCGTGCTCAAACGGCTCGTTTTTGGCGAAGTGCTTTTCGATT
>ONGS01000247.1 GCA_900317395.1 uncultured Eubacteriales bacterium | reverse complement strand
CGCCGTCCGGGCCGAACACAAAGCAGGTGTTGTAATTGCAGTTGTCTTTTACGTCATACTCACCGGCTCCCAGGAATAAATACTGCCTGTTCTTCCGTGATGCGTTCGCTCAGATGGTCACAAGCCCAATTGGCAACCTGAAACGCATTATCACTATGATGCCATTTTTTCTCTTTCCAATTGAATGCCTCATAAACGTTACTTTTCCTGTCAATACGGCATAACAGATGTTGTGCTTAGAGCCTACAAGATTGACTGAAAAAAACGTTATGAGGCGGCAATAGAAAATAGCCTGTTCAGTGCGTCTTACGGCGGTTCTCATGAAAATTTTAAAGTCGATATCAGCACTATAAACAAAGAAGAGCATGAAATCGATATGGATTTATATGCTATCCTTATCGGAGCAGATACGATTCGATGCACATCTTTCGGAACACCCTCTTAAGGTGTTCCGTTTTTTTATTATTCTTTTGATAATAGCATTCATTTTTTGTTGACCTTTTTCCGTAAGCCGATAAAAACAGCTCCGGGTTTTCGTTGATCTTTTTCCGTAAGCCGATAAAAACAAAAACCATATATAACCATACAACAAGAACACTTTAACAAAAAAACATAAAACGATACTTCAATTCCATCCTCCCTACAACATCCCCAATATGGAAGAACAGACCAAGAATTCCGTACAAAATTCTAATTTAGAGAAATGTACGTAAATTAATTCACGTACAAAAGTTAAAATTGAAAACCGGATTTCCGTACATTAATTAAAATTAAAATCAATCTCCGTACAAAATTCTAATTTAGAGAAATGTACGTAAATTAATTTGCGTACAAAAGTTAAAATTAAAAACCGGATTTCCGTACATTAATTAAAATTAGGAACGATCTCCATACAAAATTCTAATTTAGAGAAATGTACGTAAATTGATTTACGTACAAAAATTAAAATTAAAAACCGGATTTCCGTACATTAATTAAAATTAGGAACGATCTCCATACAAAATTCTAAATTAGAGAAATGTACGTAAATTAATTCACGTACAAAAGTTAAAATTAAAACCAAAATTCCGTACATTAATTAAAATCAGGAAGCAAAAGTCCATACAAAATTTAAAATTAGAACCCTAAATTACGTACAAAATTATAAAAGAAGAACATCAATTACGTACAAAAGTTAAAATTAGGACCCTGGCACCAACTCAATTCCCAACAAAAAACGGAAGGCGAACTTACGGGTTTCTCTTTCAGAGAAACCCACGTCCACCCACTGAGCGTGGGAGCCCCACCGCAAGCGGGCACTGTCCCAGTGCGTACCTTCGGCACAAAAACAAATTGTGACTTGCCATGTAAATTTCCATTAATTACCAGCGTCAACCATCAACTGTCGGAAGATAATAATAAAACTACGAAAGATTGACTCAATTTAAGTGCGGAGCTAACAACATAAATCTGATTTTTTTTTACCATATCAAAAAAAGGCGTCCTATGATTTTACATAGAATGCCTTTTTGCATTGTCAAATTTGTTTTGAGGCTCGCTTAACTGATTGGTGCTGCAACTCATGTCCTTGATGGGAAGGCTGGATGCCATCCTTCATACAATTTTTTTTCTGCTTCTTCCATGGCGTTGGTTTCTTTGTTTTCTTTTTCATTCCAACGTAATCTTATAAGCGGTTCTCTGTTTTCCATCATTTTGTCTATCGTATTTGCTAATGTACTTCTTTGTCTTTGTTCTTGTTGTGCTTTTGCTTTTTTTATTGCCGGGGTTTCTTGGGCTTCATATTTTTTTAATCCTTCTGGTGTTCCGGCATTTTTATTTTTGTATAGGAACTGTTTTTCCTCGGTAGGTCTAACTTTGGTTATGTGATATCTTCCGTCTTCTTCTTTTCGTTCGATTGAATAGATGGGGACTTGTCCTTCTATTATGTCGTCACCGATTCGGATTCCTTTTACAGATTCTTTTTCTCCTTCGATGATATAATAAATATTTCCTTTGTATGCACATGCCTGAAGTTTTTTCACCGGGATCGTTCCATTTATTTTGTTATTTCTTGTCAGCTTCTTCGGGAGTGGTTCTGAGAACAGGATTGTTTTCGGGTCAATTGCTTTTAATTCCTTTAATATCTCTTGTGCTGTTTCTATTTCTTTTTTCAATGCTGACGTTTTGCTTAGGATTGCTTTTGCTTCCTTTTGTTTCTTTTCATTTTCTTTTTTTATTTCTTCAAGGGTTTTTTGGTATTCGTCTTTTCTTTCCATGCAATCCCTTTTAAGATTTTCAAAGGAAGATTTTTTTTGCTCTGCATCAGTTTTAAGTTTTCTGAGGTTGATCAAATAGTACATGTATTTTTCTTGGAAGTTCGGAATGGAGGGGTCTAACATTTTATCATCTTTTGCTGCTTCTTCTTTATATTTTGTCTCAGCTTCTGTGTAAGCTTTTCTTCTGCGTTGGTATTCGTTGCCAGTCATTCTATGTAATGTCAATGACTGATACCATTCTTCTTTTGCGATATCTTTTTTGGTCTCCCTGTATTGTTCGTTGTTCTTTTTGATCTGTTCCAGTTCTCCTTTGATTTTTTCTTCAAGGTATTCTTGTATGTCTCTTACTGTAACTACTGCAGGGGACTCTAAAATATTTTTGATTTCTTCTTCGGTTCTGTCCTTGATAAATTTTTCGTCTCTCTTTTTTCGGTTCCATTGGATTTGTCTGGCAGCTCTGCGAAGTACAATATCTTTTGCGTAGAGGCTGATGTTCCGTTCAATGAAGTTCATTTCCTTTAATGGTTTTTTATCCGGGATGCCGAGTTCGTATTGTTTTATTTTGGTTTCGATTTCTTCTATCATTTTTGGGTTACGATAAATTTCGTCCATCTTCGGAGCCGGTTCCCGGTTTAACAGGTCTCCGT
Organism: uncultured Eubacteriales bacterium; assembly: GCA_900317395.1. Taxonomy (GTDB): domain Bacteria; phylum Bacillota; class Clostridia; order Oscillospirales; family Acutalibacteraceae; genus UBA1213. The sequence goes on along the minus strand of ONGS01000247.1, from coordinate 6,083 downwards.
TTTCATAGTCGCCTTTATTGTACAGGTCTGCCTGTTGTTTTTTTAATGTCTCATGGCTGACTCGTTCTTCGATTCCATTCTCTTTTAATTTTTCGTTGATGATGTCTGCCCAAATTTTTCTGGCGTCCAATAAAAAATTTCTGGATTCGAATCGTTCATCTTTTTTGTATCCACCCACGGGTTCGTTATTTTTGTTCACGGAGTAACGTTTAAAAAATTCTTCGGCTGTTGCTAAAGGTCGGTCTTTTTCAATTGTTTTTTCATTGAACATGATATGGGCATGCATGTTGACCATATCTTTTTCGTGTCTTGCTGGTTTTAGATGTATTGCGTAAGAGTATGCGTGGTTATCTTTGATCCCTAATTTTTTAATCATGATTTCTATGCATTCAATGTTTTCGTCCAGCGATAGTTCCATTGGTAATCCAACTATAATCTCTCGGTACGCACATCCATTTTTCCTTTCATGTTTGTCTGCTTCTTTCCAAAAATTAGCGGCTTTTTCTTTAGACCATGATGGAATGTTTCCACTGTCTTTATGTTGAAGATCCTCTCCCTTATGCCGGGTTAAACGACTTGTTCCTTCTCGGCTTATGTAATCGTAGTGACGTTTAGCTTCAATCTTTCCCCTGCCATCCTTTCGTGTAGGCTGCCGTTTATATTCCAGATGATAAGTAGGCATATTGTGTCTCCTTTTGAAATCGTTCCTGCCTGATATGGCTAGTACAATAATTATCGTATTTCTAAACAGCGATACTTAAATTTTATATCAAATAACAACACTAAAAAATATAATAAGTTTTCCTTTTTTCTTTTCCTTTGCATCCTACCACACCGTTTTCTGGTGAAAAGGCCGGCGGCGGCCTAACGGCCGCAAAATCGCCTTTCCCTTTTCCCCTTCGAAAATCGGTGTGGTTGTTTGCTGCAGAAAAGAAAAAAGAAAAATGCAAAATTCGAATCTTGTTTATAAAAGCCAGTGGCAAATCCACTCAATAGATAAGGAAAGGAATCTATTGCTGCCCAAGGTTTAATAATAAAAAATAAGAAGGAGTCAATAAATAACATGAAAAAGAAAAATCCTAGAACTTTAATGATTGAACAAGAAAATAGAAACCCTTATAGCAAGGATTCTGTTGCCTTCCGCCTCAATTACGCCATCAAAAAAATGAGGTATAACGCAAGGGAGGTTTCTGCTTTGACCGAAGACAAAGCAAAAGGACTAAAAGCAATTCATCCAGCGACCTTAAGTTTATACATCAATGGAAAAAGTGTACCGGGATATGCATATTTGCGACGCCTCGCGCACGCACTAAAAGTCGATCCAAGCTGGCTAAGTTGTGACCTTCCATTTGAAATGATAAATAAGCCAAGGCACGCATCGGGCGATATCAATGATTTAATCGACGTTTATACGCGACTTGATGTCACATGGCAAAGATGTATTTTGGCAACCGCCAAAATGATTTTAATAGCTCAACAAAGCGTTGACAATGGTTGAAAAGAAATAAATCTTTAAAAGAATATTGTTTTCAAATACTGTCATCGACAACAACTAAAATATATTAAAGGAGACCTCTTTAAAATGATTATGAACGAAATTACTAAACATGACTTTAACGCCTTTTTAGTTGCAGCAGAGCAAGGAGATACAAAAGCAATGTACATGATTGGATATTGCTATTTTTGGGGAAAAGGCACAAGAAAAAATCGTAAACAAGCTGTAATATGGTGGAATAAAGCAGCCGAGCAGGGACATACGGAATCACAGTACTGGTTAGGCGAATGCTATGAAGCCTCACTTGGAGTAGCTGAAGATGAGAGGAAAGCATTGAAATGGTTACGCAAGTCAGCTGAAAATGGGAACATATCAGCACAAATAAAAATTGTATTCCATTACTTTTTTGACAAACAGAGACCAATTTCAGCGCTAATTACAAGAGAAGAAGCAGAAAAATACTGCCGCATGGCAGCAGCACAAGGAAATTGCTTCGCAGCAATACAGTTGAATCGATTTAAGCAGGATCCCCCCAATATCTAAAGGACAAAGCTTATCCCGCTTTCTCTCTATTACCTCACGTTACAAGCCATAGCCTTCGACTATATGTTTAGCACAATAACAGTACGGAAACTGTAAAAGCCAATGATCTGGATTACCGAAGCAGTCCGGACCTGTTTGAACGGTTCCCGCCATGGCAATCGGAAAGCCAGAAAAACTACAAATAGAAAAAACTAAACTTGCTACCGGATATAATGTCCGGTAGTTTTAATGCGTGCTATTATAGACGGGTGGTACGATTACCAATAACAAGCATGTAAGGCTTTTCTTTTAAGAATCGACGCATCGAAAATCGATTAGATGGCTACTACTGCCTTGTATGTGATTTCTGTTCTTCAGGCCAGAGATTTGCCCGCCAATACTCCTCGCATTGAAATCCGGCTTCCTTCAGATTCTGCCTCACGACAGATACCCTTTCCTTCGGCTATGAACTTGGCACGACTAACCCGCACTTATGACTTTCACCTTTAAGACTTCGCCCATACCCGGGTGCACATTGAGGACGGCAGATATGCCTGCCGTCCTATCATTATTTACAAAGGTGAAAAAGAATTTATGTGACTGTTTTTATGCTGCAATTGAATTTACTGATGACATCCATAATTGAACAAAAATTCTATGCCTATAAATCTGCATCACTATGATTCCGGATGATTATTACTCTTTTGAATCAATAATTGTTTGAATGCATATTCTAAATCGAAAGCAGGTTCTCGTTTTTGAAAAAAAATTAACCGATAAACAAGATTATCATGATCAAGAAGCAAATCAGAAAATGCATTCTGAATAGCAATGCTATTATCTGTTATTAATGTTGGATAATCAGGATTTTTATAAAAATTTTGTCCCAAAACTTTAGAAACCGCTGTGTATTGAGTTGTAAAAGTATTTGAAATTATGTTAGCTCGAATACCAGCAGAATAATGATTTTTCCGCAACTCATTATCTAAATATTCAGTAGGAAGCTTAAATAAGGGATTAAGAAAATTAATAGTAAAAGAGTTTTCAATTCTGCATAAAATATCATGATCATATAACTGATTAGTGCGACCTAACAGCCAATCAATTTTCAATCCATAAATATCAGCAATAAGACTTAATTTCACAGGATCAGGGAAATTACGTTTAGATTTTACCCATTCCGTTATAGTATTAGCATTAATCCCTAAAACATTACTAATATCTTTATAAGTATGGTGATATGTATTACGAACCAAAGAAAAACGCTCCGCAAAAATATCCTTAATAGACATATCTTCCTCCAAAACTCACGTAAAGTGATTGACAATTGCCAATCACAATTGTAAAATAAATATATAATCACGTAACGTGATTATATATAACCGTATCGTGATTGCAAATTCATCATAACACACTTTTGGATTCTAATCAAGCAATGATTAATTTTCATATGAAGAAAACAATAAGATATATCCTAACTTTTCAAATTATCTATTAGACACATGACAAAATGGGGGGGCAACTATGATTTATCAAAAACGTACTGGAGCTGCAACATCACAAAATGTATCGATTGATGAGGTTGCAGTCCTTGTCAAGAAGGTTGGAGAGGAGATATGGGGAAAAGACGCGTTTACATCAATGATGTCATCAACAACTCAGACAAGAGATGTTACCCCAATAAAAGGGATTTCCTTCGGCAACGCTTCTGTTAGAACAAAAAAGATACAAGAATCCGCTTAACTATAGGACTCTACACAGGGGGCAGAAAGATAATCTGCCCTTAATTTTCACACAATAAATATGAAGGAGGTGAATGGGCATGGTTACCGGAATTACTGAAATAGTCGCAGTATATTGCCGTGTCTCGTCTGAAGACCAAGCAGAGCGCGGCACAATTGATGTGCAAAAAGTTTTCGCTAAGAATTATATCGATCTTTATAAGTTGCAGCTGTACGATTATTACTGCGATGAAGGGATTTCCGGTACCGTGCCCGTAAAAGACCGACCGGAAGGTTCCCGACTCATGCAGGATGCTCAAATGGGACTGTTCAATACTGTACTGTTCTATAAATTAGATCGCCTGGGGCGAAAGACCACCGTCATTTTGGAAGCAATCCAAAACTTCACTAAATACGGAATCAATGTCCGATCCATGACGGAACCTCTAGACACCAACACTCCTGCCGGTAAGTTCCTTATTACTACCCTCAGCGGCATTGCAGAATTAGACCGCGACTCCATTCTTGCGCGGATGCACAGTGGGGCACTGGTTGCCGCTAAAAAAGGAAAATGGTTGGGCGGCATCGTGCCTTTCGGTTATTTGACCGATAAGGAAGGCCGCCTTATTGTCAATCGCGAAAAGATTCCCGGATTGGAATACAGTGAAGAAGATATTGTCAAAATCATCTTCAACCTCTGCGGGAATGAGAATAAGAGTTGCAGGGATATTGCCGATTACATCAACGCTCTTGGCGTCCCTACCCGGTATATCCCAACAAAAAACCTTGTACGTCAGAAACATCCCGGAAAAAGATTGCAGAACAATGCTCCTCTGTGGGGGCCAAGCCGTGTCCTTCGCATGATACACAGCACCCTTTACATGGGACAGCGGACTTTTGGTCTACGTGCAACGCTTAAGGACTATGACCCCATCGAACAGCAGGTTCCACCCATTGTGGATGAAGAAACTTGGAACAGAGCAAACCGGGCTGTATCTGCAAGAACCATCACCTATCTAAAGCAGCGAAAAGCTAGCCATCTGCTGCAGGGTTATCTCGTTTGCGGTAATTGCGGTCATAGCTATTGCGGCTGTGTCAATAAAAAGCACCCCGAAAAAACGAGCTCCTATTCCTGTAACGGAAAAAGAGCTTATAATCCCGCATGGCGCTGTACCACTTCTGTCAGCATACCGGCAGACTGGATTGAACAGTCGGTATTAGACCACTGCGCTACCCTTTTACGGGAAGGGATTTTTCAGGATACTCCTCACAATGTCAAAAACAGACAGTCAGAATATAAAGCCCTTGAAATTGACACAATCCACAAAGCACTCAACAAACTTAAACAGGAAAAAGATGCTATTTTAACCCTTTACCGCAAGCAACTAATTAACATTGAAGACTTGACAAAACAACTGGAAAAAATCAAACAGGAAAAGAGCACCCTGCAGAGTCACTTACAAGAATTGATCCAACCTTCCGAGGAAGAAATCATAGCAAAGAACAAACTATCTTCTGCCGAATTTGTAAAAAAATTTCAAAGATTCTTTACCAAAGACTATAACCTTCACAGCCTCTCCTTTGAAACCCAGAGGGATATCCTGTTTCTCTTAATCGACCGTATCTTAATCTATACTGAAAAAGCTACTTCAGATTCGTATTATAGTTCGTTAAGGGTCGTGCTCAAGGATAAACTAGGTAATACAAAAGAATTTACATTAGAAGGTCCTGTAAAAATGCAGACCCAGCAGCATAAGATTAGTACTTCCATATCCAACCTTGGAGAAAAACTTCGTTCTTTGAGATTGAAACAGGGATACACACAGCAATACGTTGCTGACTGCATAGGATTAACCGTAACAACGGTCAATGCTTATGAGAACCAGCGAAAAACCTTGTCCAATCCGGTATCCCAGCATGACACCATACGCAAGCTGGCAGACTTTTACGGATTAAAGTACGAACAGCTATCCATTTGGAATTACAATGGAATCGCAACTGATGACAAAAAATTATTCGACCAGATCCGGGATGTAAAAGGAGTGACCAGTGAGGAAGTATTTACGGAAATGGGAGTCACCAAGCCGACTTTTCGTAAGTATCTGTTGGGAATATTCAGTACGCGGACAAAAAATAAAATTGATTCCTATTTTGCTGCCGAAAAAAAATGGCTGAAAAAATTACTGCAGTCCCGATGAGGACTGCAGTTTCATCATTTATTTTCCTTTATCTTTAATGCAGTTGTAGTGGCTTTACACGGACATGGGTTCTGGGCACAGATCATGAGGAAAGAAGCAGGAAATACACAGGATCCTTTCACCCGGCTGATGTGTACGTACTTGTCT
>ONGS01000251.1 GCA_900317395.1 uncultured Eubacteriales bacterium | reverse complement strand
GAATCGGGACGGCGATCTTTTTCTTTTTCAATCTGAACAACTTCCTTTTTCCAACACGAATCGAGCAAGCTCAACATGGTCGACGGTTTCGGTTGCTTTGATAATACCTTATATCAGTACGATTGTAAAGTGATGTGACGTGTTCCGCTTTTCACGCGCGAAGCGCACATCACTTGGCGCCGTCAAACATCACACCGCAGGGAACACATCGTTCAAAAAACGCCTTTTGTCGGCAGACAAAAGGCGTTTTTTGTTGGATAAAGACTGCTATTTTAACATAATCGGGGTTATCGTTAAATTTCGTAGCGTCCGAATGAGCATCAAATATCATGAATTCGTGATATTGTGTTGCTTTTCTTCGTTGATTATGATATAATTCTATTTACGAGTAACATTTTTGCGGAGGAGGATTCCCGTGACATACAGTTATAACCGCTTGTGGAAACTGCTGATAGACAAACGAATGACAAAAACCGATATGCGAAAGACCGCGGGTATTAGCACGAACATTCTTGCCAAAATGGGCAAAGACGAACCTGTTGCAATGGACACATTAGCAAAAATCGCAACTGCTCTTGAATGTGGGCTTGACGATATTGTAGAAATCGTAGGAGTTGATATAGATGCAATTAAGTGATTGGAAGGCCATTAGTCTTTTTTCTGGAGCAGGAGGCTGTTCTTTAGGTTTTTCAGAAGCTGGAATAAATATCATTGCTGCTTATGATAACGCAATTCCGGCTATTGAAACGTATAACATAAACTTTCCTGGGAATAAATGCAAAAACGTGGACTTGTCTTCATGCAATTATTCGCAGCTAAGAGATTCATTAGGATTGAAACGCGGTGAATTAGATTTAATAATTGGTGGACCACCCTGTCAAGGATTTACAACTGCTGGAAGTAGATTTTGGAATGACCCAAGGAACAAACTTGTTCAAAACTATGCAAATGCCTTAGCGGAGTTTTACCCGCGATGGTTTATGATGGAAAATGTAGAGGGAATACTTACTACAGCTAAAGGAGTCTATGTTGTTGAGTGTATAAAAAAAATGATTGAGTTGGGCTATTCTGTATATTTGAAAAAAGTGTATATGCAAGAATATGCCATACCTCAAAGACGAAAAAGGGTAATTATTGTTGGCAATCGTGAAGGAAAGAGTTTTCATTTCCCAAAGGAAAAGCAAATTGCATTCGGCTCTATATATCGGGAAGGCTCTGATACTCTTTATGAAGCCATAAAAGATTTAGAGGGTGTAGATATTCCCGAAATCGATCATGTAAGAAAGAGTGAATCAGGTATACAGTTAGAACGGATAGAATATCTGAAGGTAGGACAATCTATGAAAGATATGCCTGAGCGGCTTCAAAATGCTTCTTTCAAGAGGCGTGCTTTCCGTAGAGTATGCGATGGGACACCATCAGAGAAAAGAGGGGGAGCACCGTCCGGATTAAAAAGGCTTTCATATGATGAACCGTGTTTAACTATAACTGGTTCAGCAATTTCCGAGTTTATACATCCTGTAGAAAATAGAATGCTTACTATTAGAGAATGCGCAAGGGTTCAGACATTCCCCGATAATTTTTCTTTTTGTGGAACAGAATCACAAAAAATGCAACAAATCGGAAATGCTATACCTCCCCGATTCGCATATCAAATGGCTAATAGTATATTTGAAGCAGATAAGAGTGAATCCCAAAAAGAACCGCAAGCATTAATTAGCTATGATGTGACAAAGGCAACAGCTAAAAGCCCAACCCTTTTAAATACTTGCTTAATGCTTGATGGTTTGTTACCCAATCGTTATGAACAGATAGAACTAGTATTGGAGGATTAATTATGCCGCTTTCAAGACAACAAAGGCAGTTCTATAAGTCATTTTCCCAACACGGTGGGGGAAATGCGCTGGTAGAGATAAAGCCGAAAGACGTTACGTTATTAACACATATTGCATATCTTGATTTGCATGGATCGGCTGAATGGTTTGACGCACGATTTAAGAACCTTGCAGAAAAAAACTTCTATGACATTTCTCCTTCAATGATTGATTCTTTGCCGGAAAAAAGTGAAGAGGAAGCGTTTCGTTATCTGCAACTATCGGGGGCAACAGATATAGAAAACATCATGTATTTATACATGAAGAACTTATCTGAATTGTATCGGCGTAGATTTAAGTTTTACAATATCTTGAAAACACAACCGTTTCCATCGACTGAACAAATTGGTTTAAGGTGTTTACTAGAGTACGGTAATTGTTCTGACCAGCTTCTGATTTCGTGGATGACATGGCGCAAACTCATATACGATATAGATAATCGAAGCGCACAGGAAACAGGATACTTATTTGAACCCATTCTTGCCAGTTGCTTAGGGGGTGAGTCTGTATCTCATAAAAACTCACCTGTAAAAAGAATCGACGATAATGGGAATACAACTAACGAGGGGCGTCAAATAGACTGCTTTATTGAGGATGCAAATGAAGTATATGAACTAAAATTGCGCGTAACTATTGCGGCAAGTGGGCAGGGTCGCTTTTCAGAAGAAATGAGTTTTCCCTATGAAGCAAGACGCGCGGGGCTGACCCCAATTTTGGTAGTATTTGATTCAACGCCTTCTCCACTACTTGAGCGGTTAAAAGAAAAATACATAGCAGAGGGTGGACGAGCCGTAATTGGTGAAGACGCATGGAATGAATTGACCAACAAAGCTGGAAGTGAAATGGGTAAATATATTTTGAAGTATATAAAGCCACCAATAAGCAAAATGGAAGAGATTCATAATCAAATACCAATGGGCTTGAACTTAGCAGCAGCGCAAGATTCTCTGTCAATTTCAAGCAATGACGGACAAACTTATATTATCCCACGTGCTACTGAAGTTGAATCATAACTTCTATTGCCTTTTTACATCCACATGTAGCTTTATGCAGAAATAACAACTAATTGGTATAAAGAACGGCAGAAATCCTTGTTTCAAGAGTTTCTGCCGTTCTGAATAATCTTTTTCTCAAAGAGTAAAAACATAGGATTGCCATTTTTGTTAAAATAGCAATCCTATTCTGGCGGAGAGGATGGGATTCGAACCCATGTGTGCTTTCGCACAAACTGATTTCGAGTCAGCCCCGTTATGACCGCTTCGATACCTCT
>ONGS01000253.1 GCA_900317395.1 uncultured Eubacteriales bacterium | reverse complement strand
GGATACTCGTTTTGATTGCGGTCAATCCATAAGAGAAAAAGACAAGTTTCTGCGAGGTATATATAAGTCTGAACACGCTCAGAATGCCGGCGCATACGCAAGGCTGAAATTTGCTATGGACTATTGGTGCGCCCTTTGGTTCTGGCCCATCAGTCAGGCTGAATTATTGCCGTCCCGTTCGGAATTCTTGTTTGAAATGGATCTCATCCTGAGAGGCACAATACAAACGAACAATACACAAAAACAGCTTTCTTTTTTAGTAGATGAAGAAGAACTGATGATACAGGACGTTGATCTTGACTGGCTGTGCGATAACTTTCCTCGCCTTGCGCTCGTGCGTAAGATAGCGAATGACAACAAGTTTATGCACTGGGAGCTTGAATTCGCCGATGTGTTTGCGGATAAAGGCGGTTTTGACCTTGTCATCGGTAATCCGCCGTGGGAAAAAATCACTTGGAATGAGCAAGGATTGCTTTCAGATTATAACCCAATGTATGGCATTAAAGGTTGGAAAGCTCCAGAAGTTGCAAAACAGCGTACTACCGAACTCGCAGTAGAAAAAATAAAGACTGCTTATATCGAAGAATATGTATCTTTAACTGGTATACAGAATTTTATGGCTGCTGTTCAAAATTATATTCTGCTAAAAGGTCAGCAGACTAATCTTTATAAGGGATTTTTACCGCAGGCATGGGATTTTGGTCGCCCTGATTCTGTCAGTGCATTTATTCATCAGGATAGTGTGTTTGATGATCCTAATGGCGGCGTTCTGCGTAAGGTTTTATATCCGAAGCTCAGAAAGCACTTCAAATTCAACAATAAATTCCTTCTGTTTCCAATCAGTACCTCTCGTGAATTTAGTCTTAATGTATACGCAAACGAGGAAACAGAAACTTTTGATTGCATAAATAATTTGTTTGCACCCTCAACAATCGAAGACTGTTACAATCCTGACTGCAATCACAAGCTATACGGATTGAAGGATGATAACAACAACTGGTGTATCACCGGTCATCCTGATAGAATAATTACTGTTGGTGAGAAGGAATTGCTGCTTTTCGCAAGGCTCTTTGATAACTCTGATGATTGGCAACAAGCACGTTTACCTGTTCTTCATGCAAAACCTATAATTAATGTACTTGAGCGTTTTGCTGACCAAGGAACCAAAGTCGAGCAATTCTTCTCTACTATTACCGTTTCGGAGTTTTGGCATGAGACTAATTCAGTTTCAAAAGGAATAATACAACGAAACATTCACTATCCGCAAAAAAATACTGAACTAATCATTAGTGGCGCTCATGTGGGTGTAGGTAATCCGTTGTTCAAAACTTCACGAGCTAATTGTAGTTCAAGATATGATTTCGACACAATTGATTTGACAATTATCCCTGATGAGTATATGCAGAGATGCAATTATATCCCTATAATGTCTATTGCAGATTATACCTCAGAGATTCCAAAACACACTGATAACAAACCGATAACGAATTTCTATAAATTTGCTGCAAGGAAAATGGTGAACCTTCCAGGAGATAGAACTTTCATGGGAGCTATTATCCCTCCACAATCGGCACATATAAATGGTATTATTAGCTTAACATTTTCCGACTATGAGCAACTTGTTTCATTTTCAGGCGGTGCTGCTTCGGTGCCTTATGATTTTCTGATCAAGTTGTTGGGCAAACAGAACCTCTATGGTGAGACTCTTGGATTGCTTCCAATTTTACCATTCAATAACGACCTTATTATTCGTAGTTTAATGCTCAATTCGTTAAATAAGTCCTATTCTGAGTTATGGAAACAGTTATGGAGAGATGAGTTTACATCTCTTTCGTGGTCAAAAGAAGATTTGCGGTTAAGGAATGATACCTTTAGTTCACTTACAGAGGATTGGTCACATAACAGTGCATTAAGAACGGATTATGAACGCCGATGGGCGATGATTGAACTTGATGTGCTGGTAGCCCTTTTAATGGGGTTATCACTCTCAGATCTTCTTGCTATTTATCGTATTTATTTTCCTGTTCTTAAACAGAATGAAGAAGATACTTGGTATGATGCAAATGGAAGAATTGTATTTACTACAAATGCCACTCTCACTGGAGTTGGTTTAGACCGCAAAGAGTGGGAAGGCAACGTCAAGGGTGCGCCTGCCGGAAGGGTATTTACAAGAGAGATCGAGGACGATACGATGCCCGGCGGTGTGGTAAGGAGAACGATAGAATATGTTGCACCCTTCGATAAGTGCGACCGTGAACAAGACTACGAAACAGCGTGGAAGTTCTTTGAGGAGAAGTACGG
>ONGS01000255.1 GCA_900317395.1 uncultured Eubacteriales bacterium | reverse complement strand
CCGGGTTTTCCTTTTGAAAGCACTGCCGAACCTGCCGGTTCAACAGCTACAACTTTCACTTCAGAATTCTGACTTTTCAAATACTCCCCGACACCTGATATTGTGCCGCCTGTGCCGACACCTGCCACAAAAATATCCACTTTACCATCTGTATCGTTCCATATTTCGGGGCCTGTAGTTTCACGGTGTATTTTAGGGTTGGCGGCATTGGTAAACTGACTGGGAATAAAGCTGTGCGGTGTTTCCTTTGCAAGTTCTTCCGCCTTGGCAATGGCACCTTTCATGCCCTTTGCACCGGGTGTCAGCACAAGTTCTGCACCGTAAGCCCTGAGAAGATTTCTTCTTTCAACACTCATTGTTTCGGGCATAGTAAGAATAATCCTGTACCCTCTTGCGGCAGCAACAGCCGAGAGACCAATACCTGTGTTTCCGCTAGTAGGTTCTATAATGACGGAATCGGGACGGAGAATGCCACTATTTTCGGCTTCATCGATCATTGCTTGGGCAATTCTGTCTTTAACACTTCCTGAGGGATTAAACTGCTCCAATTTTACATAAATATCCGCATAAAGTTCATGATGCTCTTTATAACTACCGAGTCTTACAAGGGGTGTTTTACCGATTAGCTCCGTCATAGAGTCATATGCGTTCATCAAAAATCAATTCCTCCACAGTCAAGAATGATTACTAAGTTTACCTATCTGTATTGTAGGTTTATTGTAACACCAAATTTTACATTTGTCAATAGGTTTTATTAAAATATATTTTCGATTATTCATAATATTTGCGTATACAGTATTTTCCGTGTACGTTTTTTCATAGATAAATAAATCCAAACCTGCACCACAGATTTGCGGTACAGGTTTGGACTATATGGTACTTGCAAAAGCAGAATTTAATTTGTCTTTGTATTGTTCAATAACATCCGGCGGTGAAATGATCTTCATTTCACCTGAGAACTGGAAAAGCCATCCCAAAAACGGCGGACTGATCTGTATCTCTTCCGTAATTGTACAGGTATTCTCATCAATGCGTGTAATTCTTGCCCCGGGTCCGAATTTATCAAAGATGTTCCCAATAATTTTATTGCTGAATTGGAGAGTAACAGTCCGTACAGGACCACGGTACATTCTGAAAACACTGTTGGTATGTTTCGATATGGATTTTGCCATTTCTCTTGCTTCATCAGAGATCGGATCCTCACAATATTCCGAGCTGACATCTGTCATACGGTCAATGCGGTATGTACGCAAAAAACCTTCGGTATCCTTGTCATAGCAAATCAGATAATAGTGACCGTCATTCGGTGTTAGTGTCAGAGGTTCAACGACATATTCATCACCATTGCGTCGATATATTTTATTACGGTTTTCATCAAGGTCAAAATATCTGAAGGAAATTTTTGTCTGATGGTCGATCGCACGAAATAGTGTATCTATTTCATAAAGTGTAATATTTTCACTGCTGTGCTGACAGTAGATTGGGTTATTTTTTTCTTCCGCAAGTGCACGCTGATCTTCATTGTCGCTCATTTTTATAATGGTATCAATAATTCTGTCGCTGGTATTGTTTTTCATAAAAGTATACGAATTAACCGAATCAATCAGAATTTTTGCCGCCGCTGTATCAAGTGCATAAACATGATCATCCTCTGCATACTGCATAAGCTTTTTACGGCTTCTCGTTGAGGATAAAGAAACCAACTTGCACTTTAATGCTTCCGCTTCGTTTGCAGGAACATCCTCTGTCAACCGCAAAGAATTAAGTCCGCTGATCATTTGGATCAGTTCGTTATCCGTGAAAATTTTCGGTTCGTTTTTGGGCTTGATTTCTGAATAAAAGGCCTTCCCTCTTCCGCTCGTTTTAGAAAGTATTCTAAAACAATAGTTTGGATTTTCATTAAGATATTCGGTAAGAATTTCTATATCATCGGTAAGTGTACGCCTATCGCAAGGGATATCTTCTTCCAATAGCATCTGGCATAGCTGTCTGATCGTCAAAGCTTCGTTTTCTCCTTTTGCTTCTCTGATAAGATCCATTACTCTAAGAATTTTGATTTTCTGGTGTTTGCGACGAGCCATCTCAATTCCTCCTTTCATTGCTTACCAATAAAACATTAACAAAGTATTTCAAACGCAGAAATAATGGATTTCTGCTAAGTATTAATGACAATATTTTGTTGGAGGAGCAATAACTTTCATAAGTGATATTATTATAACTCTAAAAATGAAATTTGTCAAAAAACACATATACAATTTATTGTATATGATAGGGAATATGGCTTGTAGGTTTTTTTCACAGATCCATCACTAATGGATGCAAAATAAAAAAAGTTCATACAGGTAAAAATGGTTCTTCTGTTGGCTTTTGTACAGAGCATGACATAGATGAAATCATGAAAAAAGTTTGATGTTGTTGAATATTTTGACTGTATACAAAAATGGGCGGAGGATGTATTAATACAAACTCCGCTCATAACTTTTCCTGCTGTTTTCCTCCCATTCCATAAAAAAACCTGTCCGTATGGACAGGTTTTTTTATGGGTCTCACACCCTGAAAACTGAACAAAGCAAATACAAGTAACCAAGTAAACTTGGTCAAGCCCTCGACCTATTAGTACTGCCAAGCTGAACATCTCACGATGCTTACACACGCAGCCTATCAACCTTGTAGTCTACAAGGGGTCTTAACAGCTTTTGCTGTGGGATATCTTATCTTGGAGTCGGCTTCACGCTTAGATGCTTTCAGCGTTTATCCGATCCGTACGTAGCTGCCCAGCTGTGCT
>ONGS01000257.1 GCA_900317395.1 uncultured Eubacteriales bacterium | reverse complement strand
GTAGACCCAGCCGCCGCCGTGAATGCTGACGATTACCGGAAGCTTTTCCGCGGCCGCCTTCGGGCGGTACACATCGAGCACCTGCCAGCGGTCATCCGATCCGTAGGGAATGTCATCATAACGCAAAATATCTGCGGGCGTGGTCAGGCCGGCATCCCTCCTGTCATCGCTCTTTTTAAAGCGTTTACAAAGCATAGCGCTTGTAATGGACATATAGGCTTCTCTCCCTTTTTCTTTTATGACGAAATCATATCCTAAATATCGCCGCAATACAAGAGAAAAAACGAAAAGGTTAAAGGAAATTACGGTACAAAATACACATTATTCTTCAAAAGGAGTTTTGTGTATTCTGTACCGTTTTTATAAAAAAATGATTTTCTGCCTAAACAGATTTCATATATTTCAGACAAGAAATCATTGCATTCTATTTATCGATTTGCTAAACTGTACCTGCGACGCAAATTATATATTTTTTCAGTATTCTGCCGGGGGGCTGTAGCAAAATAGCCCCTACTTCAAAAATATTCTTTTGGACAAAACATTTCTTCTAAAGGAAACCGTGAAAAAATCGGGAATATGGTTAAACTCCTGTTATTCAAAGAGAAAGAGGATATTACAAAGGAGTTCTTGCAGAGAGACGATACGGAACTGGCAGCAGGAATAGGCAGAATAATAGCCGATGCGGAAGGAAAACAGTTGAATTTATCAACATACGGATATATGTTGGGGGACTTTCCCTACTACGTACGATGTTCCGTCTTTCACGGAGAGAAGCCGATTCTCCTGTTCAGCTTTGAAGATGATATGGAACTGAAAGCGCTTCGGATATCCAACAAGCTGATAGAAGAATTTTTGGATGAGTACCTCTATAAATGTTTTATAAATAGTATATAAGAAAGGTGACCAAGACGATGAAAGCAAAAAAAGTATTATGTATTCTCCTCGTAATTGCGTTAGCCGTATCAGGAATAGCGGCAACCAAACCTGCAAAAGTATATGAAGATGCTCAGGAAAAAATGGCAGCAGGAGAGTATGAAAAGGCTGCAGAATTATTTGAGAGCATCAGTAGCTATGAGGATTCTTCCAAACAGGCGATGTACTGCAAGGCACTGGCATATGGCGAAAAGGGAGATTACGACAATGCTATTAAGGCGCTGGGATTTTTGGGTGATTATAAAGACAGCACATATCTTATTGTTTACTATGGGATCTGCAAGCAGGCATTTGCAAATAATGCCACAATTGGGGATGTTCTTTCTGCTGCGGACCAGTTTGACGCAATTTCTGTTTTCCGTGACAGCGCAGCAAAAGCAGAGCAATGCCGTCAGCTGATTTATGACGAGGCAATGTACCGTTTCAATAAGGGAGATTATGAATCAGCAGCATATGTTTTTGAACAACTGGAAAATTATAAGGATAGCACAGAGCAGATCAAAAACTGCCAAACTGCAGTAAGTGATAGAGAATACAACGAAGCTGTAACACTAATGAATGAAGGAAAATACAGCGAAGCAATCAAAGCATTTGAGGCACTTAATGGGTATAAGGACAGCAGCAACATGATTGCTAATTGTCAAACTGCAATTCTTGACATTGCCTATCATGAAGCAGAGCAATTAAAGGAAAGTGGGAATTATTCAAAAGCAATCGATGCATTCCAAAAACTGAATGGATATAAAGACAGTAAAACACAGATTGAAGAATGCCAGACAGCCATTAAAGAAGAAAACTATGCTTCGGCAATGGCCTTGAAGAACAGCGGCAAGTACAGTGAAGCAATCACGGTTCTCCAAAAACTGAATGGATATAAAGACAGTAATACGCAGATCGAAGAATGCTGGACAGCCATAAAAGAGGCACAATATCAGCAGGCACTTTTATTAAAGAAATCCGGGAGATATGATGAAGCATATGATACTTTCCTATCAATTGCAGGTTACAAAGATGTGGACTCTATATTAAAAACAGATCCGGATATGAAGCACGCTGCTTATCTTGCTTATCTTGCACAATTCCAGGTTGGAAAAACTGTTACATTCGGCAATTATGAGCAGGACAACAGTGCTTCCAACGGCAAGGAAGCCATCGAGTGGCTGGTGCTGGCAAGGGAGGACAACAAAGCCCTGCTGATCAGCAAATATGCGCTGGACTGCCAGCCGTTTCATTCATCCTATACAAACGTCATCTGGGAGAAGTGTTCTCTCCGCTCCTGGCTGAACAGCACCTTCCTGAACAGTGCCTTTACC
>ONGS01000258.1 GCA_900317395.1 uncultured Eubacteriales bacterium | reverse complement strand
TTTGCAAGTTGATGTTCCTGACCGGGTAAGAATAGGTGAAAAAGAAAACCAAAGAACATTGGAATACGGAGATATTATTTTTACCGGTTCCTCTGAAACGCCAGATGAATGTGGAATATCATCGGTTGTGACTACTAAAACTGATGAAAAATTATACTTGAATAGTTTTTGCTTTTTCTTTAGACTAAATGACAAAACCATTCTTTTACCTGATTTCTCAAAACACCTTTTTCGATCTAAATATTTGCGTTATCAAATCGGAAAAACTGCAAGTGGCGTAACAAGATTCAATGTATCAAAAGATAGAATGAAAAAAGTAAATATCCCTATACCTCCTATTGGGGTTCAAACTGAAATTGTCAAGATTCTTGACAATTTCACAGAGCAAGTGGCAGAGCTTAATAAATCTTTGTCATTAGAGCTTACAGCGAGGAAGAAACAGTATGAGTTTTATCGAGATAAGGTTTTATCTTTTAATGGCAAGGCACAAATGCTTACACTTTCTTCTGTTTCGGACGTGTTCAGAGGTGAGTATATCACAAAGAGTAATTCCAATACTGGTGAAATACCGGTAATCCTCGGCGGGCAAGAACCAGCATATTATATAGACAAATCTAATCATGATGGAGAAATAGTTGTGATAGCCCGCAGCGGTGCTTCAGCTGGATTCGTTTCATTCTGGAACGAACCGATTTTCGTTACTGATGGATTTGGTTATGAAGCTAAGAAAGATGTTGTGATATCTAAGTATCTTTACTATGTATTAAAAAGAAAAGAACCAGAATTAAACGCAATGAAAAGAGGCGCTGGCGTTCCTCATGTTAGTGGTAAAATGTTAGGAAAAGTTTTATTGCCTGTTCCATCTATTGAGGTACAAAAAAGAATAGTTAATGTTTTAGACAACTTTGATGTTATCTGTTCCGACCTGAATATCGGTCTGCCAGCCGAGATAGAAGCGCGTCAAAAACAATACGATTATTATCGTGATTTGCTCTTGACATTCGCAGAGACCGGCGGTAAACTCGCTGACAGACAGACAGACAGACAGACAGACAGGCTGAAATAGCGCTGTTACAGTATGTGTTTGGTTATGCTCCTGTTGCAATTGGAGAAATTGCAACAATAACAAGGGGAGGCAACTTCCAGAAAAAAGATTTTGTTACAGATGGTAAGCCTTGCATACATTACGGACAGATGTATACGCACTTTGGTGTGCATGCTGATAAGGCTCTCGCTTTTGTATCAGATGATGTTTATTCCAAATCAAAGCATGCAGTAAAGAATGACATAATTATGGCCGTGACAAGTGAAAATGTTGAGGATGTATGCAAGTGTACCGCTTGGTTTGGCAATGATGAGATTGCGGTCAGCGGACACACGGCTATAATTCATCATAATCAAAACGCAAAGTATTTGTCTTTTTATTTTCATTCATCAACTTTTTTCAAGCAAAAGGTAAAACTTGCTCACGGAACAAAAGTAATTGAAGTAACGCCTAATAAATTGAATGATGTTGTTATCAATCTTCCAACCATAATTGAACAGAAACGGATAGCTGATATCCTTGATCGCTTTTATATGATTTGTAACGACATTAACGAAGGCGTGCCCGCCGAAATAGAAGCACGGCAAAAGCAGTATGAGTATTATAGAGATAAGTTATTGAGTTTCAAGGAGAAAAAGTATTGTTAGACCCAAATTTGAATCCGGATTTAAGATATAGAGTACTTGAAGCTCCATTTATAATTAAGGATTATGTAGCCGGTGAAAAAAGATGTAATTATGAATTATACTTAACCGAGCTCCTTAATAACTCAAAATGGATTGGAAATCATCATAATCGTCACTTTGAATATCAGAAAACTCAATCTTCCGGAGAGTGTGACGCATATTCCGATGATTATGGAATCGATTTTAAATTGATTGCCAGCAAAACACAGTTGCAAGCAAGAAGTATTCTCTCTTTTAGAATTGAAAAAATTACGGATGGAATGATTCTAAAAAGCGCACAAGGCGAAGATAAAACCGTTCAAATCACAAGACTAAAATCGGCGTTAAGAGGAAAAGGTTTAGATGAACTTGAGGCAATAAGAAAAAACAAATCAAAAAAATATGGAATTGAAAATGATTTAAAAACTTTTTTAAATACGCTTGAAACAGATAAAAATTTATTGTTGTTTTATCCATTTGTTTTCTTTTTTGAAAAAGATGATTATAGTAATGGTGATAAAATTGTTGTTGAATCTTTACAATACGATTTTGGACAAGCTTTGCTTTACAGGAATCAAAAAGTACACAATAAAGAAACACTTTTTATAACAATATATAAAGAAGATTTCTTGTTGATGGATGTAGAAGATAATAAGCTGGTTTTAGTTGAAAAAATACCAACATCAAAATGCGATACTTTTGAATATTTGAAAACCTATTCCGATTTTTGGAGGTAGTTATGCCATATTTCAACATCGTAACCGAATCAAACGAAAGCACGGTCGTAACCGAATACACTCCCGTTGAAAAGAACGCCAAGGGCTATCAGACCGAGGCGCAGCTTGAGGCGGAGTTTATCCGTATGTTA
>ONGS01000261.1 GCA_900317395.1 uncultured Eubacteriales bacterium | reverse complement strand
TTGTACGTTACCTTTTCGAGTGTGAGAATGTTTTTGTTGTAGGCGACATCCAATCCTATGGACGCAACACCGGGGTTGTCCTTCAACGAAACATCAATATCTACCGAGGATCCCGGAAGCGCGGTTTTCGTTGAAGCCGTGATTGTCATCGGAGTTGTTTTTGCAGCAGAGACGCTTATCTGTACGACCGAAAGCATAAGCATCAGCACTAACAGCACCGACAGAGCTGATTTTAGCCCTTTTTTCATGTTCATCTCTCCTTTTTTAAATTATTTCTATTATTCCATTGACTGATTCAAACATTACGTTCTCTTCGTCAATGTTATATACGTTGTTTTTATCGTAGCTTACAACAATGGGATATACACCCTTGGAGGAGTCCAAGACCTCAAAATACAGCGTCGCCAGCACTCCGTTTCCCGTGACATTCTCTGCTCCGTTTACCATCGACAAGCACGGAGGCGAAGCCTTTTCGTTAAACGGAACCGTTGAGGAACCATTTGTCAGTTCCCTGTTATACTCAAAACCGGTCATCTTCAAATGCTCGGTATCGTACAGAATATCAAGCAAAACCGAAGCTATTCCGGGGTTATTTTTCAGCGAAACCGTGACCGCAACATTCTTTTCTCCCTGCTTCGCTTCGGCTTTGCCAACCACGAACTGAGGTGCAAAGCCTAATGCCTCGTACACAGGGGTTAAGGTCTTGTCCGATGTAATCTTGTCAACCGGCTCACTCCAACCTTTGAAAACATATCCCTCTTTCGTCGGAGCGGTCGGAACCTGTGCCGATTCTCCGTTATATACGCTTTGAGAAGAAATTACTTTTCCGTTCTCGTCCTTGAAAACCACTGTGTGTTTATCCTTGGAAACAGAAGCCTCGTCAGCTTTTGAAGTGCTCTCACTATCTGTTACTATAGATATTATTCCTGTGCAAAAGCTGCATTCCAGATTATTATCTTCAATATCATAGACATCATTTTCTCCGCAGGACAGATTGATTTCACAATTACCGTTAGCTTTGTCACTAACGTCAAAATACAGTGTGGCAAAATCAAAATCTCCTGTTATATTTTTATCTACGCTTGTCACCGACAAAGTCGGCGGATTTGCATTTGCGTTATACGGAACCGTCGACATCCCCTCAAACATTTTTTTGTTATACTCAAACCCCGAAAGAACAAGCGAATCGTCAAAACTAATCTCAAGTCGTGCCGAGGCAAAACCCGGATTATTTTTTACTGATACCGTTATGGCAATCCCCTTTTCGCCGGGTTTTGCATCACATGCGCCCACCGCAAAAGTTATTTCCCTCGATTTGACGATCGTTGAATTTTCGCATCCGCAACCACTAAACAAAAGTATCACAATGGTCAAATACATCAATATTAACAATATGCAAAATACATTTCCATCTCGATTTTTTATCAAACTGTTCCCCTCCTCTCTAGATCAGTTTGTTTTAGCCTTTCAAACGAATTATATAATTAAATGGAAATATACCACAATTTTAGCATATTTCGTATTTTTTGTCAAGATGAACGCATTTCCGAAATAACCACCTCGCTTTTTTCGCATTGCTCGGCTAATGCAGAAATTATGGTTTTACTTTCTGTTGAAGGTAAGAAACTTTTTTTAGCAATAAAAAGCGCCAGTCGAGCGCCAAATGGCAGAAAAACCTCTTTTCCGTTCAAAAAATCAACAACCATTTCATAATTATGGCTATCATCAAGCTCCTCGTCCAGATTTCTCTTTCCAAATTGTAAGTATAAGTGTATTCCACACGTCAACCTCTTTTACAAATGGATTCTACCTTTATAATATCATTTTATACTTGTGTTGGCAATAGACAGGTCTTGGTTTTCTGAGTATTTAAACATATAACGATATTTGCCTTTGCGATGTTCATTTCTTCTGGAAGTCACAAGACTCAAGATGAAATATAACAAGATTTCTCTGTGCGTTACAATAAAATGATTATTCTTCTTTGGCATAATCCCTGGCTTATTCTTGTTTAGCAGCGCAATTCTTGAGCAACACTGTTGCTTGGTTTTACTAAACTCACAAACCGCGACAAATGTTCAAAAACAGCGCGAGGCGTTCAGACGGGTACTTTCTCGCCTTCCACAAATAAACCTCACACAGGGCGAAATATGGCGAAACAGGGCGAAAATCAGGCTGTTCACATAGATAACCCGAAGTATCCTTCTTCATCCTCGTCATCAAGGTCATCGTCATAGCCATCATCTTCATCACCAAGATATTCAGCATAGGCATTGTCAAAGTCATATTCTTCATCAGTTGATACACATTCTTCTATTTTTAACTCATTCTCCTGATCACCAAGCGAAATCAAATAATCGAGCATAGTCAGAATACCTTCTGCTGCCTGGCTGTCGTAGACTTCATTATCAATGCCACTGCTGACTGCGCCTTCTTTCTGCCCGTGAGCCAGCTTTTTCTCACGGATTTTAGCTCGCTCTTTGCTGTCGGATTTAGGCATCATCTTGTTGAGCTCGTCTAATCTTTTGCTTGCACTGTTGACGATTTGCTTTGCCAACATGGAG
>ONGS01000262.1 GCA_900317395.1 uncultured Eubacteriales bacterium | reverse complement strand
CGTTAGTTTTATGCCGCTCCATAAAGTCCCGGAATTATTTTACACTATCCGGTAGCGCAGTGCCTGCGCTGTCAATTACGCTACAACATTTTACAAATCATTAGTTTTATGCCGCTCCATGTCATAAATTCACAAGACGAGACACATTCTTCCCTGAGAGTGTCTGTAGGCTTGATTATGATGTATGAAGTACCATGTATTATTTAATTTCCACTTTTTTACAGTACTGTAAGCACCGTAAACTTTCGTCTTGTAAGCACGAACTTTTACATAGTAGGTCTTGCCCTTAGTTAGACCTGGAGCGTTGCAGAGATTGTTGAATTATTTGTTTGCCCCACCGCCTTAGTTGAAGGTGGTGGGATGAGTTAAAATCTTTTGGAGAGTAAACAATTCCGTAGGAGAATCAATATGTATTGTACTTTGGTATTTTTCATATACAATTGCACAATTCTCCTATATATGCGGTCATTTACTTATTTACCACCGAAGTATTCTTCTCTCTCAAATAGGTCGATTCAAGGTCTGCAAGATGAAGTTTAACGGCTATGGGGTATTTTTCGTATGCGTGACTAATGGCAAAGCTGCCGCCCCTTGCAGCTTCGTCAAAGCCGCCCATGTGCCAACGAATGGCAATGGCTTCAGCAGGCTTGAGCCGCATAAAACGCTCGATCAGAAATACTGATTTTTCTCCGTGTCCGAAAGGAAATGCATCATCAACTGTATAAAATGGTTTTTTCTCCCACTGTCCTGTTTCATCATTTTTGACATTGCGTGTGGAAATTTTGTAAAACTGCGCCTTGCATAGATCATGCAGAAGCGCACAAATTGCAAAACTTTCGGAGTTATCTGTTTCAGGGTCAAAATGCTTTTCCATCATTGTCTTATATACGCTGATACTGTGCATAACAAGTCCCTGTTCGCAGGCTCCATGAAATTTTGTGCTGGCAGGCGTTGTAAAAAAATCGGTTTTTTGCAGCCATTCAAGAAGATTCTGGGAACCTTCTCTTTTGATGTTTTCGGTGTAGATTTCAATAAATTCTTCCTTATAGCCCATTTGAGTCACCTTATTTCAAATCATCATCATAGTGCGCACGTTCGCCACCGATGAATTTTGGTCTTGTCCTTGCGGCTGTAATATGTGCCTTGCCTATCATGTTGTTTTTCAGATTCAGCGGAACAGCAACCTCTCTGAGATGCATTCCGATCAGTACTCCGCCAATATCGACACCTGCATCGGCACTGATGTGTTCAACCGAAACAGGGTTTTCAATCGTGTGATAAGTGATTGTGGCAAAAGAACCGCCTGCCTTCGGCTGCGGTACGACATTAACAGGCTCTCTTCTCTGCTTATCCGCAACAGCTTTGGAAGTGATGATTGCTCTGTTCAGATGCTCGCAGCATTGTGCGGCAAGGTAGATTCCTCTGCTTTTCAGCTCGGGATAAATACCGTCAAACAATGCCTGCGCAATATCAAGACTGGAGGCCTTGCCGTAACCTTCTCCACATACTGTGCTGGATGAGCAGCCGATAACAAATATATCGCCCTCTTTCAGATTTGCCTGCTCCAATACTTCAAGAACAACTGCCCTTGCCTTTTCTTTTATTTCCTCATACATAAAATCATCTCCGATTCAATAAACACGATTAGGCATCTCATAAGAGATGCCTAGAAGTTAATAAATTACCTGTGATTATTCAGCTTCAACAACCTCTTCGTCACTGTTTTCATCAGCTGCTTTGATAGAAAGGCTGATGCGCTTCTTGTCGAAGTCGATTGCTGTGATCTTGACTGTTACTTTCTGACCTACGGAAAGAACATCCTCCGGCTTCTCCACTCTCTCGTTTGAAATCTGAGAAACATGGATCAGACCGTCAATTCCGTCAATAATCTTTGCAAAAGCACCAAAAGTAGTGAGACCTACAATTTCAACCTCTGTAACAGTTCCTACAGGATAGTTGTTTTTAAGGATCTCCCACGGATTGTCCTCATCCTTTTTATAACCAAGTGAGATTTTGCCTTTTTCATGGTCGAGAGCCTTTATGTAAACTTCAACATTGTCGCCTACATTAACAACCTCGGAAGGATGCTTGATTCTGTTCCATGAAAGTTCAGAAATATGAACCATACCATCGATTCCGCCGATATCTACGAATGCACCGTAAGATGTGAGGGACTTAACAGTACCGTTATAAACCTTGCCTTCTTCTGCAGAAGCCCAGAATTCTTCTTCTCTCTTCTTGCGTTCATCATTGAGAACGGAGCGAATCGAACCGACAGCTCTGCGTCTGTTGTTTCTGCCTGTTGTTTCAATAATACGGAAATCAACTTCCTTCTTAAGAAGACCCTCAAGTGATTCTCCTCTTGTAGCAGTAGCCTGTGAAGCAGGGATAAACACCTTGATTCCGTTGGTAAGAGCAAGTACGCCGCCCTTAATCACATCTGTAACAACACCGTGTACAACTGTCTCATTCTCATAAGCTGCAACAATATCGTCCCAGCCCTTCTGTGCATCGAGAAGTCTTTTTGAAAGAAGGATCGTACCTTCCTGATCATTCGTTTTCATAATGATAAGGTCAAGCTCATCTCCGACCTTAACCAGATCCTCGGTTTTTGCATTCGGATCACTTGTAAGCTCGCTAAGTGGTATAATGCCGGTCTGTTTTCTACCTACATCCACGCGTACCTCTGTAGGAGTTACGCTCACAACAACACCGTGTACCCTTCCGTTTGTATTATAATTTTTGAATGATTCCTCAAGGAGCTCCTCAAAGTTTTCTGTTTTGCTTTCTTCAGCATTTTTGATTTCTTCTGACATGGTAACAAGTACCTCCTTTATTATGCTTGCCGGGGTAGATGCTCCGGCTGTAATACCGATCCGATTTGCTTTCCGAACAGAAGCAACAGGTATTTCATCTGCCGATTCTATTAAATAAGTTTCTTTACAGCAATTCTTACAAATATGATAGAGCTTGTTTGTATTGGAGCTGAGTCTGCCGCCTATTACGATCATAACATCAGATTCCAAAGCAAGTTGCTCTGCTTCAGATTGCCTATCAGATGTGGCACTACATATTGTATCAAATATTTTAGCATTTGTACATAGTTTTTGCAATATTTTTAAAGATTTTTTCCATTCTTTTAAATCAAAAGTGGTTTGAGCGACCACACAGAGGGGGCTATTTTTCCATTCGGGAAATTTAACAAGCATTTTTTCCAATTCCTGGCAATTAAGAAAAGTGTGATACTCCCCTGTGCAGTGACCGATAATTCCCTGTATCTCAGGATGATTTTCATCTCCGGCAATCAGTATCATTTCATTTTGTGATGAATGTTCCGCCACAATTTTGTGGATTTTCAATACAAACGGACAAGTCGCATTTTGATAATTCAATCCAAGTTCATTAATTTTATCCGTTACAGCCATAGATACACCATGCGAGCGTATTACCAGTGTTGAATCGTCCTTTACTTCATCGGGGGTCTCCGCAATACACACACCCCTTGCGGAAAGACTTTCAACCATTTGCGGATTATGAATGATCGGTCCTAAGGTATAAACCGACTTTCCTCCCTCCAGAAGTTTTTCCACGATATTGACTGCACGACTGACGCCAAAGCAGAAGCCTGCCGTTTTTGCAACTTTAATATTCATTGATGTTCAGCCTCCAGTTGGCAGAGTATTACTTCTTTGATTTTCTCAGAAAACATTCTTGCCGATTTCAGTGATGTATCTTTTGGTGGCAGAAGTTTCTTACCGAACCTTATAGTGATTCTAAAAAATGGCTTGAGTTTTCCCTCAAAATAAATCGATGCCGGGATCACTGCTGTTGCTGTTTTTACTGCCAGCAATGCGGCACCTGCTTTCGGCGAAAAACTTTTTCGATTCGTGGAAATACCGCCCTGCGGAAAAATCCCCACAATACGATCGTTTTTCAGCAGTTCTTCTGCTGAGTTTACTGCTTTCAAATCGTAACTATTCCTTTTTACAGGAAAAACACCACAGCTTCTGAAAAAATATTTTACTGCAAAACCGTGATCCGTAAAAAACTCAGATTTTGCCATATAAAATATTTTTCTTCTGATCCCCATTGACAATGCAACAGGATCAAAATAACTTACATGATTGGAGCAGAGAATTACTCTGCCTTTTTCAGGAATATTTTCCGTCCCAATATATCTGATCCTGATAAAAGGACGAATCAAAGCAAATGATAGATAGCGTAAAATGTGATAAATTATTGTAAATCATTCTCCCTGAGCTTTTTGATTTCTCCCATAATCTGTTTGGAAGCAGCACGGTAAGCTTCTCCGCTGCTTGTGGTAAGGTTAAGTTGTTCGGGTGTTATCGGTTTTCCCCAAGAAATCGTAACTTTTTGAAAAATCCTGATTTTCTTGTTCTTTGGGGTAATACATACAGGGATAACAGGCACATTCATTTTCTGAGCAATTATAGCAGCTCCTGATTTTGGTCTTAAAAATTCTCCCGTTTTAGAACGTGTACCCTCAATAAATATTCCGAGAAGCTTGCCTTCCTTCAGCACATTTTCTGCCTCGTTGATTGCCTTACTGTCACCTGCACCTCTGTGAACCGGAAAAGCACCCAAACCGCGGATCAGCCAACTGAAAAACGGATTTTTGAACAACTCGGCCTTTGCCATATAATTGATCTGTCTTTTCTGTGTGATTGCAAGAAGAACAGGGTCATAATTTGACATATGGTTGGAGCAGATGATATAACTGCCGTCAGAGGGTACATTTTCCTTACCGTTGACCTTGTAGAAAAACAAAAGCTTGAATATTGGGATTAAAATCAATCTCCCGATCATATAAAGAAGACTGCGTTTCATTTTGCACTCTCCTTTATCAGCTTCGTGATTCGTGCTACGGATTCTTCAAAGCTGAGATTTGTCGTATCAACTGTAACAGAATCGGCGGCAGGTTTCAAAGGAGCTGTTTCACGGTGAGAATCATTATAATCTCTTTCTATTATGTCCTTCAGAATCTGCTCATAATCAGCAGTTATTCCTTTTTCTTCAAGCTGTTTTGTGCGGCGTGTCGCTCTTTCTTCAGGAGAAGCCGTAAGAAAAATTTTGACCTGCGCATTTGGCAGCACTACCGTTCCTATATCTCTTCCATCCATGATCACATTATTCTTTTCTGCAAAGC
This sequence comes from uncultured Eubacteriales bacterium, assembly GCA_900317395.1. Lineage (GTDB taxonomy): Bacteria > Bacillota > Clostridia > Oscillospirales > Acutalibacteraceae > UBA1213. The sequence goes on along the minus strand of ONGS01000262.1, from coordinate 656 downwards.
TACGCTGAAGCGACAGAAGAAATGCTCTTACTTCCGGTATCGCCGAAACGACCGAAGCCGTCCTGGATACCTGTTCCGTTCTAATTTCATCGGAAACATCCCTGCCGTTAAGTATCACTCTTTGCTCTTTGTTCTTAAAAGTAATATTGATCTTGATTTGATCAAGTGACGATATAACTGCATTTTTATTATGAATATCCAATTCTTGATTAATACAGAAAAGACCGATTGCTCTGTAAAGTGCACCTGTATCAATATAGATATAACCAAGCTCGGCAGCGGCAAGTTTTGCAATACTGCTCTTTCCTGCCCCTGCCGGACCATCAATCGCTACTGAAATCATTATCATAACCTCCGGATGACTATTGTAATAAAATCAATGTTTTTCAATATGCCGAAAAAATTTCCGATAACTTTTTAAGTCGAAAATTGTTTAACTATAAACTATAAAGAAAAAAGAATAAAGAATAAATAATAATACAGAAACGCCCAAATAAATTCATTACTTAATTATTATTTCTTCTTTATTCTTTATTATTTGAGCCCCTCACACCAGTGAGGGGCGTTTCTGAGTGCGGATAACAGGACTTGAACCTGCACCTCCTTGCGAAGACTAGCACCTGAAGCTAGCGCGTCTGCCAATTCCGCCATATCCG
>ONGS01000265.1 GCA_900317395.1 uncultured Eubacteriales bacterium | reverse complement strand
CAGTTTCTGAATATTCTCCGAACCTATGGAAATCGCATTCATCGTTTTGATGGCGCCGTTCAGGTCACGCATTGCAAGATTCCAGTCTCTTTCGTTCTGGATCTCCACCAATCTTTTTTTAGCATGTTTTACCATAACAAGCGAAAGATAAGCATTTTTCAGCCTTCTTTCGGCTCTTTTACTGCTTTGATTTTTAGAGCGGTCGTATTTGATTGCATTTGCTTCGCTGACTACTCTTGTCACGAATTTCTTTTCAAGCTGATTCAGCTTAACATTTGTTTCAAAGACCCTATCCCTAAAATTACTGTCCTCACGTCTTGCGACCTTTTTATTCAATTCCTTGCGTTTTTTGCCGATATCAGACAATGTTTTGTCATCTTTCAGACGTTTTTCTGTGCGTTCAATGTCACGGTCCAGTTTTTCCTGTGCACGTTCTGCTTTGCTTTTGAAAAAAGACATAAATTCTACCTCCCGAATCAGTTACTGATAAGCTGTTTCTTATGTTCAATTTCCTGCGGTTCTTCTTCAAGCTCGTTCAGAGCGGCCTCGCCCTTTTCGATATCCTCTTCAATTCTGCGTCTACGGTTTTCCATACCTTTTGCGATAGCCTCTTCTTCCTCCTGATCCTGTCGCAGAATATCCTGAAAACCTATCACTGTATCAACCATTTTTTCAGCAATCCTCGGATCGGAATTGATTGCTTCGATAGAAGCATCCAGTTCTTTGAACTGCTCATCGAATGCAAAAATCTCATCCTGAAGTTTTCTCATATTATCGATATACTGAGAATTGATTCTTTCAAGCTCCTCACGTTCTCTTTCGCTTGTAATGCTGTTGAGGGAGAGAAGGGCATTTTCTGTATTGCTGATAGATCTCTGTTGTGCCTGGATATTGGATTTCATATTTGAAATACTTGTTTTGACTGCCGTGATCTGACCTTTCAGTTCGGTCACTCTTGAAAAATAAGCCGCGAACTCCTGTATTTCAGGCGTTGCATGAGTAACCTCCTCGGCACTCATTCTGACGATCTGACTATAAAGATCTTCTCTGAGATCCTTCTGATCCTTTGCTTCCAGTTTCGCATCAGTATACTCTCTCTGAAGTTTTTCAAGTTTGTTGTTCAGTCCCGTTATACTGTCACGGTTAAGTGCAATCTTTCTGTGAAGATCGGAAATCAGTTTATAATGCTTTACAATATCAAGTCGTCTGCTGATAATTTCATCCTTATCCTGCATATCGGATTCTTTAATTGGCTCGTGACCCTTGGCAATACCGAACTTCACAGCGCTGATATATGTATTGGCAGCATCCAGGTGCGCATCCATCATTTCTTCCTGAATATGCTCCGCAAAATACAGAAGCTCCTTGTCAAGATCCTCACTTTCCGCAAGAACAAGCTGTGAAGCGGTCTGTTTCGCAATTACCGCCTTAATCATCTTGATATCACGGTCAAATGCCGAAAGCTCCGCATCCGAAACCACATCTTCAGGTACATTTTTTCTAATTTCCGCAACATTAACCTGATCGAGGGCGTCTTTTATTTTTATCATATTCTGTCTTGTCGCATCCAGAAGTTGTTTCGAATCCTTCGGAAGCTCCACTTCAGAAACCGGCTCAACATTTTTTGCTTTGTTTTTTCTGAAAAAACCCATTCTCTTTACCTCCGTAACTGACGATATTTCAAATAATATTATACAATATTCACCAAAAATTTCAATAGAAATTCAGGCGTATATCAAAGAAAACTGCTCCGACTGCACATATTCGCTCTCATTACCGACAACAATTTCCGCTTTCAGTCCGTCCTCCAAAAGGATTCCTGCTTTCAGATTTTCCAGAGCTTTTGGAACATTCAGCGTGAGTGTATATTCTTTGTCGTTATCCTTGCCGGAAATACGGATATCAAGATGAATTTCTCTTCTATCCTCAATTCCGTAAAATACTGTATCCAACCATTTAATTTCATGACGAACCAGCTCCGAGGCTTCAGCGATTTTAATATACTTTGGCTCGTTTACCGTCATATTTCCGTTTTGAATGGTATAGCCGTGAACCTTCACTTCTATGTTGATTCCTCCGAGGGTCTGAGCCGCAAAAGTATGCCGCATTTTTTCTCTAATCCCCCCGTCATCAGCCTCCGTAAAATTAATATGTGTAAAGCCGCATACAGCACATCGGATCTCACCGTTGCCCATTTCGGCATTGCAGAATTCACATCTCATATTTGCTGATTCCTCCTTCAACGGCCGCTATCACCGTCTGATATTCTCTTCTGTAGTGATCCAGAAGGTTTCTGATCCGCTGAATTTCTTCTTTGAAATACCTGCCCTTTTTCTCCATCAGATCTCTCTGATCAAAAAGGGTAAGCGCTGCAAACGATACCTCGGGGAACAGCTTATCCACTGCCTCCTGCATAACCTCCAGTTCATTTTCACAACGTTTCATCGCAATATCCTGCTGAGAAGATTTCAGTTTGTTAAGGTCTTCTAACAAATTATTGTGGGCGGCAATGATATCCTTCTGCCTTGCAGAAATTTCATCATGTTGTTTTCTTGTTCTTTCAAGTTCCTCGGTCTGACTATTGATCTCAGCCTGCACCATACCCATTTCCTCGCTGACGGTATTGATCTGATCGGCAACCCCCTGCTTTTCAGCAAGCTTTTCTTCCAACAGTCCGCTGATTCTGCCGCACTCCTCACGGTTTTCTTCCAGTTCCCTGCATACCTGTTCATATTTTTTCTTCAATTCTTCAAGATCAGATATCCCCAACTGCTCCTTCTTACTGCTGATATCACTCATCATTTTCTGACGTTCTTCTCCAAGCTCACCGATCTGACAAATAATTTCTTCATTTTCTTCTTTCAGACGGGCGATATCATTTTTAACTCCGCCAAGCTCCTGTCTGCTTTGTGTCAGCTTTTCAGAAGCTTCTTCATACTCTGTCTGTAGCTGAGCAGCTTTTTCCTCTGCTGCCGCAACTTCTATTTTGATATCGGCACATTTTGCCGCATTCTCATCCAATATTTTTTCCCGTGTTTTAAGTGTAATTCTCGCTGCCGGAATATCAATATCTCTGTACTGCTTGATTTCCACATTATGTGCTTCTGACAGATCTTCGATCGACTTAATTTCCGCTTTCAGTGATAGGATCGTACTTTCCAGCGATTCCTTCTGTGCAGCGATTACATTCAGATTCTCCTCCTGAGTCTGTTTTTCGGTTTCAAGTGCTGCTATTTCCTCATTTTTAGCATCAATTCCCGAAAGTATAGTTTCAATTTCTTCTTTTAATTTTGCAGATTGTTTTTCTAGTTCCTCTCGCTTAGCAATATTTTCTGCTTTTGTTTTTTCCAGTTCAGATACTTCATTTTCAAGAGAAGTGATTTTTTCATTTTCAGAAATTTCTTTTGCTTCTTGTAACTGATGAAGTTTTTCTTCCAGCTGTCTGATTTTCTCCACTGCCTCAGGATGTCCCTTTTGAGCTTCCTGATATTCACGCTTTAAAGCCTCTTCTCTCAGGTGGAATTCATTCAGAATAACATACAGATTTTCTATTTTATTTTCACTTTCCCGACAGCTTTCTTCGAGTTTTGTTTTTTTCTTCTCGCTGTTTGCAATTTGCTCATCAAGCGTATCCGAATGTTTTTTCAAAGCTTCTGTATCTTCATTCAGCTTCCGGAATATCTCTGTCTTCTCCCTCAGCTGTTGATTCAGTTTCTCATAGGTGCTTTTTTCTACTCCAATCCGTTTCTGCATTTCTTCAAGCTTTGCGTTTACTGCGGCGATATCCACCGCCTTTAGTCTTTCACATTCATTTTCAAGTTCTTTGCACCTGTTTTCTACTGCCTCTGTTTCATGCTGCTTTTCCGCAAGAGCCTTTCTTGCCTCTTCCAGTTCACTTTCTTTTCGGCACTGTTCATCGATTACCAATTCCATTTCGGTAATATTGCTGTTTACTTCGGAAATATTTTCGCATAGCTTTTCGATTTTTTTTCTTCTCTGTTCCAGTGTACTGATCTCTTCTGATTTATTCTTATTGATCTGCAAAAGAACATGACCTACCGATGACATTCTTGTAACAGCCGCTCTAATCTCACCCATATCCAGTGCATCAAGCGGTTTTCCATATGTGCCCTGAACATCTCCGAGGACATCATTCACAACGCCAAGAATATCTGCCACAGTAAGACTGCTCCTTTTTTTCAAAGAGTCTATGGTTCTTTCGGTTCTCTGAAAATCCATTTATCTCACCCCTTTAGTGCTACTACATCGAACATGGTTTTGATGGTGGATAATTTTACGCTTTTTACCGCTTCATCACTTCGTTTATGCGTTGCCCAGTCATAATCAAAAATATGTATGGTAACAGAATCCGTTGCATCCACAGAAAAACCCACTGCCGCCATCATATACTGATTTTGTACCACATTCTGCAACTTTTCCGCCAGTTCGGGTCTTGGGTGCGCACCGAAGGCAAGATCTTCATTTTCGCTGAAATTGACAAGGAATTTATCCAACCTTCCTGACGGTGTAAAATACGGCACATCATTTCCCTTTGCATCTACTGCATAATAAATTTTATCATACTCCATATCCTGTCTGTATCTGATTGCATAATGTTTGGCAAGAACATTATCTCCCTGATACGCATAAATTCCGATAGAGAAATTTGCCGTTTTCCTGATATAGATCAGATCATCTGCCAGAAGTGCCGCGCCGAGAGAGATGGCTCTTTCCCTGTCCTCCTGATTAATAATAATTCCTTCGGTTCTTTCGTCACTGGAACTGATATTGAACATATCATTAATTTGCTTTTTCACAAGGTAAAAATTACCGAAACCACCAACGATACCGATTTTGAAATTATTCTCGTAAGTATCCGTATTCTCGGTAATACTTTCAAGCTTTTCTTTCAGAACATCATGAATAATTTCCTGATAGGTGTCACTAAGATGCTTGTAATTCACAATAACACTTTCGCCCTTGTACGAAAGCTCCACAAGCTCCTCATCCTCCAGTGCATCGGGCGTATATTCATATTCCCTGAAAGTGTCTTCCACCGTTTCGCTGTCGCTCATCAAAGCTTGCTCCAGATCATCCACTGCTTCCAGAAAATCACCGTCATATTCCACCTCGTCAAGATCCTCGAATTCCTCTGATGAAAGGATTGCTTTCTCAACAACCTTTTCCATATATTTAATACCTGCATTGCCGATTTCTCTGTCAACATTTTCGCCTGCGCCGTCACGCTTTTCTACTTTAACTTCCATACTTCCGCCCGAGCTTTCCACCTTGGTCAGCGTAATATCCAGCGTACCTCCACCGTAATCGATCAGCAATACTCTTCCGTCAAAGTTTTCGTTCTTTTGAAGTTTATAGTTGTAAGCAAAAAATGCGCTTGCGCTTGCAGGCTCGCTGACAACAATAACCTCGTCAACAAATTCAAACGAACTGCATATCCTGTGCAGCGTTGACCTTCCATCAAAGGTATTAAAACTCTGCCCCCACACTTCAGGAACACCAACGACCAGTTTGCCGATCCTGTCATCTCCCAGACGTGCCAATGCACTTTTGAGCACTTTTTCAAGAAAGAATGTTGCAATGCTTTCGGGTGTATTGACCTCATCATAATTACGTTCTCTGAGATTTTCTTCTGTCATCTGCTCATTCAAAAGCATTTTGAAAGCTTTGTAGATGATAACGTTCTTGTTTCCGGTAAGATTCTTTGCCGCCTTGCCATATTTATATTCATTTTTTCTTTTATTGTAAGAGACAACGGAAGGTATATACGGACTGATATTGTCAATGCTGATTGCCTCAGGCGTATTTCTGTCCGCACGGTAATGCGAAACCAGCGTATAAGTACTTCCGAAATCAATTCCCAAATTTACCATGATCCAATCCCTTCTTTATATTGGTGGCTTGTTTTGTTGGTAGCTTCGCCCCAACCTCCTGATCGAAGGCTTTGCCCCCCGAACTCCGCAAGCCTTTGTAAAGACTTGAACATAACTTTATATTTTTATCATATTAAGATTAAAATTTTTCCTGAATCCTGTCACTGACGTGGTGTTGTTGTTTTCAGATTGACGATATTCTTTGCCGCTGTTCTCATGTTTCTTATGATTTCTCCTGCACTGTCATCGGCAATCGTCAGCGACAACAGTCTTTCGGCATTTTCAACGCTTTTTTCAAGCTGCTGTACAAAAGTTTCTTTGCCTTCCAGCGATTTTTTATATGCGCCGAGAAGTTCATCGTTCGTTCCTCTTTCCTCAAGAAATGCAATTTTTCTTTTTAAATCGTCACGACTTTTGATTTCATCACCCAGCTTTTTGATAATGTATATGACGTTCTTATACAAATTAAAGCTTTCATCCCATGCCATTGTCATATCTTCAGAAACCGCAGACGACAACTGGAAATAATTGAAATAATATTCCAGTGCCTTTATTGTATGCCCAAGAAGCATTTCGTTGAATTCACCGCTCATTTCATCAAAAAGGTTATCGTTGGTAAATTCAATAACTTTCTTTCTGAAATTTTCTGCACTGAAACTTACCGTTGCTTCCACGCACGGCTTGTTCATATAAGCAATCACTTTTTCAAGCCCCGGATGAAGCTTTTCGCAGCGGCTGCGGTAGATATTCCTGATTCTGAGAAGCATATCCGTTTCTGTCGTATGCTCAGGACTGCCAAGCATATATGCCTCGTTTTCACTTTCAATGCAATCGGGATATATATTGCATACATATTTATAGATGTTACTGTGTCCGTCAAACTCATGCGCCGCTTCCCTGAGCTGTGTTCTGAGATTCCTATCATTTCTCATACTTTCTTCCACAGCACCTGTCAGCCTTTTCGGATTGTCCGGCAAAGAAATATGATGTGTACTGCGATATTCTGCCGAATTATAATAGGCATAGATCACAGCAGTAAGCGAATGTATGTTTTTCACACTGAAATCAGGCACATGATCTGTATTCAGACAGTAGCGTGTTACCATCCGCCTGATATTTTCAAAACTCAGCGAATCATAAAAAGCCATTTCATCCCCGATCAGTCTTTTCAGTTTATCATATATATAATAATTGGAAGAAAATTGATAATAATCGTAAAAATACGATTCAAGCTCCGGGAAAAGCTCTGTATTGGTAAAGATATTGCTCTCTGTTTCATCGGACGGTTTGAAATACCGTAGACTTTCGTTGGCATAAAGCGAGGCCGTTATAATAAAAGCATGACGATTGTTGTCATGATAATTTTTTTCGCTGATCTTTTTCAGTTCACCTATCACATTCTGACAATCTGCCAGTGCATTGAAAATACCAATCGGCATAACAACAGCGATACGGCTTTTCTTTTTCATCAGTTCCGTAAGCCTGCTGACTGTTTCTTCAAATGTTGTATCATTGATCTGAAAACCTGCATTTCTGTTTCTTGTTCTTGCGATATTTTTCTGCTGTTCAAATGATTCATTGGTGTTTTTCTTTTTTCCTCCGAACAAAGAATTCATAATACTGCGGCCGGGCTGTTTTTCTGCAAACAGTTCCAGACTCACATTATCAAAAGGCTTGATCACGCAGTTTCTGAAATCATCTCCATAAAAATAATACACATAATCATATTTCATTGCGATAAGACTGTGGTACAAATAAAAACCAAAATTTGTCTTCACATAACTATCTGTATAGTAATCGTCATCATCATTGGCAAAAAGCAAATGAAAAAGCCCTTTTCCCGAATCAAAAATCTGCATCATTTCACCTTCTTACAACTACATCATCTCTACTCAGAAAAAATAATTCAACAGATACTTGAATGTCTGTATTCTTGAAGCCTGCGATACCCACAAACCGCCCTTGATCAGTTCCACTCCGTTTTTCGGCATGGTTTGGAACACAGAATTCGGGATAGGGATATTGCTTCTTTCCATCCTCATATTTGCATTTTCAAGTCTGCGTGCGGTAAGCGCATAATATATCGTTGAAGTAAAACCGTAAATATCGGTTGCTTCATTCAGTTTGCCATTCACATCATACTGTTCAAATGCTGCACAGCCTTTCATCAGCTCGGGTTCAAACGCTCCTCCCATATGGCGGAAATCCTCTGTATCAAAAGCGATCACTTTCAATTCACCATGACGAGTAACTATGATATGTTCGGGAGAGATACCATAATGTCCCAGCCCTTTTTCGTGCAGATCCGAAAGCATTACTGCCACCGGCTTGAACATCTTGCATATTGTTTTCCAGTCAAGCCCCGAAGTTCTTGTCGCTATATATTCCGCAAAAGTACAACCGTCAACATATTCTTCTACAATGTAGGAAGTTTCTCCTTCCGCAAAAATATCATGAATTTTTGTCATCGCAGAATTTTCGGGAAATTTCATCAACCCTAAATAATATTTGACAAACGCACCCTTAAGCGACGAATATCTTTTTTCCAGACCACTCAAAGCTTTTACTTCATTTGCAGAAGCAGGTCGGCCACAATACGCCAAGGGCAAAAATTCATGTATCAACACCTTAGAATTGGTTGATTCATTGTAACCGATATATTTGTTTCCCTCGGAATGTTTTGACAACATTTTTCCTACTGTATACATACCATTTTTCAATTTATGTCCTATCGGCAAAAGGGGTGCAGCTTGAAGCATTTCACTGTCAAAACCGCAGTACGGACAATATTTATTTCCGATATATTCCTTCATACAGCTCATACAACGTCTATTTTTCGCACTTCCGCCTGTATTTTTTTCTTCAACGCTGTTTTGAATTCCCTGCTGACCCGTTGCCCCCGATGTCGTATCCCGAACTATCGGGCCACCGGACAAATTCAGCACAGTTGCTTTTAATTCATCAAATTCACTGCGGTCTACCGCATTAGAAAATTTATTTTCCATTCTGATATCATACGATTCCAGCATTTTATTAAATTTATTCTTTATTTTTTCATCATGTGCTTCCAGGATTTCATTAAATTTGGTTTCTCTTTCCGCATCATACACTTCCAGCATCTTATTCAACTGATTTTTCAGACTTTCTTCCGAAAAATCACTGCATCCGAGGATACCTGTAACGAGCATTTCTTCATCATCTGTAATTCCTATGGTATAATTTGCCCCCGCTTTCAGTTCCTTGACATTCTTCCAGCTTTCGACATTACACTGACCATATGTATTGCTTCCGAACGACAATACTGTACCGTCGGGTCTGAGTCCTGCAATATGATTCAGCCCCGAAGATATTTTCAATATACTGCTCCATTTTTCGCTGGGTTTTTCGGTATCATTTCTGCCAATCATTACTGTTCCGTCCGATTTCAGCATGGCATAGAAATCCTCACAGACGCAGACAGTGACTTCAGCTTTAAAATATTGACTTGTGATTTTTTTTCTATCATTCTCTGTGAGTTCAAACAGAGAAAAAATTTCGACTTTTTCATTCAACATATTCATATCCATTTTACTCCATAACAGAGAGAATTAATTATATTATATAACAAATCATAAAAATTATCAATAAAATATGTAAAAAACGTAACGATAAAAATATGCTGCGAACGTCTCATCCGCAGCATATTTTTATTACTTAATTCCGTCAGGATTTTTTTTCTGGAAATTCCATGTATCAAGGCACATCTTATCGATATCATATTCAGCATGCCATCCAAGCTCCTTATTAGCCTTTGTAGCATCTGCATAGAAAGCAGGGAGATCGCCTTCACGCCTCTGACCAATCACATAATTCAGTTTTTTACCGCTTGCCTTTTCAAACGCATTGATGATATCAAGCACACTGTAACCCTTTCCGTTACCGATATTATATGCCTCTATGCCTGTTGTTTCCAGCACCTTAGAAACAGCACAAATATGCGCTTTTGCAAGATCGACAACATGAATATAATCACGAATGCAAGTTCCGTCTTTTGTGTCGTAATCTCCGCCAAACACCGTAAGCTTTTCCAGTTTACCGATGGCAACCCTTGAAATGTACGGCATCAGGTTGTTCGGGATACCGTTCGGGTCTTCGCCGATCAAACCGCTCTCATGTGCACCAATCGGATTGAAATAACGCAGAAGCGAGATACTCCAACCGTTGTCGGCTCTGTAAACATCACCCAGGATCTGCTCAATAAAATGTTTTGTTCTTCCGTATGGACTGCTGACATCGCCGGTTATCATATCCTCCTTATACGGAATGGGATTGTTTCCGTAAACGGTAGCGGAGGAACTAAACACGATTTTTTTACAATCGAATTTTTCCATTACTTCAAAAAGCACAACACTGCCAGAAATATTATTTTCATAATAAAGTAAAGGGAGCTTTGTAGATTCGCCCACCGCTTTCAGACCTGCAAAATGAATCACCGCATCGATTTTATTTTCAGAAAATACTTTTTCAAGTCCGTCTCTGTCACGGATATCGCAGTCATATCTTTTCAGTGATTTTTCTGTAATTTTCTCCACTCTGTCAAGAACCGCAGGCACGCTGTTGTAATAATTGTCGACAACTACCACATCATAGCCGCTGTTCAGAAGTTCTACACAGGTATGACTTCCGATATAGCCTGCACCGCCTGTTACCAATATAGCCATATTAGCAATCTCCTTTAAATATGATTTCCTACATTATACCTTTTAGTGCCTGATATTGTCAATACACCACCTTCTCTTTCCCTCACATTACAAAAAAAAAATAATTCTTTACTTTTTTTTTAAACAAGTGTTATAATTGGTATTGAAATATCCAATCGGCAAGGAGGCAAAACATCATGCTTAAAGGACTTGCAGCTTCGGAAGGCATCGGTATCGGAACAGTAATGATCATAGAGGACAGGATTCTTGATTATACTCCAAAAACCGTAACAGACACCAAAGCAGAAATCAAACGATTTAATGACACAGTGGATACCTTTTGTGAAATTGCAGAAAAAAAAGTCGAGGCCCTGAAAATAACCGCAGGAAAAAAAGAGGCGGATATCATTAAAGGACATATTGTGATGATCAGGGATCCATATCTTATCAGTGAAACAGAAAAACATATCTCAAATGGCGAATGTGCAGAAGAAGCATTCGCAAATATATGTGATATGTTTGAATCGATCATCTTATCCTCTAAGGACGAACTTACCCGGCTTCGTGCCGCAGATATACGTGATATCAAATTCAGAATTATGAGCTTGCTTTTAGGTGTCAAGGAAATCAGGATCAGTGAAGCACCTAAAGGAACTGTTCTTGTGGCAAAAGAACTAACTCCGTCAATGACGGCAGGAATCGTAAAAGAAAATATCGAAGGAATTATTACCGAAACAGGTGGATTAGCTTCTCATTCCGCAATACTTGCAAGAGCACTGGAAATACCGGCCGTACTAAATGTGCCTAACGCTGTCGGCACATTTAAACATGGCAGTCCCGTAATTGTTGACGGCAAAGACGGAACGATCATTAACTGTCCCGACAACAAACAAATAGAACGATACACAAAAAAGAAAATTGATTTTTTAAAAGTTCACAAAGAACTTGAAAAATTCAGAGGGAAAAGAACTGTTTCCGCCGACGGAAAAAATTTCGACCTTTTCTGTAATATAGGTAAACCCGACGATATTTTCAGGGCGTTATATTACGACGGGGAAGGAATCGGTCTATTCAGAACGGAATATCTTTTCATGGATGTTGATTCTGTTCCAAACGAAGAAGAACAGTTTGAGGCTTATAAGCAGGCGGCGGTCATGCTTAACGGTAAGCCTCTAACGATAAGAACACTGGATATAGGGGGAGATAAAGAAGTTCCTTGTTTAAAGCTCAAAAAAGAAATCAACCCCTTTATGGGTTTGCGTGCAATCAGGCACAGTCTTAAAAACCGTGAGCTTTTCAAAAGTCAGCTTCGTGCAATTCTGCGTGCCAGTGCTTTTGGAAATATCAAGATCATGTTCCCTTTAATAACCTGCACAGAGGAAATTGAAGAAGGAAAAGCTGTTGTAGAGGAACTGAAAGCGGAGCTGAGGGATCGTAAAATTGATTTTGACGAAGACATTAAAATCGGCATCATGATAGAGACCCCCTCAGCAGCAGTCGCAGCCGATATACTTGCCAAGAAAGTCGATTTTTTCAGCATAGGCACCAACGACCTGACAGGCTATACCATGTGCTGTGACAGAGAAAACAGTGATGTTTCCTATCTTTATTCGGTATTTCAGCCAAGTGTTTTAAGGCTGATCGAACGCACAATAAGATATGCCAAAGACAATAACATTCCTGTAGGTATATGTGGCGAAGCAGCCGCTGATCCGATGATGATACCGCTTTTGATCTCATTTGGAATCACAGAATTCAGCGTATCTGCACCCTTTGTTTTAAAAGCAAGAAGGTGCATATCAACATGGACAAAGAAAAAAGCTGATGCTGTTGCAAAACAGGTAATGCAGCTTTCAACAGAAAGTGAAATCAGAGAATATCTGAGTAGTGTTATTTCATGTTAATTATATAGTTTTTAATGTTGCGGAATCTATCTGAATATGTTATAATTTCTGTAATGTTAAAAACACAGGAGGTAACCATGTCCGAATCACTGGTAACAAAAAAAGCCATCGCCGAAGGCTTTCAGGAGCTAATGACAAAAAAGCCGTTTGAAAAAATAACCATATCGGATATTACTGCCGCCTGCGGTCTCAACCGCCAGACATTTTATTATCATTTTCACGATAAATACGAACTGCTCAATTGGATCTTTTATAACGAAGCCATTACTCCGCTTGAAGAGGGACTTTCATTTGATAATCTGTATGATAAACTCCTGGAACTACTCACCACCATTAAAAATAATTCAAAGTTTTATGCCAACGCTCTCAGGACACCATACAGCGATGAATTTAGAGTGTATATGCACAAGGTCAGCACGAAAGTTTTTATAGATGTTATAGACCATGTATCAGGGAATTATCACATAAAAGAAGCTGATAAAATGTTTATCGCCGAATTTTTCTCATACGGAATCACCGGTACTATCATAGCATGGGTCATCAACGGCATGAAGGAACCGCCGGAGGTAATTGTTTCTCATATCGAAAACCTGATATCTGACTGCAAACGCCTTGCCATTGCAAGATACCTAAATCCGGAATACAATTAAATTTTTAATAATAAAAACGTCCGCTTTGCAACAAAACAAAGCGGACGTTTTAGTTTTAAACGGAAATTAAATAGGCAACTATGCTTCATTTTTCAATACTCATGGTTGCAGCAGCATTAAGTCCCATGTCAGCAATATTTCCCGAAAGATATTCATAGTAAGCCTGTGCGCCCACCATTGCGCCGTTGTCGCCGCAAAGGTTTAAAGGCGGATAATAGCAACTCCAACCCCTTTTCTTTGCTTCTTCGTCTACTCGTTTTCTCAGCAACGAATTCGCTGATACACCGCCTGCAAGAACAAGCTTTTTATAACCCAAATTCTCGGCGGCTTTGATAAAATTCTTTGTCAGACTGTCAACCACAGCTTTTCTGAATGAAGCGGACAAATCAGCAACAGGCAAAGTCTCTCCGCGCTGCTCTGCATTATGGATCAGATTAATGACCGCTGTTTTCAGACCCGAAAAGCTGAAATCATACGGCGAACCGCTTACCTTCGGCTGCGGAAGCTGAAAGGCGTTTTCATCTCCCGACTCTGCCATTTTATCAAGATGGATACCTCCGGGATAAGGCATTCCCATCGTTCGGGCAGCCTTGTCAAAGGCCTCTCCTGCGGCATCATCTCGGGTTTTTCCGATAATTTTCATTTCGGTATAGTCTTTCACTTCCACAATATGACTGTGACCGCCCGATACCACAAGGCAAAGAAAAGGCGGTTTCAAGTCGGGATGTGCAAGATAATTTGCCGCAATATGAGAACGCAGATGGTGAACAGGTATGAGCGGCAGTCCGCTTGCAAGCGATAATCCCTTTGCAAAATTCACGCCTACCAGAAGCGCACCGATCAGACCGGGTGCATAGGTTACCGCCAGTGCATCCAGAGCGTCAAGATTCATTTCTGCTTGTGCCAACGTTTCGGATATCACACCGTTGATTGCTTCACAATGACGGCGTGAAGCTATTTCCGGCACAACGCCACCATAAAGTTTATGTTCCTCCACCTGAGTGGCAACAACTGACGAAATAATTTTTCTTCCGTCCTCAATCACCGCCGCTGCCGTTTCGTCACAGGAGCTTTCTATCGCTAAAATTTTCATACCTGATTCTCCGTTTTCTTTGTCAGTGTTCTTGTCATAATGAGCGCATCCTCAACAGGTGCTCTGTAAAAATTCTTTCTTAGTCCCACTTCTTCAAAACCTACAGACCCATACAGCGAAACTGCTGCCGCATTGGACGGACGAACTTCTAAAGATATCGATTCCGCACCGTTTTCTTCCGCAACAACACAAGCTCTTTCAATCAACTGTTTTGCCACGCCCTGCCTTCTGTATTCGGGAAATACGGCAACATTGGAAACATAGCAGCTTTCACAGACAACAAAAATACCGATATAGCCTGCTATTTTTTCATCCGATTCCGCCACAAGGAAATGTGCCGTTCTGTTGTCAAGCTCTTCTGAAAGGCTTTTTTCGCTCCACGGTTGAGAAAAGCATATTTTTTCCAGCTGTGCCAGTTCGGGAATATGCTTTTCATTCATATCAATTATTTTCATCTTCTCCATCGTCTGTATCCTTTTTTAAAACCTCGGGTTTCTGCTGTATCAGAAATCTGCAAAATTCATCTATCGCATCTTCAATTGCTTTGCGGCATCTCCTGTAGGTCACAAGATCCGAACCATAAGGGTCGGGAATACCGCCGCCGAGAATATATATTTTATTTTGCGGTACACCTATCGACATAAGCGTCTGCGCATGTCCCTGTGTCATCACAATAAAAAGATCAGTAAAATCTATATCGTATTCTCTTATAATTCTTGGTTTATGCTTGCTGATATCAAGATTGATCTCATTACAAACCTTTACAGCATTTTGGGATACGCCGCTGTCGTTTGCAAAACCAAGCGCAGCACTGCTGAACATGATCCCGATTCCGTATTCAATAGATTTTTTTGCAAATATAGCCTCTGCCATAGGGCTTCGACAAGTATTTCCCGTACAGACAAATAATAAATGCAGCATTGCGCTGACCCCCATCAGATTTTATGTCTTTGCTTCATACCATGTTTTTCCTGTTCCTGCATCCGCTGTAAGAGGAACAGACAATTTAACGGCATTCTGCATTTCTTCACTAAGCAGCTGTGCGGCTTTTTCAGCTTCATTTTCAGGTGCTTCCACTATCAGTTCGTCATGCACCTGAAGAATCAGTTTTGATTCCATATTTTCTTTTCTGAGTCTATCATATACTCTGATCATGGCGATTTTGATAATATCCGCCGCCGTACCCTGGATGGGCATATTTCTTGCCACTCTTTCGCCAAAAGCACGGATATTGCGGTTAGAAGCCGCAAGCTCGGGAAGATATCTTCTTCTGCCAAACATTGTCGTCACATAACCGTCATTTTTCGCCTGTTCAACAGTATGGTTCATATAGTTGTCGATTCCTGAATACAGTCTGAGATAATCCTTGATATACTGATCTGCTTCTTTTCTCGATACACCGATATCCTTGGAAAGCGAAAACGCACCAATACCGTATACGATACCAAAATTAACCGCCTTTGCTCTGCTTCGCAGCGCAGGCGTTACCATTTCATCGGGAAGATTGAAAACCTTTGCAGCGGTCGAGGTATGGATATCAAAATTATTTTCAAACGCTTCAATCATGTGTTTATCATTAGCAATATGCGCCAGAACTCTCAGTTCGATTTGTGAATAGTCCGCATCCACCAGTACACAGCCATCCTTTGCCGTAAAGAATTTCCTTAATTCTCTTCCACGCTGTGTTCTGACGGGGATATTCTGGAGATTCGGCTCTGTAGAGCTGATTCTGCCTGTTCTGGTTTCGGTCTGATTAAAGCTGGAATGGATTCTGCCATCTGCACCGATCACTTTGAGAAGTCCGTCACAGTAGGTAGATTTCAACTTTGTCAGTGTACGGTATTCCAGAACATCATTTACGATAGGATAATCGTTTTTCAGCTCTTCAAGTACCTCGGCACTTGTGGAATAGCCGCTTTTTGTTTTCTTACCCTTCGGCAGCATGAGTTTTTCAAAAAGCACTGTGCCGAGCTGTTTAGGAGAATTGATATTGAATTCATATCCTGCCTGTTCATAGATACTGTTTCTCAGACGTTCGATATCGTCATTCATACTTTCGCCGTATTTGTAAATTCCCTGTTTATCCACTGCAAATCCGGTATTTTCCATTGATGCCAGCACTTTTGCAAGCGGCAATTCGATATCATGGAGAAGACTTGTCTGTTCTTTGGCATCTATTTCGGCGGAAAGCTTATCCGCAAGCGGTATAAAACTTTCAAGGCCTGTGTTCTTATCGGCCTTTAAAGGACTGACGCAATATTCGCTGACCAGTCTGTCCATATTGTAATCCGATGCGTTCGGGTTCAGCAGGTACGCCGCAAGCTCACTGTCAAATACGATCCCCTCACAGCCGTAACCACATTTTTCCGCTGCTGCAAAAACAGGTTTGATATTATGTGTTCTTTTTTTGATACTGCTGTCGGAAAGAAATTTTTCCGTAAATACCGCAAAATCACCGTTAAATCTGTCGGCACAGTATACCTTTTCTTCACTGCAAATCTCGATTTCTGTAATTTCCTCGCTGTCCGTCTGTGCAAGAAAATCAACAGTTTTTTCTTTCAACTCTCCATACAGTTCTAAAAGCTCTTTGCCTTCAACAAATGTCAGTTCACGGTTGTCAGTCGGTGTTTCTTCTGTCGGCACATAAGCAATATCACTGCCGCTGAGTCCCCATTTTTCCATCAGTGAGAAAAACTCAAGCTTTGCCATCAAACCTGCCGCTTCTGCCTTGTCACAGTCTTTTGGAATATAATGTTCTATCTCTGTATCGATTGGTGCTTCGGTGTTGATTGTTCCGAGCATCAGGCTCATATAGGCACTTTCTTTGCCCTCGGTAAGTTTTTTTCTGATACCGGGTTTTACATCTATTGTATCTAAATTGTTGTAGATATTGTCAAGGCTTTCAAATCTGGAGATCAGGTCCTTTGCGCCCTTTTCGCCGATTCCCGGCACACCGGGGATGCAGTCGGAAGTATCGCCCTGAATTGCCTTGATATCAATGAGCTGTTTCGGAGTAACACCGTACACTTCTTTAATTTTTGCTTCATCATAAAGTGTTACTTCCGGCTTGCCGAATTTCGTTGCCGCAATACGCACGGAAACTGTGGGCGAAACTAGCTGCAAACTGTCTCTGTCACCTGTCGCTATGATACATTCATAACCTTGATCCGTGCATTTTTTTGCCAGTGTACCGAGTATATCATCTGCTTCATAGCCCTCGCAGGTAACGATCTGAAAACCAAGAGTCGAAAGAAGGTCTTTTAGCGGCTGCATCTGCTGCGCAAGCTCATTCGGCATACCCTTTCTGTTTGCCTTGTAGCCATCATAAGCCTTATGGCGGAAAGTCGGCGCTTTCAGGTCAAAAGCAACTGCCACCGCATCAGGACTGCTTTCATCAAGCAGTCGGCGGAATGTCGTCATAAAGCCGTATATTGCATTTGTATATTGTCCGTCCTTCGTTGTAAGAAGCTTGATCCCATAAAATGCACGGTTTAAAATACTGTTTCCGTCAAGCACAAGAAGTCTCATAATCATCGTTCTCCCAATTTATTTTTTAGTTATAAATTCCGTATAATTCAATCGTTTGCGGAAGCTCTGATACAATCCATAATACCAACATTTTCTCCGTGCTTTATATAAACTCTCGGAACTCTTTTTCCCACAAGACATACGACTTCATAATTAATCGTTCCCGTCATTTTTGCAATATCATCAAAAGACATGGTATTGTTTTCGCCGTTACCGATTACCGTAACCTCATCTCCGACTTTCACATTGTCGATATCACTGATATCGATCATCGTCTGATCCATGCATACTCTGCCGATCACAGGGGCCTTTTTACCGCCGACAGTCATATAAGCTCTGTTGCCAAGACTTCTGGTATAACCGTCTGCATAGCCGATCGGAACGGTTGCAATTTTTGTCGGCTTATCTGTCACAAATGTTCCGCCATAGCTGACAGCTGTACCCGGTTCTACAGTTTTAATTTGTGCAATCACACTTTTGATCTGCATTACCTGTTTCAGGTCAAGCTTTCCTGCAAGCTTTTCTGACGGAGAAAGTCCGTACAGGATAATACCTGCCCTGACACAATCAAAATGTGCCTTCTTGTAATCGATCACTGCACCGCTGTTAGCACAGTGGACGATATCAAATGCAATCCCCTCAGCTTTCAGCTTTTCCACAGCACTTTCAAAACATTCCAACTGATGCGTTGTCGGTACAATACCCTCATCACCCTCATCCGAAACGGCAAAATGTGTAAAGATACCCTCATGTATCAGGTTCGGCAAAGAACATACCCTTTTTATTGTTTCAACAGAATCGACATCACGTTCTGTATTCTGATACATAAAGCCGATACGGCTCATACCTGTATCAAGCTTAATATGTATTTTCACATTGACACCATCTTTTACGGCACTGTCAGAAAGCTCCTTTGCATAGCTCTCCGAAAAAACCGCCTGTGAAATATTGTTTTCCGCAAGTTCCTTAGCCATTTCGGCAGGCGTAAAGCCAAGTATCAGTATCGGAAGTGTAATCCCGTTTTCTCTCAACTGCATTGCTTCTTCTATATTGGAAACAGCAAAGCGGTCGGCTCCGATTTTTTCGTAATATTCCGCAAGAAAAACTGCCCCGTGACCATAACCGTCCGCCTTTATCACACACATAATTTCGGCATTTTCGTCTGCGGCTTTTCTGATCATCTTAAAATTATGCTTCACTGCATCAACATCGACTTCAGCCCATGTTCTTCTCAAATACGTATTCATATATCTGACCCCTTGACTTAATCATTCAACAAAAACTTACAATTAATATTTTACTCTATCATTAATATAATGTCAATCGAAATCAACGGCTAATTTTCATAAAAATAAACAGAGAAACACGCAGACAATTTTAATATCTGCGTGTTTTTCCCTTTTTGAGGGGATCATTAATTTAGGAGTTATAATCAAATATTATTTCTCTTTTGCCTCGCTCACAATATGATAATAGGCGTTGGAGGTGATTTTATACACAATCACATAAATGAGTGCAAACGCCAGAAAACTGATTGCCGTTGT
>ONGS01000266.1 GCA_900317395.1 uncultured Eubacteriales bacterium | reverse complement strand
ACTCCTGTAACGGCGTTGATAGAAAGCTTCTTTAAATTGTGCAACTTTTTCCGCTTTCGTTAACGCTTCAAAAGTAAAGAGCATATCCTCATATAAAATACCGGGGTAAAAACGAATATTGGATTTGTCCAAAAATGACTTTCTAAAAAGCATCAACTGTACAGCACTGTGAAACTCTTTATTAGCCTGCATCTGCTCGAATACCGTTAACCCATTATTTGTAGGATAGTCATGTTTTCTAATGTATCTTTGCGGTATTTGATAACCTTTATCGGAATCCTCAAAACTTTTGGAATCAAAGAAAACAATATCAACATTGGTTTCATGAATTCTCTGCATTAATGAAAAAAGCGTTTCTTCTTGGATCCAATCATCACTGTCAAGAAAATAGACATAATCCCCTGTTACAGAATCCATACCGTGATTACGTGCTTCAGATAAACCTGCATTTTTTTGATGGATAACTTTTATGCAATCATCTGTTTTTTCGTATTGATCACAGATATCACCGGAAGAATCTGTTGAGCCGTCATCAACAAGAATGATTTCAATATTCTGATAAGTCTGCGCCAGAACACTGTCAATGCATTGTTTTAAGTATTTCTCAACGTTATAAACAGGAATAATAAGACTAACCAGCCCGTAATCTTCCACTGAATCACACACTTTTCTTTCTTTTTTCTTTGAATACTATATATTTTGTGGCAAAGTATCTTTTGATATCGGATATCTTACCGCTTGAATAATGCAGTTTTAAACTCTTTTGAATTTCCATATTAAACGGAACCTTTTCAATTTTGGGATTTGATATAGCTTGTGACAAATCAACAGCCATTGATTCCGCGTCCTTTTCTTGGCTATGTGTACCCGTTTCATCACATCCGATATTTTGAACATATGAATACTTCGGATAAATCGTCAGCATATCATTAGCAACCAAATGTGCTCCAAAGCGTACCGACCATGAAGAACCATTGCCTTTTGTCTGACGATAGAGGCGGATAAGCCTGTCATTTCCTGTTAATGATAGACGCCTAACCGCTTTTTTATTTGAAATAAAATCAGAAAAATGCTCTAAATTCCAATCGATATTTTGCCATCTGTCATTCCATGTAGACCAACAACAACTGCAGGAACGATAGGATGAAAAAATATCGTGATGATAATTATCGGGATACTGAATCTGAGGTGTGTAGCCAGACAAAGCACCCACTGATTTGTCATCAGCATAATAAATCAAAGCCCGATTAAAGTAGTCTAATAAATACGGAGAAGATAGATTGTCGTCTTCGATGATAATTGCTCTACCATATTGATCCAATACCTTGGTAACTCCGTCAATAATCGATTTCGCTAGTCCCTTATTTTCCGGGCTCTCGGTAATAATAACTTCTCTGAAATCACGCCGTTTAGCAAACTTCTTTGCCGCCTGCCGAACCTGTTCAACCTGCGGTTTAGCGTTATCATTCTTCGCCCCGTCAGAGAAAATATATAATATGGAATTTTTCGCCTCGGGACACTTAGCAAGTGCCCCATAGGTCTGAGAAAAGTGGTCTGCCCTGTTGTAGACAAACATCACAATCGGAGCGTAGTCTGATAATAACCTGTTATTCATAGGCATGTTTTAATATCTCCATAGATTTTATAAACGTTTTATCATCAACACGAAGACGTGGCAACTTAATAGGATTCCATGATGAAAGACTATTAATAGGACCCCCAGAAGCTAAAAATCCGTACTGGTATAGATTGTTTTTTCTTATTATTCTTATTGTGTTTTTATCACATTGCCCATACGGATAAGCAATATCGATAATCTCTTTTTGTATTAAGTTTTCTAAATACAATTTTGATTCAATAAGTTCCTTAGTTTGCTCATCAATCATTTTTCCGCGCATAGGTGTATGCGTAACACAATGAGAGCCAATAGTAACTAATGGATTTTCTGCCATTTCTATCAATTGATTAACAGAAACATATCCTTTCTGATTTAACAAGTCTTTTGCAACAAATATTGTAAATGGAATACTACGTTTTACTAATTCTTTATAAGCGATTGTATAAACATCCAAAAGCGCATCATCGAATGATATTGTTATCTTTTTACTTCTGTATTCAGAAACTGTACTATGTATATCAAAATAACAATTAAAGGAATCAATCACTTGCAAAAAATGTTGTGTACTCATCAAAATACTTCGTTTAATTTCAGGGGTATCTGTAACATGATGAAACATTAATACAGTGGAGGAAGGAAATGTATATTTTAGCTTGTTATAAGTTATTTTAAAATTAGACAGCATTTTTTCTTCCTCTAATCGTTTGGTAGATAGTAAACAATGTCTGCGCGTTTTTCTCGGCGTCATGGGTGAGGCGAGCCTGCTTTCTGCCATTTACAGAAAGCTTACGTGCTGTGTCATCGTCATCAAAAACGCGCTTGATGCTCCAAGCCAAAAGAGCAGGATCGTCGT
>ONGS01000271.1 GCA_900317395.1 uncultured Eubacteriales bacterium | reverse complement strand
TGATACAGATGAAAATCGCTGGTATAATTAATGATTTCTAGCTTAATACCAAAACAAAAAGCACCCGAATGGGTGCTTTTGTTTTGGCAAGTCCGTACAACTATGATACAAGGATTTGCTAATATCAATATGCGGTCAGCTTATGGGGTGACGCATACGTTTTTGAAAGGAGAAATACGTTTTTCAAAATTGAAATACGTTTTTTTACATATGCGGTCAACTTGTTAACTTCAATTATCGTTTTTTCTGCTTTGAAATTTATATGCGGTCAGCTTATTAACTCGTTTATACGTTTTAAGCTTGTGTTTCAAAAAATATACGTCTGCGGTCAACTAATCAGAAAAAGCTATTGAAAATAACCCGAACTCTGTGATAAAATAAAGATATGAGGGCATAATTTTGTTCGCAAAGAGAGTTGTATTAGTTATATCGTTCTCTTGGAATCATATCATTCTCTTGGAATCTATCGATATTAATTATATAATACAAGGAGGCTTGATTATGAAAAAAATGATTTGTTTAGTATTATCAACACTACTATTAATATCAATTCTTACATCTATTCTTGTTTCGGCGACAGCAGGTGTAAGTATTGCCGCAAGCGTTAATGGCTCTATGTATAAAATTGTTGGAGCTGGCGATAGCAAGACTGTAACTATTACTTATTATTTGACTACGCCCAATTTAATTTGTGATGGTGTTTTTTCAATTAGTTATGATAATTCAATGCTTTCACTAAAAAACGTAGAATTACCAGTACTAAAAAATGGAAATCCAATAATGTCGAGTATTAATGACAACCCCTATAATGTTAGTTTCGTTGGAATGGACAATAACACAAATTCGGGAATATATAATTTTAAGAAAAGTGGTCAACTAGTTAAAGCTGAGTTTGAAATAAACAATAATGCTTCAGATATGATAGTTATTGACTTAACAATTAACGAACTTAATGCTCTTGAGAATAATGTCTATACAACTTATTATAGTAATGGAGTGCAAAACAACAGCTTTGATATAGAAAGCTCCATGAAAAATCCTTATATTGCTTTTGATAATTCAACTACACCACCTGTGGAGACAACAACAGAAAATCTAACAGAGTCTACAATACAGACCAATGAAAGTACAGAAACAACTGTTGCTACAGAGTTTTCTGAGAATCCTACGCAATCCGAGACACAAGCTCCATCTTCGAGCACAGATAATTCTTCTACTGAACCTGTTTTACCTCCAGGATTTTCCGAACCTCCAACAGAACCGGAAATAATAGAAGAACCAACCTCAACAAGTGAAGTGTCAAGACCCACAAGCGGAACATATGGAAGATACAATTACAAAGTCCTTGACGATGGCACTGTTTCTATACGTGCTGCAAAGAAAGGCGTTGTAGACAGTATTATTCCCTCAACTGTAGACGGATATAAAGTAACCGTATTGGAAGACAATGCGTTTTCTCATTCTGATTTTTTAACATCTGTTACTGTTCCGGACGGAATCAGATACATAGGCATTAATGCATTTGCTTATTGTGAGCACCTTAATAATATCACAATTTTATCAAGAGATGCGGTTATTGGGGAAAAGGCTTTCGGCTATGTTGAAAATGTGCAAAACGTTCCTTCAGGTTGGTATGTATATTATGATGGTGGAGTAACATGGCATGATTCTGATTCCGGCAGTGTTTTAGGAACGACACAATTGGGCAAAAATACTAATCTCGTTATTCATGGCTATTATAATTCGACCGCACAGGAATACGCATTTGCAAACGACTTTTCTTTCAATGCTATAGATGGATGTTCTTATAGCTATATTTCAGATGACACTTTATATATAAAAAACGACAATAAAATAGAAACTTTACAGAATAATACAAACATATACCCATGGAAAAAAGATGTTAAGACAATAATTATAGAGGATGGGGTTTCAATAATCCCGGATTACGCTTTTAGGGGTTTAACAGAACTGAAAAAGGTGATACTGCCATCGAGCGTTAATACAATTGGTAAAGGAGCATTTTCGGGGTGCGCTAATCTTAAACAAATTGAACTGCCTGAAGGAATTACAAAAATCGAAAAAAAAACATTCTATAACTCCGGACTTGAAAAAATCACAATTCCTGACAGTGTATCGGAAATAGGAGAATATGCGTTTTCAGAATGTTCTGAACTTTCTGAAATAAAACTCGGTGACAACATAAGCAGTATCGGCAGAAGTGCATTTAGTATATGCAAGAAACTTGAAGCAATTAATCTACCTAAGAATTTAACTTCTATTGAGGATAATACGTTTTATTATAGCGGACTCAGGTCGTTAACAATTCCAGAAAATGTAACTATTATAAAGGATCATGCATTTGATCAATGCGATAATCTCACAAATATAACACTTCCCGACAGTCTTTTAAAAATTGGAAAGTTTGTGTTTGATTCTCCTGTTAAAGAAATTGTTCTTCCCGAGAGTATATTAGAAATATCAGCTACCTCTTTTTATAGTGTTCTTTGGAAATTTAACAATTCAACGAGACGATTATGCTACAAAGGAACTTATGAACAGTGGTATAATGTAAAAATACAAGACTCGGATTATCAATCGGATTTCATTAAATCGTTGGGTGTTGTTTGTAACAACGGAGAAGTTCCGGTCATCTACGGATCAACAGGTGGATTATATAATTGTAATTTTGACAATAAGAGTATTGTTATCACTTCGTATAAAGGTTCAGCTGAACATCCGGTAATACCTTCTGTAATTAAATTTGATACAAACGAATATACTGTCAAATCAATAGGAAAGTCAGCATTTAACGGTTGCAAAACAGTAAAAACCATAACACTGCCAGAAGGTGTTAAATACATCAACGAATCTGCGTTTAATGACTGTTATAATCTTAAAGAAATTGTAGGTCTTGAAAATGTAGTTTCTATCGGAGATCATGCGTTTGCAAATTGTCATCAACTAAAAAACCTATTGTTATCTGAAAAATTGTACTATATAAATTATTCGACATTTTATAACTGCTTTGATCTTACAAGCGTAGCACTACCAGCGCATATTTATGAGATTAAAGCCAATGCGTTTTGTGGCTGCTATAAACTATCTGAAATTTCAATTGACAATAATGTAAAGACTATTGGTGATTCAGCCTTTCTTGATTGTTACGAACTTAAAACTGTTGCTATTCCCAAAAGTGTAGCTAATATAGGTGAAAGAGCATTCGGCTACAAGTTTGGTGGAGAAAAAATTGATGATTTTACTATTAAAGGATTCAATTCTACTGCAGCAGCATATTATGCAAAAAATAATGGTTTTAGGTTTGAGAGTTTTATTAAAGATATAGAAGAATGTAGTATAAAAGGAATCGGAAATAAAACTTACAATGGAAAAACACAAAACCAATTTATTATAATAACTGATGGGTCTACACAATTGAAATATGATATTGATTATACTGTCAGTTACAAAAATAACAAGAATGCAGGAACAGCGTATGTGTACATTTCGGGGATTGGGAATTACGAAGGTTCACTTATTAAGCACTTTGAAATCAGAAAAGCCTCAAACCCTGTCAAGGTTACTGCAAAAGCAACAGTTAAAGCCAATGCAAAGAAAAAGACGACTATCAAAAAAGTGATAACTGTCAAGAATCCAAAGGGTAAGGTGACTTATACAACAAACAATAAGAAAGTTACCGTCAAAAACGGCACAATGACAGTCGCAAAGGGCTTAAAGAAGGGCAAGACATATAAGATTAAAGTTACTATAACCGTAAAAGGCAACGGTAATTATAAGTCGAAAAAGATTGTCAAATATGTAAAAGTAAAGGTTAAATAATCCCTAAATAAAAGGCGGAAGTCGTTATTTGGCTTCCGTCTTTATCTATTGTTAGTGATTAAAATAATAATCCCAATGGCTCTGCCTTTTAGGGCGCGCTGAAGGTGGCATCGATTGTATGGCGTCCTCTCCTTCGGCAAACAGCCGACTCTGTCTTACTCTTATACCGCCGTGGGTATCGTTATATCGTATAACGCAGAAATCTCGTGTTACTCGGACAATGGTTACCTCACGCAAAAACCGCACGCTGTCTACGATATATGCTGTGTCGCCGGGATGAAATGTATTAGCCATATCAACACCTTCTTTCTTTAATTATAGCACATTTGTTCTAAATGTAAAGAGAAAAACCGCCAGCCTCCGTATAGAGGTTGGCGATTTTCATAAGATTGGAGAAATAAAACAATGTTTACTAAATCAATATTTCAGTATCATCGCGGAACACAAATGTGAGTGTCTTGTCTTTATGAACTACGCAATGATGAATCATAGATATTCAGCCTTTGATTTTTGACGCAAAAGTTGCTTTTCCTTTCCGTATCAATATTATCCCTCTTGTTAAGTTGTTTCAATACGACAGTGTAAGGGATTTGATCTGGAATGTAGTCGGGAATACAGCAATGTTTATTCCGACCGGCATTATTTTGCCTATAATTTACAGAAAAATGGATCATTTTG
>ONGS01000272.1 GCA_900317395.1 uncultured Eubacteriales bacterium | reverse complement strand
CTGCCTCTAAGCATTTCAGCATGTGCAGCACAAACGCATAGTAGCCTTTGGACGAAGGCGGCACGCCGCAGTCAAAGCGCTTCCACTCGTCCAGTGATGCAGTCATCTTCTCTTTCTTGCCGTTTTTTTTATCGGATGAAACATTCGACAAAAATCCGCTGTCCCATTTGTCTAAGCTGAACGGAGGATTTGCGACCACTACCTGGAACGTCATAAGTTTATCGTCTTCGATGTTCTGCGGATTCGAGAGAGTATCTCCCTGCCAGATGCGGGCGTCATCAATACCGTGCAGAAACATATTCATAGTACACAGCGCCCATGTCTGAGCGTTCAGCTCCTGACCGTAGATGGCAACCTTTCCGTTGGGAACTTTCTTGTAAGCTTTCAGCAGCAGACCGCCGCTTCCGCAGGTGGGGTCGTAGATGCGGTCGTTTTCGACAGGAGCGACAAGCTGCGCAACCAATTCGGACACTTGGCTCGGGGTAAAAAACTCTCCGCCTTTCTTGCCGGCGTCCGACGCAAAATTGGCGATCATATATTCATAGGAGTCGCCGATAATATCAGCAGAACCAACTTGGCTCGGTCTCAAATCGAGTTCCGAGAAATCTTCCAACAGATTGCGTAAGGTTGCGTTTTTCTCTTTGACGTCGCCGAAATCAACCTGAGAATTGAAGTCGATAGCACGGAAAACGTTACGAAGCTTTCCGCTGTTGTGTTCTTCGATGTGTGACAGAGCGACATTGATTTTTTGACCGATTTCGGTATCGTTACGGTTTTCATAAAGATAATCGAAGGTGGATTCTTTATCAAGCACAAATCGTTCACGGCTCATTGCGCGTTCGACGCGGCGCTGATCTCCGTCATATTGCTGCATATATTGGTCATGCTTTTCTTTTGTCACATCACTGAGGTATTTGACAAAAAGCATGGACAGGATATAGTCTTTGTAACGTGAGCTGTCTATTTTTCCGCGGAAGCTGTCACAAGCCTTCCATAATACGCGTTCAATGTCATTTCTGGTGGTCATAACTAATTACTCCTTTTATATTCATCATATGTGTTTCGTAAAACGATTTCGTAGTACTGCTCTTTTGCTTTGGTAAGTTGCTGCAACAGTTTTGCTTCGGATTTCGCCAAAGTGTTGATCGCGGCAATCGTTTGCTGCTTTGATATAGGCAGCGGCGTGATCTTGTATTCTGAGAAAAACTTTGGTTTTACTGCCCCTAACATATTACTGCTGGAGCTTTCAAACATCTTATGTTTGACTTCTGGTGTGTTCAGCAGCCAATATAAATACCCGGGGAGCAGAACCTGCGGATCTGTTCTGACGATAACAAAGTTGGATGAAACGACCATGCCTTCTGATTCGGCGTCGATCAATACCGCAGTATACGGAGCGCTGAGACGAATGACAATATCTCCACATTGAGTTAAGTATTCGCCGGTGAGGGTTTCTTTGGCATCGTATATATCAGTTTGACTTAAGTCAATGTATCCTTCCGGAGTTATTGATCGTAAATTGAGTAACCGATATCGTTGCACCGGATTATCGCGTGCAAGTTTTCGGGATAAAACTAATCCGCTTCGGACGGAAGCGACTTCTCCCAGCTTCATTACATCACCTCTTTTGTTATGAGCAAAAAATAACAACGATAGACAAAATAAAATAGAGTCTGCCTGACTTTGAGATTATTGTAACACGATCGACAGAATTTGTCAAGAGTTTTTTGTTATGGCAAAAAAATAACTCAAATATGAGCGTTTATGAGTTTAACAATTTATGAGATCTCTCGGATGTGAGCTTATTCCCTCATAAAATGTTGTAAATCGGTTGATGATTCGCTATGATTTTGTTTTTCAGTGTTTCCTGTTCTCAATTTAAAGGATAGCACAACACCCGAAAGGGTATAATAGAAGCGAACAAACAAAATAAGACCCTAAAGGGTATAAAATCAGTTAAAACCTCTTGACAATAGTACCGATAGGGTGTAATATAAAATTGGTGATGATAATGAATCAGATTGCAAAATTTATAAAAGAGAATCGAAAAGCGGCAG
>ONGS01000273.1 GCA_900317395.1 uncultured Eubacteriales bacterium | reverse complement strand
TCTGAGCATTATGATGAGTCGGATTACATCCGCAATTATGAGGATTTTCTGAAAATGGTACAGTCGGAGGGAGAATCGAAATGAAAGTACCCTTTGTTAGCTTCCTGCCTTTGGAACGCGAGCTGGATGGAGATCTACGAGGCGCATTCGATCGCGTCTATCGGCGCAGCTGGTATATTGAGGGCGAGGAAGACACGGCGTTTGAAAACAACTTTGCTGCATACTGCGGTGTTCAGTACTGTGTCGGTGTAGGCAATGGCCTCGACGCATTGATGTTGGCGCTTAAGGCGCTTGGCGTTGGAGAGGGCGATGAGGTCATCGTACCCTCAAATACTTATATTGCCACAGCGCTTGCTGTGACTTATGTGGGGGCAAAGCCGGTTTTTGTAGAGCCGGATTTGCGTACCTTCAACCTTGACCCAACCCGGATCGAGGAAAAAATCACCGAAAAGACTCGCTGCATCATGCCGGTACATCTTTACGGCCAGGCTTGTGACATGGATCCCATCATGGCAATTGCCCGAAAACACGGCCTCTATGTAGTAGAGGATTGCGCCCAGGCGCATGGAGCGACATACAAGGGGCGGAAGGTCGGATCCTTTGGCGATGCTTCTGGCTTTAGCTTTTATCCCGGAAAGAATCTCGGCGCGCTGGGCGATGCCGGCGCCACGGTGACAAATAACGCAGAGCTTGCCGCGAAGATCCGTGCGCTCGGAAACTACGGCTCCGACTTCAAATATCACCATATCTACAAGGGCAACAATTCCAGGTTAGACGAAATACAGGCGGCTTTTCTGAATGCAAAGCTGCCGCATCTGGATCGCGTAAATGCAGATCGACGGAGGATAGCCGCTCGCTATCTCACAGAAATCAAGAACCCCGCAGTTGTGCTGCCATATGTGATTGAGGAAAGTGTTCCTGTGTGGCATATTTTCGGCATTCGCTGCCGTGAGCGCGCAGAGCTTGAGGCATATTTGAATGAGCGGGAAATCGGCACCAACAAGCACTATCCGATCCCGATGCATCTGCAGGAGTGCTATCGTGATCTTGGCATCGAAAAAGGCGCACTTCCCATTGCGGAGGAGATCAGCGCCACCGAACTGAGCCTTCCCATGTACTACGGCATGACGGACGAAGAAGTACAGTATGTTATTGATGCCGTGAACGGATTTGAAGTATGAGTGAATTGAAACCGATAATAGCAACAGAGAAAAAACTGGAAAGAGAATCAGGCGTTGAATTGCTGCGGATTCTGGCCGCATGCGGCGTGATTGTGCTGCACTACAACTACTACGGCGGTGCATTGTCCAGCGCACAGGGGTTAAATTACGGAGTTTTGAGCTTGCTTGAATCTGCAACGGCTGTATCAGTCAATATTTTTCTACTAATTTCAGGCTATTTCTCCTGCACTCGCAAATCTGTCAGCGTGGCAAAGGCGATTCGTTTGTTGGCACAAGTGATCGGGTTTCAGCTCGCAACGAATATCCTGAGCGGCATCCATGGGCACAACATACGTTTGCGTTCTTTGCTTGCGTCACTGTTACCATTGAACTACTATGTGACATTTTATCTTGTTCTCTATTTGCTGAGCCCATATCTTCACAAGCTGTTGGGTGAATTGTCCAGAAGTGAGTTGAAGCGTTTGTTGCTGTTGCTCTTTGGAGTGTTCTCGCTTTATCAATGCGCTGTTGATGTGTTAGAAAGAATGGCAGGCAGGGAATTGATGGGAATGAGTCCGGTCGCCCTGCATGGAGGACAGTCTGGCTATACAGTTGTAAATTTTTTGCTAGTATATTGCATTGGCGCTTGTCTCAGGCTGTCTGAGCCTCCGAAGAGATTGTCCTTGCCTTTGTGCCTGGGCGGATATGCGCTATGCACGCTGCTTGTCTGGCTGTGGAGCTTTGCAGACGCCTCTGTAGCCTGGGCATACTGCAATCCGATTCTGATTTTGGAAGCCGTTTTTCTTTTCCTTGCTGCATTGAAGATTAACTTTCAGAGTAAGATTGTCAACATCCTTGCAAAGAGCAGCTTTACCTGTTATTTGTTGAACATCCCGCTTGTTGTGCGAGTCGGCGCTGCGGTAGCTTCCACAAAGTCTGCACCACTTATGCTGATACATTTGCTTGTGAGCGTGATCGGAATCTATCTGCTCTGCTGGGTCGTTGACATTGTCTATACAGCCATTACGTGTAAAGCCTTTGCAGCTTTGGAGCAAAAGCTACCGTCCTACGGAACGGAAGGATGATTGATTAATATGAAATTACGGAAACTGGAAAGAAAAGACGCGCCACTAATGATGGAATGGATGCATGATGCCTCCGTTGTCGAGTTTATGCAGGCTAATTTCAAGGAGAAAACCTTGGAGGACTGCGAGCGCTTTATTGCTCAGAGCTTAGAGGATTTTGAAAATTTGCATCTTGCCATTGCGAATGATGAGGATGAATACATGGGAACGGTGAGTCTCAAGTCCATTTCCACAGATAAAGGCGATGCGGAGTTTGCCATTGCGATTCGAAGAGAAGCAATGGGTCAAGGATATGCGTGGTACGGGATGGAGCATATTCTCCAAATTGGCTTTGAGGAATATGGTCTGCGCAGGATTTATTGGTGTGTTTCTGCGCACAATATACGCGCATGTCGCTTTTATAACAAACACGGTTTTGTGGAAAGAGAAGATATTCCAGCTGAAATTTTTGCTGATTATGGAGCCGATAATGATTTGAAATGGTATGCCACAAGCAGGCAATAATCATTGCTGAGGATGGGATAAAATAATGAGAAGAACGATTGGCCTAATTACAAACTGGTACCCTACTAAAGAAAACCCCTATAATGGAGTCTTTTTTAAAGAACAGGCGTTCGCACTTCGTGAGGAATTTGATTTTTTAGTGTTCCATTTTCATGAGCACGTTCACCTTTTTGGAGGTTCTTTTTTTATTTCCAAAAGCAACAGGGAAGTAAATACAAAAGAATACAACATAAATGTAGCTGTTCCTATATGGGTTTATATAGCGGATTTCTTCTCGACTATAAGAAGAAGACTTTCAGGCCGGCAGAGGATAAACATATCTAACGCGAGCACAACTTACCGTTATCGTTATAGGAAAAAAATAATTGCTAAAATTGTTCCATACTTCTCCGCAGAAAAGCTAGATGTCTTTTACTGCGTGGATGCTCAAACAGAAGCTGGGTTAGTCAGACTTGCTGCAGAACAACTAAAAAAACCGTATGTTATCAGTGAACACGGGCCATTTCCTTGGCCAGGGAGCGTTTTAGACGGATTTGTAAAAGACTCCATGGAAAAAGCGGATGCTTTTTTGGCAATCAGTAATGATAAAATTCGACAAATCATGCTTCAGAATGTTCGCTTGCCGAAAACCTGGTATGTTGGTAATATGGTTATAGAATCACAGTTTTCTTTAAAACCAGAACTGCCAAGAGACCATATTAAGTCATTCATTATCGTCGCAGCCAACTCTTATTACAAAAACTACGATCTTTTTATCCGAGTAATGGAAAAATTGGTAGAGATTACAGAGATACCATTTCGGGTTATGATCGTAGGCTATGCAGCTAACAAAGGGTATTCAGATAATAAGGAAACATTTGAAGAGAAAATCATGCGATCTAAAATTGCAGACCGCGTAGAACTCGTTCCTGAAGTACCGCACACGCATATTGCGGAATGCTACCATAGGGCAGATGCTTTCGTAATGACTTCTATACAGGAAGGACAACCTGTTTCTGCGATGGAGGCAGCTTGCTGTGGCCTTCCTATATTTACAACACGCTGTGGCGGCGTGGAGGACTATGTGACGGACGAAATAGGTCGGGTTTTCCCAATAATAGAAGTAGATCAATTCGCGGAAACACTAAAGCTTTTCTTGGAAAACAAGCTTACATTTGATTCTTTGCAAATCCGAAACAGAATCATTGAATTGTTCGGAGAGAAAGCATTTTGTAAAAACATGAGCGAAGTTTTCAATAGTGTATTATTGGGAAACCAACAATCTTAAGGAGAAAATGATGCCTGCACTGAGTGTTATTATTCCGATTTATAAAGCTGAAAAATATATCAAACAGTGCGTTGAGTCGATTCTAAATCAGACATTTACTGATTTTGAACTGATTTTAGTAGATGATGGATCTCCGGATGCATGCGCTGAAATATGTGACGTCTTTGCAGAAAAAGATTTTCGCGTTCGTGTAATTCATAAAGAAAACGGTGGCGCGCAGAGCGCAAGAAAAAATGGATTGGAAAAAGCAAAAGGGAGATATATTTCCTTCATTGATGCAGATGATTGGATCGATACAGACATGTACTCTTACTTGTTTGATAAGTATTTAAAATACGACCCAGATATTATGATCACAGGATATATTTCTGAAGAAGGCGGACAATCAAAAATATTGCAAAACGCTTTTCTTTCGGGCGTCTATTGCGATTCATCTGTTAATCAATTAAAAGAAAACGCGATTTATTCAGGTGATTATTATATCCCAGGTATCATTCCGGCTTTGTGGAATAAGGTAATTAAAAGGGAGATTATCCAAAAAATCTTGCCGTTTGTTGACGATCGAATCGCTTTAGGTGAAGATGCCGCAGTGACATATCCAGCTATCGCATGTTCAAAATGTGTTGTAATAGACAACGAGTTTCATCCTTATCATTATCGCGTTTTACCCAATTCAATGTCAAAAGTGTTTAAGAGTTCTTTTTTCACGGATAGTTCTATTCTGCTTTCTTGGCTGAAAGATCGGTTTACAGAATACGAAGAGAACAAAATGCTATTTGCACTTAATTATTATTCAGTCTTCCTTGTCGACCTAGGACTAACCAATATGATTATGACTTGTCCTAAAAGAAGTCTTTGGTTAGTTGGCAGAAAAATCAAGAAAGTAATCGAACCTTTTCAACTTCCTGTTATGATTCGTCAATTCAGAAAAGAAGACGGCTTTTCTGATTGCGATTGGAAAGAAATATCAGCGTTGGGCAATAGTCAGATTGAACGGTATGTTTTGTATAAAATCAAACGTGCGCTAAAGTCAAAGGTACAGTTGTGGATCAAATAATATGAAAATAGCAAAGCACGGTATCTATAATATTTTTACGGGTGTATTTGGTCATCTAGCGACCATTATTTTTGCATTTCTTACCCCTAAACTAGTTATCGAAAATTATGGTTCTGAAATCAATGGCTTACTACATTCTTTTACGCAGATATTTACGTATTTTTCTCTTTTCGAAGCTGGTGTAGGGTACGCTTCTCTTCAAGCGCTTTATGGACCTGTAGCGAACAAAGACGAGAAAAAAATTGAAGGTATCCTGTCTGCAACAAGAGTTTTCTATAATCGCACTGGATTGCTTTATGCCGCCGGTGTGACTGCGGTAGCATTGCTATACCCACTGGCTGTTCATATCAGTTTGCCCTATTTTTATGTCGCTGCCATTATTTTTTTCGGAGGCATAGGTGGCTGCATCAATTTCTTTTACCAGGGAAAGTATATCCAGCTGATGCAAGTGGAAGGATATACATATGTTACAACTAGCATAAATACTTTTTGTAATATTTTGATCAGCGTCTTTAAAGTTGTTCTTTTGCTTTGCGGTTACAATGTTCTGTCGGTTCAGATTTCCGCGTTTTTGGTCAGCGTGATTCGGGCGACACTGTTTCATCTTTATATTCATAAACACTATCGTCTTCTTAATCTGAAAGCACCACCTGACTTTGATGCAATATCCCAAAAGAACTCTGTACTGGTTCATCAAATCTCATATCTGGTATTTAGCAGCACAGATGTTTTACTTTTGACTTTCCTAACGCAGGATCTGAGAATTGTAAGTGTATATACGCTATATAATATGATCGTTTCAACTGCCTTTTCAGTTGTTCAACAGATCTCTTCAGGCTTCGATTTTTATCTTGGCCAAATGTATTCAACGGCTCGGGAAAAGTACCTAAAAATATATCACGCTTTGGAAATTTTCCATCTTGTTGTTGTTTATTCAGTCATGTCTACAGTTTATTTGTCTCTGATGCCGTTTATGAGACTGTATATGGGAAAAGTAACAGATATTGACTATTTTAATAAGATTTATCCGCTTCTTTTTGTCCTGATTCCATTGCTGACGCACGGACGCACAGCGGCTAATTCAACGATCACATTCGCGGGACATTTTGAAAAAACACAAAAGTATGCAATTTATGAAGCACTAATTAATTTGGCGGTAACTTTTGTCGGCGTTATTCTCTGGGGAATCCCGGGAGCGTTGCTCGGAACGATTATTGCTTCTATTTTCCGCACAATTA